>CAZZNO010000204.1:0-4649 GCA_964655685.1 uncultured Prevotella sp.
ATAAAAACCATCGGAACTCTGTTCGGAGATTTGTCCGGCGGGAAAACAGAATAGTGAAATAAGCAGCAGAGCCTATGAGCCGGATGTTAAAAACGTCCGGCTCAATTTATTTTAAGGGAGGCGATAAATAATGGCTTTAAGAGGAAAAACAGCACAGGAAAGGGCATGGAACTTTCTAAAAGATAAAGGATTACCAGAAGTAGCCATTGCGGCAGCTATGGGTTCTATCAGAGCTGAGAGTGGTTTTAAACCAAATAATCTGCAGGATTCATGCCAGAAAAAAGTGGGGCATACTGACGAATCCTATACGAAAGCTGTTGACGATGGTTCGTATAGCAATTTTGCAAAGGATTCTGCCGGGTACGGCTACTGTCAATGGACTTACTGGAGCAGAAAACAGAATTTACTTAATTATGCAAAAAAGTTAGACAAATCTATTGCAGATGAAGAAATGCAGCTCGAATTTATGTGGATTGAATTAAGCGGCAGTTATAAAGGTGTGTTGACAGCTTTAAAATCCGCAAAGACGGTAAAAGATGCTTCAAATATTTTTACTAAAAAATTTGAAAATCCAAAGGATCAGAGTCAAAGTGCATTAAACGAAAGAGCATCATATAGCCAGGAATATTATGATATGTTCTGTTCAAAAAAGGAGGAAAAGATGGAGTATTCAAGACAAGAGGTAGTAGACCTCGTAAAAAGTTGGGACGGAAAGAAAGAGAGTGATGGTTCTCACAAAGAGATTATTGATATTTATAATACGCTTCCAGCGGCACAGCTTCCGAGAAAAACAAAAATGCTGTACACATGGGCGTGGTGTGCCTGCACATGGTCTGCATTAGCTGTAAAACTCGGCTATACGGCAATTATGCCAATAGAAATTAGTTGTGCTTATCTTATTAAAGCAGCTAAAAGCATGGGAGTATGGGTGGAAAAAGATTCATATATCCCCAAACCGGGAGATGCTATTCTCTATGATTGGCAGGATAATGGAGTCGGAGATAACACTGGTGCCCCGGATCATGTCGGAACTGTAATAGAAGTTTATGAGTCTGCCGGTTATATGGTTATCGAAGAAGGTAACTATAATAATTCCGTAAAAAAGAGAACCGTATCTCTGAATGGTAAATACATCCGTGGTTTCATAACTCCAAAATATACAAACAATACGGTATCAGCTCCGAAGCAGGAAAGTGGTAAGGATATAGAAACGATTGCCAGAGAGGTAATCGCAGGTAAATGGGGAAGTGGTGTTCCGAGAAAGACAGCACTTGCTAATGCCGGATATGACTACGCAACAGTTCAGAAAAAAGTCAATGAGATTTTGAATGGCAGTGCTGCAACAACTACAAACACAACACAGAGCCAGACACAGACTGTTCGGAAAACGGTTACAGCTACTTGCAGTGCAAAGAAAAAAGATTCTTCACTTGCCGGAACCTATGTAACGACAGCAAAACTCTACATGAGAAATGATGCCGGAACAAATAAGAAAGCACTTGTAGTTATGCCTAAGAATACAGAAGTGAAGATGTACGGATATTACAATGTATCTGGTGGCGTTAAGTGGTTCTATGTGCAGACAATCATTGACGGGGTACAGTATACTGGATTCTGTTCATCACAATATTTAAAAAAGTGTTGACACAAAAAGCATATCACAGATATACTTAGTCTAAATAAATGTATGAAAAGTGTTTTTGGTAGCACTCGTATAGCACTCAAATGGAATAAAAATGTAGGAAAATCAACACTCACTGTTTCCGTACAGGAAGCAGCAGACGCTGGTAAGTTCTAAGCGGAATTTTATAAGAAATGTAGAAAATGCCGTAATCTCAAAAGGTTACGGCATTTTTGCAACTTGTGAAAAAATGTATTAAGTTGATACTAAATGGAGAAAAATGGAGCTGATAGCACCCGAGTAGCACCCATATAGCACCCAACCATAGCACCCAAAACTATTCGATTTTTTCTATTTCTTTTCTTAGCTCATCCATTGTTCTGTGAGTATAAACTTTTTCTGTAACATCCATGATTTCATGGCCGACTATCATTTTCAAAACATACTCATTCATATTTGCATTTTTCCCTTTTGTAATAAATGTATGTCTTGTATCATGCGGTCTGTGTTTGAGATGAAAACGCTTATTGATCTTATTAAATCGGTTACGGTATTTGTCGTAAGTAAGGAAAGTGCCTTGCTGTCCGTTTTCGTCATTAAAAAGGTATTCACTGTTCATTAACACAGCCTTTTCGTAGTTTTTCTTAACCAATTCGTATACTTTACTGTGTATAGGAACAATCCTGTTTCTCCCGGCATCAGTTTTCAGACCACCGATATATGTTCGTTGCCCTAAATCAACATCTGCCACCTTTAAAACAGCAAGCTCCTGTGGTCTCCATCCTGAGTAAATTCCAATAAGCACCATATCAACAAAAGGAAAGTCGATATTGTCCCACAAAATCTTTTCTTCCTCATCAGAAAATGGTATACGGACAATACTAGGCTTTCCTCTTTTTATAGAATCACACATATCGGCATAATTTACATTCACAATTTCATATTTCATTGCATATCGGTATAGCATATTACAAAGAGATTTCATTCGCTGTTTGGTGCTATTTCCAACTTTCGCATCTTTAATACAACCTTCAATGTGATTTGGACGGATTGCTGCAAATCGCATATTATGAAATGATGAAAAATAGGAGTAAGCAGATTTCCATGTCCTTGTAGCAGACGGAACAATTTTCTCAAAATGCTCGGAACTCCATTTTTCGTAGACTTCTGAGAAAGTGACTTTATCAGTATCAATATCATACGGATTTTCCTTGTATTGATTTAAGGCTGTTATGGCTTCTTTCTGAGTTGCATAATAACCAATCGTTTTTCGTTTCTGCCTTGCTTTTCCAATATTTTCGTCATATTCTACACCAACTGTAATCATAACACGCCATGGCTTTCGGCGTTTGTCTTTTGTTTTGTAAATAGAACCATTTCCATTACCCATACGCATAAGATCATCCTCCTTCTTAAAAAGGGCATAAAAATGCCCGGTAGCTTGTATTTTTACCGGGAAGATGATATAATGCAAGGTGTTCAGGCGAGCATACATCGGACTTTCCGGTGGTGTTCTCACAAGCCGTCCTTGTTGGTAGCAAGGGCGGTTTTGTATTTTAATATTTTCTTCTGTTTTCTACAACTTTTCCAACAATGCGAACAGGCTTTTCTATAACCTCATCCTCACTATAATACATAGGTTCATAAGCAGGGTTGATAGGAATGAGACGTATTCCCTCACGATAGCGAACTAATCTTTTACAGGTAGCAGCATCCCCATTTACTAGAACAATAACAATATCTCCTGTATCTGCACTTTCTTGTCTTTTTACTATAACAGTATCTCCATCCCTGATTTCAGGGTCCATAGAATCACCCTTTATCCTCAGTGCAAAAAAGTCTCCTGTATGTGCGAGTTCTTCTGAAATTTCTTCATAATCTATGACATCCTCAATGGCTTCAATAGGAATACCAGCCGCTACATTGCCAAGAACGGGGATTCGGATAGCCTTTTTTGCCATTCTCACTTTCTCTGGAGAAACAGTAACCCTCAAATTATCGTCAAGCTGTGAAAATAGTTCATCGAAAGTCATAAACATACCATTCGCAGCTTTTTTAATAGAATTGATAGACGGAACAGGCGGTTCTTTTGTTTTTGGATTGATGTTATTTTCAAGCTGAGATATGTAGCCTTTGCTTAATCCACTTGCCTTAGCAAAATCGTCCATGCTCAAATGATTTTCTTCCCTATAAGCCCTTATAATCTGTCCTAACGTCATTTTGACACCTCCTCTCGTTGTCAAGTCTATTATACAATAGAAAAATGAAAAAGTCAATTTTTTTGTAAATTGTACTTGACATTTGATGTTTAGTCGGCTATACTCAAATTGTTCAGTCGAGTAAACAAACGGACAACAAGAAAGGAGGCACAATAATGGCGTATCGTATTAAAGAATTGAGAGAAAAGAAAAAACTTACTCAGGAACAGTTATCTCAAAAATCAGGAGTAAGCAGAACAACCATAGCAAACCTTGAAAGTAACAAAGAACATGAACCTATGGTCGGAACACTGAAAGCATTAGCAGCGGCATTAGATGTTCCAGTAAGCAAACTTTTTACTCAAAAAGTTTAGTCAACCAAACGAAAAGGATAACCATTATACGAACATAAGCAATAGCAAAACGAACATACTGAGGTAAAAGAAAATGGAAGAAGTGAGAGTGTCTACAAAAAAAGCCGCCAAAGAGCTTCACATGGATGTGCTTACACTCAGAGAGTTGATGAAAAACGAAAAATTGCCTATCGGGTATGCCATAAAAAGGGAAGGTAAAACCAAATGGGGTTTTTACATATATCGGCACTTGTTGGACGAGCATAAAAGAACGCTTGGCATTGATTAGACACCTGAAAATGGTTGTTTAATAGATATTTTTGGAAAGGAGAATGGAAAATGAAAAAAGGAACTGTAAAGTGGTTTAACGCCGCAAAAGGTTACGGTTTTATCACTTGTGAAGATGGAAAAGATGTATTCTGTCATTTCAGTGCATTGCAGATGAGCGGTTATAAGACACTCATCGAGGGGCAGACA
>CAZZNO010000205.1:0-4554 GCA_964655685.1 uncultured Prevotella sp.
GCGGGGTATTGCGTAGGGTGTGCACCCGACCCTGTGAAGGGTCGCCGCTTGATACCGGTCATTTACCAGCGGCAACCCCTCCAGGGTTGTTTCCCTACACCCATTGCCCACCCCCACTCACCTCTCGCTTCGCTTCGAGGATGAGTGAGGGTTAAGAGTGCGGTGAGCCCTCCGGGCTCTTTTTGATACACCCTCCAGAGGTAGAGACGCGGCACCCGACCTTGTGTCACACTCCCTTTTGGGGGAGAGGCATTAAAGAGGTGAGCTATGATGTCTTCGGCTTTGCAGGCTCCCCTCCCTCTTTAGGGGAGGGGCCGGGGGTGGGGTCGCCTGACTCTTTCTTCTGATAGAACACCTTGCCCGTTCGGTCAATATGCTCTCCTATCGGCTTGCCTTTCTGTTGGTTATAGTCGAGGAGATCGATTCTATACAATAATCCGAGGTCATCAATATCATTATAGATTTGCAGGATTTCCTTATGGTCAATGCCGTCGCCGACCAAGGCTAAGTCTATGTCAGAGCCTGTTCGATAGTTGCCTTTAGCACGCGAGCCGAACAGAATGACTTTCTTGATATTCGGGTATTGGCTGAAGACAGAGCGTAGGTCAGACATAGTCCAGTCGCTCAAACCAAACTCATTTAGCTTTGTCATAGTCCTAACGTCTTTTTATAACTGTCATATCGTTGTAGCCGACGAACATCGTTCTTGTCTGCCATATTAAGCCCTTTTTGTTTTCCGCAAAATTAAGCATTTCCCGACACATCCGCAACTCTTTCCACTTGTTTTTTACACACCCATCTTTCTCTCGCTTTGCAGGGTGCAGAGGCATGGGGTGACATTGCAGGGCGCGGCACTCGTCGCTGTCCTCCATTACGTTTACGTCTTTTATGATGTGCGGGCGGCATTGCCGAAAACGGGATATGTAATGAAAACTGACAAAAAAATGGGGTCTCTGAGATAGGCAATCTGGAAGTTAAAACGTTTAACATTTGACCTCTCGTGCCCCCGAGTCGACGCACGTCAGCCGCGTGAGCATCGTCTGTACGGCGCTTTTGTGCCTTCTGTACGGCGTAAATGAGTTACATTTACGGCGTAGGAAAGTGCTCTTTACGGCGTAATAGTGAGACGTTTACGCCGTAAAGAAGAAGCCCGAAAGCAGCCGAAAATGGACCATTTTTACAAGCTGTTGATAATCAGTCGTTTGCAACTAAGGCTGAGAATCGCGTATTTGCGAGCAACCTACTGCCTCGTTGCAAATACGCGATTCTCAGAAGACTTTTTGTAAAAACTTATATTACGTGTCTGATTTACTATAAATAGCCCCGACACATCCCGTTCGCCAACAGGATATGCCGAGGCATAAGATTAAACTCTTGTAGGAACTGTGCCTACACCCTTAATTATATAAAACCTAAAAACCAAACAACATCTCCATGCTTATTGTTGCTCCACACGCATATAGTCGATGTTCGGCGCAAATGCACAAAACCATTGATTACAGCTTCATAGTCTTTGTATAGCTGCCTGCCTTATAAACTTTAGAAGTCTTTTCGCCGGGCAGAGTGACAGTTGCAGTTGCGCCTTTAGGCACTGTGAACTTCCACGTCCACTTGTCGCCCTCGTATTTCCATTCACTCTTTATCACTCCGGCAGCTGATTTATATTCCGCTTTCATGTAGCCGAGACGCTTGTCGGGCAGCGGCTTCATTATGATGTGCTTGAAACCTGGGTCAGCTGGGTCGGCGCTGATGCCTGCGGCTGTTTCCCATATCCATTGACACACGCAGCCGTAGGCATAATGGTTGAAGCTGTTCATGCCGCTTGGCCCCATGCCTTTGTCTTTTGTGTAGCTGTTCCAGCGCTCCCACATGGTGGTTGCGCCGTTGTCTACAGAATAGAGCCAGCTCGGGTTCTTGCGCTGGAAAAGCAGGTTGTAGGCTATGTCTGCCATGCCGTTGTCGGTGAGGGTCTGCATGAGGATTGACGTGCCGAGGAAGCCCGTTTGCAGGCAGCCGCCGTGGTCGGCGAAGTTCTGACGCAGCCGCTTAATCATCTCTTCCTTTGCTGAGCCGTCAACAATATTGTTCTTCAAGGCAAAGAGCGCAGGTGTCTGCATGGTGTTGAGCACGGCTGTCTTGAACCGTCCGTCGGCGTCGAAGAACTGTTGCCTTATGTAAGCCCTGGCATTGTCTGCCATTTGGCGGTAACGTGCAGCGTCACGCCCCGTTGCCTTTGCCATGTCTGCCATCATTTCAGCGTCAATGACCCAATAGCTTGCGCTAAGGTAATTCCAGTAGGCTATGGCATCTGATGAAGTCTTGCCATCAGCCCCTCTTATTCTACCGCTGCAACTCTCCAAAGGCTCATAGCTCAGCCAGTCAGCCCATTGGAAGTTACCATTTTCGGCAGACAGCGTCGTATGGTCATATTTAGTATCACTGATGTGACCAATGTATTTTTCCATTGCCGCCCAGTTCTCGTTGACAATTGTCTTGTCGCCAAACTGCTTCCACACTGTCCAAGGCACTATGATGCCGGCATCAGCCCAGCCTACCCTCATCATGTTGCCCTCATCGCTGCAATATTCTCCCCAAGGAGCCACGCCGGGGAATGCGCCGAGAGGCGACTGCGTGTCGCGCATGTCACGCATCCACTTGCGGAAGAAGTGGTCGGTATTGGCAAAGAACGTGCCCGTCTCGGTAAACACCTGCGTGTCGGCTGTCCAACCAAGGCGCTCGTCACGCTGAGGGCAGTCGGTAGGAACAGAGAGGTAGTTGGACCTTTGCCCCCATCGGGCATTGGATATGAGCTGGTTGATGTCCTTGTTGCCTGTCGTGATAGAGCCTATTTCCATTTCCTTCGTGATGGACGTCACAGGCACTGAGTGTATTGACTTTATAGTCACGTCGCCATCGGCAGAGATAGAGACAAAGCGATAGCCGAAGAACGTGCATTCGGGGTGGAACCCGACAAATCCGCCGGCATCGCCGAAAGTATATTCCAGCCTCATGCATTTTTCCGAGAGGCGCAAGTTCCGCCTGTGGCAGCTGCCCTCCGGCCCGTCCATGCCACGGCTCTTGGCACCGTTGCCGTCGTTGAGAATCTCCGAGGGCAGACAGGTCAACCTAACGCCACCCTTTGCCTTGAACACAAACTGCGGAATGGCGGCAGCATTCTGCCCGAAGTCTATCACAAGGTTCTCGCCTGCCTTCACAGTCATCTCATCGTTTGGCGAATAGTTGCGAACCACCGTCACCCTGCCATAAGCATTGTCCGAGGCGCCTGTCACGCCTTTCCAGACGTAGGCACGCACCGGCTTCATTGCCAAGTCCGTGCGCAAATAGACCTCTGCACCGGTTGACGGCAATATCTGCCCGTTGAACTCCTTGTTCACCTCCGGCACCGAAAGCTTCTCCGGCGTGTCATAGCCCGGCTTAAGGCGTGCGTCATATTCCTCGCCGTCAAATATGCCAGCGTGTGTGACAGGACCCGCAACGCCTGCCCGCCAGTTTTTCGTGCCTGTGCCATAGAGCTTCTTCGTGCCGTCACTAAAGGTAAGTTCCATTACACCTCTGAAAGCCACCTTCTTGCCTATCATGCCAATATGGTCGCCAGGCGTGATTATCTTGTCAGCCCACCAACCCGGCGTGACTTGTGCCGAAAGCACATTCTCCGCTCCTGCCTTGCAGTTGTAGGCATCGGTAACGTCATATGTAAACGAGCGTTTCGTCTTGGCATAATGTGTAAAGCCGGGTTTTAGAAATTCGCTGCCTATCGGCTTGCCGTTCACGTAAATCACGTTCACGCCAAGGCTCGTCGTCATCCACTTTGCCGAAACAACCCTCTTATCGTTCTTGACTGTTGACACAAACCAGCTGGATCCGTCGGCAGAACGCGGATTCTGGTCGGCACGCCATGTGGCTACAGGCGCATCGGCAGCCGAAATCCATTCTGACCCCTGCCACGCCCCTTCTGCAAGGCTTTTGACACGTTTGCCATAGCTTGCCGTCCCATCTCCGGCATCCCCTGCTGCTACAGGCGCGCTGTTTGAAGCCGCAAGCCGGCAAGGCAGGCAGACAAGCAACAGCATGCCCACATAGGCTGCCAGTCGGCAGAACACAAGAGAAACCAATGGATTATATGTTTTCTTCATCTTGATTATTATATAAAAAAATTACAAGAAAGACACAACGCTTTAAAGAGGGAGTATCCTTAATTCATAATGCATAATTCATAATGCATAATTACCGCCCCCACCCCAATTATGCATTATACATTATGCATTAAAACGAGGCTGAAGGCCTCACCGCTTGCTTAAAAGGGTGTATCAAAATGAGCCCAGCGGGCTCGCCGCTTGCTTAACACGTCTCATCCTGCGAAGCAGGTGAGGCGGGGTGTTGTACAGGGTGTGCCCCCGACCCGCGGAGGGTCGCCGCTGGCTACCAAGCGTTTACCAGCGGCAACCCCTCCAGGGTTGTTTCCCTACACCCTTTGTCCACACCCCCACTCACCTCTCGCTTCGCTTCGAGGATGAGTGAGGGTTAAGAGTGCGG
>CAZZNO010000206.1:0-4529 GCA_964655685.1 uncultured Prevotella sp.
TCTAACCACTTAATCTCTATTATAGTTTGCTCCTTAGTTCTTTAGCCTGGCTCTTGTTGTTTTCCATGCCTTCGTAGGTGAAGCCATACATTCCGGCGAAGCGGCTCATGGTGTATTCACCGTCGTCAATCATCATCTTTGTTGCTCTTGCAGCTTGCTCCCGTAACGATGAGAAGCATTGCTGCAAATAATGCCATTAACTTTTTCATAGTTTTACTTATTGTGTGTTAGAATCCTATTGATGACAACCAGTCAAGAACTTCACGGCGTGAGCTGGCTTCTGTAATTGTTCTGCCAATCATTCCTTTCTCTGTCAGATATGTGTTGTCATTGTCGCCAAGTTCCTCACGCATTGTGCGTACAAGACTTGAAATGCCACTCATCTCGTGAGTGCCGAATGGTATTAATGTCTTGCCACGGAGTTGGTTGCGGTATGTCTCATAGAAAGTGCGCATAATCATTGGTGCGCCACTTGCCCAAACTGGAGAGCCAATGAATACGCGGTTATAATGGCTCATGTCCATATTGAGAGGATTGAGGATAGCCGGACGGGCATTTGCATTGCGTTCCTGCATATTTCGCGCAACAGCTTCCATATAGTCGTTTGGATATGGATCAGCCGGAACAATCTCAAAAGTCTTTGCGCCGGTGCGTTCTTGTATGTAGCCTGCCATAACAGCAGTGTTGCCCAGGTCAGTCCACTTCAAGTTGGTTGTGGAACCGTTATAATTGTAGCCTGCACGTGAGAAGAATACTATCAGAATGGAGTCGTTGCTGACGGTAGAGTCGTTCTGCAAGCTTGCAGAGTTGTTATTGGTAGAGTCATTTGGAGCGGCGTTACCTGAATTACTGTTGTTTGTCTTCTCAGTGTTGTCCGTCAATACGTCATCATCATCACTGCTGCATGCCGACAGAGATACCATTACCATTGCCAACAGAGCCAATCCTAATAAATACAATCTTGTTTTCATTACCATTACCTTAAACCTTTATCTTGATTACGGGTGCAAAGATATAGACTTTCTGTCAGGTTGCTTTTACACAAAATTCCGCTGATGAGGATATTTTTTCAGAAACGTATTCCATGCTTTACAATCGAAATTCACTTTCGGAAAAAAGATAAAGGTAAGACGTATTTTGTGTAAAAGGTGGATTAGAAAATATTCGTACCTTTGCAATCGAAATTAAAAAGACACATAGACATGGAAAAATTTGATTTTCGTTATCCGGTAAGAATACACTTTGGCAGTGGCGTCGCATTTGACGCATTGAAAGCTGAACTGTCTCATTATGGCAAGAACGTTTTGCTTGCTTACGGCGGCGGCAGCATTAAGCGCACTGGACTGTATGACAAGGTTGTGGCTGTGCTGAAGGAGGCTGGCAAAAGCGTATTTGACTTCGGTGGCATAATGTCCAACCCTACTTACGCAAAGGTTCAGGAAGGAGCACGTATTGCCCGTGAGAACAATGTAGACTTCATCCTTGCCGTTGGCGGAGGCTCAGTGTCAGACTGCTGCAAGATCGTCTCAGCACAGGCAAAGACAGACAAGGACATCTGGACTATGGAGTTCCAGGAGCATAAGATGCCGACGGAGTTCATTCCTATGGGCGTCATCGTTACAGCAAGCGGCACTGGCTCTGAGGAGAACAATGGCGCAGTGATTACTAATGAGGAAACTAAGCAGAAAAACGGTATGGGCGGAGCATTCGCCGACTTTGCCATTCTCGATGCCGACTTGACAAAGACCGTTCCGATGAAGCAGGTAATCAGTGGTGCTTTTGATACACTGAGCCACTGCATGGAGACTTATTTCGGTAAACCATCAGAGAATAATGTCAGCGATGAGATTAACGAGGCTGTGCAGCGCAATGTAATCCGTAACATCCGCGCTATAAAGAAGAATTCTGATGACGACTTCGCACGTGGCGAATTGATGTGGGACTCTGCTATGGGTGAGAACGGAATATTGAAGAACGGCAAGAAGACTGACTTCCAATGCCACATGATTGAGCACCAGCTTGGTGCCTACACCAACTGTAACCACGGCGCTGGTCTCGCAGCAATTCACCCAGCACTCTACCGCTATCTGCTGAAAGACAACACTGAGAAGTTCGCACGCTGGGCAGAGGAAGTATGGCACATTAACCCGCAGGGCAAGTCGACAGAACAGGTTGGCGCTGAAGGCATTGATTCCCTTGCCGGTTTCATCAAAGAGATTGGTATGCCATCCAAACTCTCAGAGATGGGAATCACTGACGACGCTATCCTTCGCAAGGTCGCTGACACCGCCATCCTCACTCCTGGCTGTGCCCGCAAGCTCAGCCGCGATGAGATTTATAAGATACTGGAGGAAAGTAAATAAAATAAATAAGGAGGAACAATAAGAAGCCGTCACTGCAATTTTGTAGTGGCGGTTTTTAGTTTAAGACTTACTTTCTGAAAAATTGTATCTATTGACGGTATTTTGTGTAAATGTGGTATGCTGAAAAAGCAGTACCTTTGCAATCGTAATCAAGAAATAAATAAAAAGAAAATTATGGAATACGTAACATTAGCAAATGGAGTTAAGAGTCCGATTCTTGGTATCGGAACATTTCAAATAAGTGATAAGGATTCAGAGAACTCTGTCTATGAGGCTCTGAAAATGGGCTACCGCATGATAGACACTGCCAACGCCTACATGAACGAGGAAGGTGTAGGCCGTGGACTGAAACGTGCTATCGACGAGGGCATCGTAAAGCGTGAGGACGTTTTCCTCTCTACAAAACTTTGGCCGACAGTATATGAAAGCAAGTACGCTGTTGACGATACATTAAAGCGCTTGCAGGTTGACTATGTTGACCTCCTGTTTATCCATCAGCCGGCAGGCAACTTCATCGCCGGCTATAAAACATTGGAGAAGGCTTACAAGGACGGCAAGGCTAAGAGCCTTGGCATCTCTAACTTCCACGGTGAGAAGCTTGAGCGTCTGCTTGCTGCCGCAGAAATCAAGCCACAGGTCATACAGCTTGAGACCAATCCTTACTGCATCCATCATGAGATTATTGACCGACTGAATGAGTACGGCACTCGTGTCATGGGCTGGTATCCATTAGGGCATGGAGACCGTAGTCTTGTAAATGAGCCAATATTCACAAAGCTGGCTCAGAAATACGGCAAGAGTAATGCGCAGGTCGTCCTTCGTTGGGCTACTCAGATGGGATTCCTTACAATTCCTGGTTCTAAGAATCCAGCACACATCAAGGCTAACGCCGACATCTTCGACTTCAAGATTACAGATGACGAGATGGCAGAGATTGCAAAGCTCGACGGCAAGAAGCAGTATTACCACGCAAGCAACTCTCTTGAAGATAGCTATGCCTCTATGCACCTACCGTTTGAAAGATAAAAAAGAGATTGTAAACTAAAATGGAATACAGATATTTAGGCAAGAACGGGCCGAAAGTCTCTGCTGTAGGGCTTGGTTGCATGGGATTGAGCCATGCATACGGAAAGCCGACAGATAAGAAAGATGCTGAAGATCTGCTTGGCAGTGCCATTGACTTTGGCGTTACCCTTTTCGATACTGCGGAAGTCTATGGCTCGGAGGATGATCCTCACCATAATGAAAGGCTTGTGGGAGAAATCCTCAAACCATACAGGGATAAGATAGTGCTTGTAACAAAGTTCGGCATCTCTTTCGACATGAGCGTTGAAGGAGCTACTCATCCATTGATACCTGATGCACGTCCTGAGGTTATCCGTAAATCTGTTGAAGGTTCTTTGAAGCGTTTGCAGACCGACCACATCGACCTTTACTTGCAGCACCGCATAGATCCGAAGGTTGCTCCGGAAGAAGTTGCCTCGGTGATGGCTGACCTTATCAAAGATGGAAAGATACTGCAATGGGGTGTAAGTGAGGCTACAGAAGACTATATACGCCGTGCACAGAAGGTTTGTCCGTTGACGGCAATTGAGAACCGTTATTCGATGATGGCTCGGTGGCATGAGAAGCTCTTTCCTACCCTTGAAGAACTCGGCATAGGCTTTATAGCTTTCTCACCTATGGCTAATGGACTGCTGACTGGTAATTACGACGCAAATTCGACATTCGACAAGAAAACTGATTTCCGTGCTGTGATGCCACAGTTCCAAAAAGAAAGTTTCGATGAGAACAAGCAATTGCTCGAACTTATTAACGATATTGCCGACAGCAAGCACGCCACACCTGCAATGATTTCACTGGCGTGGATGCTTTCGAAGAAGGACTACATCGTACCTATACCGGGAACTCGTAAGGTCTACCGATTGAAAGAGGACATCGGTGCGGCCGACATTCACCTGACAAAGCAGGAAGTCGCTGACATTGATGCGGCACTTAACAAGACACCCATGAGTAAGGTCTTCGGAGGCTCAAAGGTTGAATCAAAGTAATAAAAATGAGAGGGTGTATCAAAATAGCCTATAGAGCCTGGAAGGCTCTACGCTTGCTTAACGTCTCATCCTGCGAAGCAGGTGAGGCGGGGTGTTGCACAGGGTGTGCACCCGA
>CAZZNO010000207.1:0-4482 GCA_964655685.1 uncultured Prevotella sp.
GAGTTTAATCTTATGCCTCGGCATATCCTGTTGGCGAACGGGATGTGTCGGGGCTGTTTTTATAAATAAAATGAGTTTATGAGTTTATAAGTTTATGAGTTTATGAGTTTATGAGTTTATAAGTTTATGAGTTTATGAGATCGTATAAATAGTAATAAATAATTTCCAAATGTTTGCAGATTTGGAATAATATACTTACTTTTGCAATATGGATAAAATCAGAGATACAAGATGGACGCAAGAGTTTAGCGATTTCTACAATTCTCAGGATGAAAAAATTCAAGAGAAATATGACTATGTACTTGACATTGTGAAGACACAGTATGTAGTTAATAAGAAATTCGTTAAACATTTAGAAGGCACCCCCTTTTACGAATTGCGTGTGTCTGTCTCTAAGAACGAATACAGGACAGTTATTATAGCTATAGATTCAGATGACTTTATGAGTTCGACGAAAGTACTTCTTATGAACTCTTTCTTGAAAAAGAGTACAAAGCAATATAAGTCTGAAATTAAAAAAGCATATGGAATTTTTAATGAGTGGAGGAAAGAATATGTTGAATATTAAAGAAGATAAGTGGAAAACATTAAAGAGTACTGATGACCATCTAAATGAAAAGTACGGCGAAGAAGGCTCGCCGTCACGTGAGGCTTTTGAGGCTCGCGCCAAAGCTTACTATTATGCTGAAATACTGAAGGACCAACGAAAGCAACGTAAGATGACGCAGCAACAGCTTGCTGACAAAATAGGAAAGAAGCGCGAGTTTATAAGCAATATAGAACGTGGCAACAGTGATATGCAGCTGTCAACGTTCCTATTGATAAGCAATGCCCTCGGACTGCGCTATTCCTTGGTTGTTGGATAAGCGAATGAGGGGCGGCAAGTAATATTCGTTAAAGTGCGGCGATTGCGTGGCGGGCGGCAACAAGTGCCGCCCCGCTGCTTCTTGTTGGTTTACATGCCGAAGGCGAAGCTTGTCATGGCTATTGCGTCAAGGGTGCAGACATTGTTGAACACCAATGGCATCTCATTCTGGGATGCCCCGAGAATGTAGAGGAGGGGGAGGAAATGGTCGGCTGTTGGTGCCGCATAGGTGGCATATCGGTTTTGGCGGTAGGAGATGGCGGCTTCGTCGTCACGCCGCTCTACGGCTCTGACTATGAAACTGTTGAAGGCTGTGGCGTCGGTGCTGCAGTGGTGGCTGTCCCAGTCTACCCGCCTGAGGTTGTGGACCACGTTGCCCGAACCCATGACGAGATAGCCTTGCTCGCGCAAGGGGGCAAGCTTCTTGCCTAAGTCGTAGCAGCCGTGGGCGCCTATGACGCCGTTGACCGACAGCTGTACTACGGGGACGGCGGCTGCGGGGAACATGTGAACAAGCGGTGTCCACGTTCCGTGGTCTATGCCCCATGTGTTGTCTACCTTTGCGCCGATGTCCTGTATGGACAGTACGGCGTCGCTCAGTTCGGCGCATCCTCGGGGCTTGTAGTCTACTTCGTAGAGGGCTTGGGGAAATCCGTACATGTCGAACACCTGCTTGGGGTTGTCGGTTTTCTGAATGAGGTTGTGGCTTTTGTACCAATGGGCAGAAAGCATGAGTATGGCTTTGGGTGTGCCAAACTCGGCTATGACCTTCTTGCCAATCAGTTTGAGCCCGTCGGTGACCTTGTCGTTGTCGAGGGCAAGCATCGGGCTTCCGTGCCCTACGAAGATGGCGGGCATACGTCTGCTTTCCTTTGTCGTGTCTTTTCTTTTGTTCTCCATTGTAGTGTCCTTTCTTTTTTGTTTTTCTTTGTTTGCTGCAAAGTTCGGGGTTTTTGGCGCAACGGCAAAGTTTAAGAGCAAACGCTTTTTGTTCGCGGCGAAACTCTTTCCGCCTTCTTTATGCATATCAGACGTTGCATATCAGAGATTGTATTTCTTCCTGTAGGCAATGGGCGTGATGCCTTTCAGCCGTGTGAAGAATTTAGAGAAGGCAGCCTGGTCGGAGAAGCGCAGATGGCACGCTATTTCAGACATTGGCTTGTCGCTGAACCTCAGCAGCGAGCAAGCCTCCATGAGCAGCAATTCGTTTATGAAGTCCTGGACGGTCCTGCCCGTTACCTTCTTCACTATTCTTGAAAGATAAGTCTTTGTTATGCTTTCTTCTGAAGCGTAAAAGCCGAGGTCGTGGTGTTCGAGATAGTTCAGCTTTACAAGGTTGACAAACGCAATGAATATGTTTTCCTCCCTTGGCGACACCTTCGTCATCTTTGTCATGCGGCTTTGTATGTCCATCAGGTCTATGAGGAAAAGCGAATAGACCGCCTGCACAGCCTGCTGCTTGTAGGCATGCCCGTATTTCATGTGGTCGAGCATGGCGTGGAGGTTGTTTGACAGCAGGCGGTATTGTTCTTCTTTGAGGTGGATTACGGGGCTGTGTAGATGCAGAATCGGGAAGTATGCCGTTTGCATTATCTGCCGCTGTATGTTGTTGTCCGTGGCAAAGTCGGAGGTTACATAGAGCGTTATCGTCTTCAGGTCGTCGCTTGCTGCCACCGTGTTCTGGTCGAGCCCCGGCATGTATATTATAAGGTCGCCTGCCTTTGCCTCGACAGTAGCCTCGTCTATGCTTATGCTTATAGTGCCTGCCTCTATAAGCCCGTAGATGTAGACGGGCAACAACTTGTGTACTACGTTGGGCTCGAAAGATGTTGCCTTGTCAGTCTCGAAGCAAGCCAGCTGCCCGTTCCATAGCTCGCTGTGGCAATGGGTTTGCAAAAGCACCTTGTTGAAATTGTTTTCTCTCATAGGTCGTATCACTTTTACATGCGTTTATATTGCAAAGGTAACCATTGTATTTAAAATAAACCGGTTGCATGAGGAAAAGATAGAGGAAAAAGTTGCGCGGGCTTCAATCTGTTTCGTTTCAGACAAAACGTGTTTGCTTATAAACTTTGCCGGTGTAAAGGTTAGCAGTAATTTTGCAACTGTAATTAATATAAAAAGCAAAGAACAAATGGCAAAACTGAAATTCAAAGTCTACTGCCCCGGCGACAGTGCTATTTTTAAAGTAAACTCCACCATCGTTTATGGTGACAAGGAGGCGTGGCTCGTCGATGCCCAGTTCCAAAAGAGCAAGGCACGTGAGCTTGCCGATGAGATAAAGGCGTTGGGCAAAAAGCTCACGCTTGTCTTCATATCTTATAATGACCCCGATTATTATTTTGGGCTTGAAGCCATAAAAGAAGCCTTCCCCGAGGCAAAGGTTGTCTCCACCGCTCAGACGGCATGGCTGATACGCGCCACTAAGGACGAGAAGCTCGAAGTGTGGAAAGACAAGCTTGGCGATGACGCCCCGTCCAAGATCATTGTCCCTGAAGCCGTGAAAGAGCTGCCCCTGCTTGAAGGCGAGAAGGTAGAGATTCGCAAAAACGATGACGACCCTGCCCACTGCTTCCTTTGGATTCCGTCGGAGAAGACTGTTCTTGGCGGTGTCTACCTTACGGAGAACCGCCATCCGTGGCTTGCCGACACTCATAGCATCGCGGCAGTCGACGCATGGATAAAAGGTCTGGAGGCAGAGATTGAGCTAAAGCCTGAGCGCGTGATAGCCAGCCATTTCGCCAAGGACATAAATTGCGGAAAGGTGCTCGGCAATGCGCTCGCTTACATGAAGGCATACCGCGAGGCTGTCAGCGAGGGCAGCAATGCCGATGATGTGGTCTCGAAGATGAAGGCTCAGTTCCCCGACTATGAGGACGAGGGCAACCTTGAGTTTGGCGCTAAAGTGATTAAAGGTGAGGCGCAGTGGACCACGCGCAATCTCTATCCCGGCATTGGTCGGCATGTCATTGCCGACTTTTCGCCGACCGTAGTCTTCGACCTCGACTTTCACGACGACAAGACAATGACCTTCATCGGCACCGATGGCGTCTGGAAAGGCTATCAGGACACCGTAGGCTTCACTGCCGAGGAGGTTGCCGACAATGTGTTCATGGTCTACTGGCAGGAGGCCAACGGCATGGCGGTTGTGCATGTGCAGAACTGGAACACCAAGGACGTGTGGACAAACATCTACGCGCCGGGAGAAAAGCACGAGTCGTACCACATGAAAGGAACGCTGACTTTGAAAAAAGAGGGGTGAGGGCGATAATTATGCATTATGAATTATGCATTAAAATGAGCCCTGCGGGCTCGCCGCTTGCTTAACCCCGCCTCATCCTGCGAAGCAGGTGAGGCGGGGTGTTGCACAGGGTGTGCACCCGACCCGCGTAGGGTCGCCGCTTGATACCGGTCATTTACCAGCGGCAGCCCTTCGCGGGCTGTGTCCCCGCCCTCATTGTCCACCCCGCCTCACCCCTCGCTACGCTCAGGGATGAGACGGGGTTATCAAGCGTAGAGCCTTCCAGGCTCTATAGACTCATTTTGATACGCAATTTAAAGGGAGCCCTGCGGGCTCGCCGCTTGCTTAACCCCGCCTCATCCTGCGAAGCAGGTGA
>CAZZNO010000208.1:0-4397 GCA_964655685.1 uncultured Prevotella sp.
TAAGCAAGCGTAGAGCCTTCCAGGCTCTATAGGCTCATTTTGATACACCCTCTTACGAGTGCGGCGAGCCCGCTGGGCTCATTTTGATAAACCGCCGGGCGTTTTTAAAAAGATGTTTTGATTGTTATGGCAAAGGGCATGGGCTTCATTGAAAGCCCCATGCCCTTTTTACTTGTTCCAATGGCAGGTTCTCTACATGGCTCTCAGTGTCGTCGGGCAGGTTGCAGAAAAAGTCGATGCCTGTGAGCTGTTCAAGCCTGTCGATGTTGACAACAAAGGTAGAGAGAGGCTGGGTGCTCGCCTTGTGCTCTATCCAGAAACCCATAGCCTTGTAGCCGCTGCTGTTGCGCATCAGCACTGCCATGAAGAAATATTTCGGCACAATCATGTTTCCGCCCGTGCGCGCAAGCGTCGTGTATTGGCCGGCATTGTCGATGGTGCCTCCTTTCACGACAAAGAGGGTGTCCTTGCTTGTGGTTTTTATCTGATTGCGCACCCAATTTTCCATGCTTGCCCAGATGCCGGCGTTGAAGCCGTTCACCTGCGGCATCATGTTGGTGAGATAAAAGGTCTGTTGGTTTGCTTCGCGCGAGTTGAGGCGGTCGGCAGAGGGACAGAGATGCCCGTGGTCGTAGCCGCTGCGCCAGAAGGGGTCGGTCGTCCAACGGTATTGTTTGTCGAGCAGCGGGTCTTGTGGATATTGGTCTTCGCCCTCTCTTGCATACCAGCGCGTGGTGTGAGTCTCTCGGTTTGACGCGTAAAGCTCGTAGCAGCTCCAGCGGGTGCTTTTTTTCTGCGTGTCATACTCCACGCTGTAGTTTATTTCGCCGTTGTTGAGCGCATGCACGAGGACAACGTTTGCGCCGTCCTTAAGCTTGGGGAACTCCGTGCGGTGGGTGGCGGGATTGGTGTTGGCGAAGTTTGAATTGGCATTGTTCGCCGTGCTGTTGCTGCCTCCGCCGTTGCCGTCGTTGTCGCTGCCGCATGAGGCAAGTCCGAGCAAAAGCAATAGTGGTAAAATCTTTAGTTTCATAGAATCGCCAAGAACGAAAAAGGCACGACAGACCGCATATGCAACTACGCCCTGCCGTACCTTTGTTTATGTTTTCCCAGTATTCATTTCCCTCTCAGCCTTTGCTTTTGCGCCATTTCTTTATGCGGCTTGGCAAGTGCGGAAAGGGATGGAGTGAGGTTTTTACTTCTTCAACTTACCGTAACGGTTCATGAAGCGGTCAACACGGCCAGCCGTATCGACGAGCTTGCTCTTGCCGGTATAGAACGGGTGAGAGCTACTTGAAATTTCTACCTTTACCACTGGGTAAGTCTCGCCTTCAAACTCTACTGTATCTGTTGTCTTGCATGTAGACTTTGTAAGGAACATATCGCCGTTGGACATGTCCTTGAACACGACGGGGCGATAGTTTTCTGGATGAATACCTTTTTTCATTTTCTTTATGTTGTTATTAAAATAATGTACTTATATTAAAAGCGGATGCAAAGTTACGAAGTTTTTTCGCATCCGCCAAAAGAAAAGTGCTTTATTTTGCGTAAGTTATGGTAATTGTCTTTACCCTGAGCTGCACGCCGCCTCCGCTGGTTACGCTTTCGTCGGAGTTGGTATAGACTACGTCGTTTCCGCTGAATGTCACCGACGCGCCCTTGTTGCCTACGTAGTCGGTGCCGCTGTATGAGTCGCAGTTCATCACAATCTTCGCTATTTTCTTTGTGCCCTTGAAGGTGATGATGTTGTTCAGGTAAACGCGTATGCCCTTCGTTCCGTTATAATATTTAGGCCCGTTGCGCTGGCCGTTGCCGTCGAAAACAATCTTTGTACCGTCAGAAAGAGTGAATTCTGTTACGTCAGCTGCGTTTTCAAGTCCTTGCTCTGCAAAATTTATGCTTGCCGTCTCAGAGCCTGCCGTGGTGCCTGTGTTGGTTATCGTCACAGTGGTTCCGCTGATGCTCAGCGCCTCGCCCGTGGCAGGAGTGTCGGGGGTATCGGGCGTGTCGCCGCCGCTGGTCTTGCCGTTGATGGTGATTATGCGGCTGCCTTGCGCCATCTCCTTGGTCGACATATACATCGTGAGCTTACCGCACACTACGACTACATCCCCGACCTTCAGTTGGTCAGACGACGTGAACTTGTCGCCGTTGAAATAATAGCCGCGGTAAATCTCGTAGTCGTTGCCCGACGTGCCGTCATCGGAAATATAATATGTGGCGTTGCCATACTGTCCGGTGTCTATGCTTCCAATCTTATGGATTGTGCCGGTTACGTACACATCCTTGTTGGAGTCGTAGCTGTTGTCCTCATACAGCTTCAGCACGGCTGCCACGTTGTACGGGTTAGCCTGTGTGCCGTCTCCTTTTGCTTCGCCGGGTGTCGGGGTTGGCGTTGGCGTGTCGCCGCCGCTTGTCTTGCCGTTGAGCGAATAGATGTAGCTTGTGCCACGTCCAACGGTTTCGGGCGTGTTGCCGCTGTAGTTGTAAAACTTACCGCACACAACCACCGTGTCGCCTACTTCGAGCTTGTCCTCGGCAGTGAACTTGCGGTTGCCGAGATAGTAGCTTTGGAAGATGTAGACTTGGTTGTTGCCATCGTCGGTGATGTAGTAGTTGGCGTTGCCATACTGTTCGGTCTCTATTTGCCGTATGCTCTTTACAGCGCCTTTTACATAGATTTGGTCAGTGGTGTTGTCGCCTTCCAAGCCTTGTATCACCTGCAACACTGCCGCTACGTTATACGGGTCGGCGGCAGTGCCCGACCCTTTAGGCGTTACCTCTGCCGACGGCTCGTCGGGCTTTATTTCGGGCTGATTGTACGGCATAGGCACGTCGTCGCAGCCGGTGAGGGTCAGTGCCGCAATGGCAAAAACGCTCAAGTAATGAAATAGCTTTTTCATATTTTGTTTTTTTTAATTCGTTATTTGATTATTCCGTATGCATCGTTGCGCGAGCGTGCAAGAATCTGCCATGTGTTGCGGTAGACGGTGAAAATGCCTATGACGGAAGTCTTGCCCTGAGGTATGGTGTCGGCAGCGAACCTGGCGTAGGTGCTTGTCCTCATGACGAGGCGGTTGTCGTTTAGCCCCACGAAGCCGCGGTTGACGGCAGTCTGCGTTCCGGCGTCTTGTTTTGATGAGAACACGGTTTTGCCGTTGCCGTTTTTGAACGTTACGTTGCTCAGGCGCATGAGCTTGCCCTGGTTTTTCCACAAGTAGTCGCTGTTGGTGGCCTGGCTGTAGTCGAACTCCTCCATGAGAGCCGTGGCGTCGCTTTCCTTGCCTTTCGACAGCACCATCCAGTGGCCTTTCCAGAGGAAGCGGTCCATGCCGCCAATGCCGGTAGCTCCGGTGCGTGCGTTGGTGTAGACGCCGCCTATCTCGGCTTGGTTGCCGTAGCCGCCAATGTAGAGCCCTTTCAGGTTTATAGCCACCTGTGCCCCCACGGGGAACACGCCGTACAGTCCGCTCTGGCTGACAGCCACCACTATGGCTCCGCTGTTGTCTTGCAGCGTAATCTCGTTGTATATATTGCCGCCTTCGTCGTTGCCGGTCACGGTGCCTTTCACCTGTATGTCCTCGTCTATGAGCTTCATGCTGCTCGACGTGATGGTAGAGCGGTATTTGTCTTTCAAGTCCTGTATGGACATTACGTTTGACAGCTCAAACGTTGTGCCTGTGTAATCGGCATCGGGTGTGTCGTGGTCTGAGTCCATGCACGAGGCAAAGAGCAGTGCCGTTAAGGCTGTGAGAAATATTGAAATCTTTTTCATAGCTTAGAATCTGTATGACACTTGGAACATGCCGTTGGTGCCGAAGACGTAGTATTTCTTCGGGTTCTTTGAGAACTTGTATATGCGGTCGTTGTTGCGGGTGCCGTCGTTTGTTGTGGTGTAGTCGCTTCGGCTCTGCTCATATCCGCCTGTCACGATGTGCTGGTTGTTTAGGATGTTGGTCACCATGAGGTTGAAGTTGAGCTGTCCGTGGCGCAGGCGCACGCTTCTGCCTATAGAGCCGTCTATCATCCATCCGCCGTGTCCCTTGGCTTGGTCGGGCACGATGTAGTTGCCGTCGTTGTCCACGCTGCCAGCCGTCACAAGCGTGCTTTCATAGCGTGTGCAGGGCGAATAGCTCAGATAGATGCGGTCGTACCAGTTGGCGTCAAGGTCTATGTACCATCCGCTCTGGTGGAAGCTCAGTCCGAGGCTTGTGGCTGTGAGCGGCGTGCCGTTCTCGCGCATGCCTTTGTTCATCACGTGGTCAGCCTTGCCGTTGGTGGCGTCGTTGTAGGTGGCGTTTGTTGAGCTGAGGTATATCAGGTCTGAGTTGTTGTTGTATTTGGCGTCGCCTATGGTGCCGAGCGCCTTGAAGTCGAGGAACGAGGCGAGCTTCACC
>CAZZNO010000209.1:0-791 GCA_964655685.1 uncultured Prevotella sp.
ACGACTACCGCCTCGGCTCGCGCTGGCGCCTGAAACGAGTGATTGATTCGAGCACTGACTGGGAGATTACGGACAGAGAGATTGATGCTTAAAAAAAATCATCATTCCCACAATGCCTGCTGTCATCCATTCCCCTCCTTGTAACCGAGCAGGGGGGAATGGCTGCCTTAAAGCCTGCTCTGTGTTAGGTGGAAATCATTTTCTCAGGCACAGCACTATGTTGCGCGAATAGGTGACGAAGCCTACCGACTGGCCGAGAATCAATACAGGGTCGAGGCGGAAGCAGCCGTAAGCCACTATTATGGCGGAGCCTGTGAGGCTGATCACCCAGAAGCCTACGGGCAGCACGGACGCATGGCGGCGACGGCTGTAGTACCATTGATAGACAAAGCGGAGGGTGAAGACTGTCTGCCCTGCCGAACCAAAGACGAGCAGCCACAGCGGCACCGAGCTGTTGTGGAAGAACGCCTGCACGAAGGCGGAAGCGTCTGACAGCATCATGGCGAGGGCGGCAGGCGGCAGACAGGCTATTGCCGCCCTTGCCGCCACGGGTATGCGCCGCCATGCGCCCTTGACGTTGAGGTTCCAGATGTAGACGTAGTAGGAAATGAACTGTCCGAAGACTATGCTGAAATCGTCCCTCAGACAGCCATAGACGAAAAGCAGCGTGCTGCCTGCAAGGCGGTTCCACAGGTGATATTTTGACACGCCTGCGGTGCGCGGAAAGTGGCGCACGGGCAGCTCCATGAACCTGCCGCCTTCCAGCGCAAAGAGCGCGGGCAGGACGCGGT
>CAZZNO010000209.1:801-4325 GCA_964655685.1 uncultured Prevotella sp.
GTGCATGCCGTCGAAGAAAGGTATGCGCTTCGCCATGTCGCTGCGCATGACCTTTAGCGGGCAGCCCGTGTCGGTGGCGGTGTCGCCCGTCATGGCGCGGCGGAAGCCGTTGGCTATCTTCGACTGTAGCTTCTTCAGAGCCGAGTCCTTTCGCTTGGCGCGAATGCCCGTCACGAGGTCATGGTCGCCGATGTGCGCAAGAAGCAGGTCAAAGTCCTCGGGCGTAGTCTGTAGGTCAGAATCAATATATCCTGTGTATCTGCTCCCGGCAGTATCTATTCCAGCCTTCAGCGCCGTGCTCAGCCCGTGGTTACGGTTGGAGGAGATATAGAAGAAATGCTGCCGGCGGGAGCAGATGTCCTTTATCTTCCTCAGGCTGCCGTCCCTGCTGCCGTCGTTGACGAACAGCACGCACGCCTTCAGTGTGCATACTGCAAGATAGCCGGCGAGCGCCTTCTCGACCCTGTCGAGATTGTCCACCTCGTTGTAGACGGGAACAACAATGGTGAAATCATATTCTTTAGTCCTGTTCATGTTTCTTGCTTATTATTATGACGTGGTAAACGAAGTCCTGCGTATAGTGCCTGTCCTTCTTGGGATGTTTGTTATCGTCGAAGGTGCCGAGGCTTACGGTGTCCACCTTCTGTAAGGCATTTGCCGGCAGCACCTGCGCCGCGCTCTTGTGAGTTACCAAGGCAAAGGGCAGGCGGCTGACTACTTGCGCCGGGTCGGCAGTGCAGAGCGGCAATATTTTCTTTCCAGCCTCATAGACTATCTCTATGCGGAGCGTGTCGTCGGCAGGATGATAGAACGGCACGTGGCGCAGAGCCGGCATGTCCTGCGTGGTGCTGATGCTCCTCATGGCTGGGTTGCCAAACATCTTGCCGACGGGCTTCAGCAGGAACAGCTCGGTGAGCATGAAAATCATGCAAACGCCGTAGACCATGCGCCTCGGCAGGAGCCTGCCCGTGGCTATGGCTGTATAGGCGGCTATGGCGCCAAACAGCAGGCACAGCACCACGGCAAGCGGCGTGCCGGCAGATAAAAAGGTAGGCATACCACCATCCGCTGACTACCAAGCAGATTGCCGTCATGACCGCGAATGCCGCCCACTTGCCTTTCATCGTTGGGCGCATGAAAGCTATGATGGCTATAAGCGCCGGCAACAGCAAGGCGTAGAACGACACCGGTCCCTTCGACATGAACGACAGACCCATCATCAGCCCTGCCAACGGGAACCACAGCCACGCCTCTTTCGCGCCCTGCCCCAACCTCTCCCCCATGCCGCTCTCTTTTCGGCTGCCATCACTTTTGAGGATTGGCTCTGAAGCTGATGGCGCCACGAGCCCTCTTGCCAGGAAATATATCCCGCCCATCATGAAGGCATGGCAATAGATGTCCCACGTGGGCAAAGGCGGCTTCTCGAGCCTCAGCTCCCCGTTCATTGTCGGCACCGGCCAGTTGCCGTCAGAAGCAATCTCCCTTGCCGTGACAATGTTCCTCGCCTCCATGATGTCCGTCGGCAGGGCATCATTGAAAGCGAAAAACGTAATGATGGCAAGAATTATAACGAATGTCTTCTCCTTCATGGCTTCAACGGGTTTTTATCAGACAGATACCACTCGGCAAACCGCCCTATTCCTTCATGCAGCGATACTTTCGGTGCGTAGCCCATCTCTGTTTGCAAGCGTGTAGTGTCGGCGTAGGTCTCGTAGACATCGCCTGGCTGCATTGGCAGGAAACGCTTTTTCGCTTCCCGTCCGAAAGCCCGTTCCAGCTCGCCGATAAAGTCCATCAGCTTTACAGGGTGTCCGCAACCAATGTTATATATCCTATAGCCGCTTTGCCTGCAATGTTTTGAACACACATAGAGCCAATTCGGACACCGCACAATGGCGTATGCCCTGCCCTTATGCTTCCTCAGCCGCGTTATAATAATTGCGCGCCAGGGCATTGGCATGAAAGGAAGCACAGGCTTTCTGCATATAAAACAGTTGGGCAAAACAGCCGATGTCAAGAGTACGTCGGATATAATAGCGCTTTGTTTGAATCATATTTTGGATGTATCGGAGAAATTTCTTAACTTTGCAAAAACTACAACACAACACTAATTTTAATTCTTAAAAGCAAAGGTTTATATGATTGTAAAAGTTGCAGAAAGCGCAGCAAAAGGTTTTAACTCTAAAAGCATAACTATAGAACAATGAGGTTGACAAGATATTGTTTTTTAGCTTTTCTTCTGAGCGTTTGCGCCTTTGCCTCGGCTCAGGATGTGCCCAAGGGCTTGCCCGTGGTTTACATCTCTACTGCCGACGGCAGCCCCGTCACAGGCAGGCAGTGGCGGCAGGGCACGCGCGTAAGGATTTGCCGCGCCGACGGCTCAACCGACTATGAGGGTGCCGATGCGGCGGTGAAGGCCCACGGCAACTCCAGTTTTCAGAAGCCCAAGAAACCGCTCACCTTGAAAACGGGTTCGCCCGTGAGCGTTCTCGGCATGACGGCAAACACCAAGTGGTTCTTTGTTTCCAACTTCATGGACCACAGCCTGCTGCGCAACAGCCTCGCCCTCACCGCCGCCAAGCTTACGTCTATGGCGTGGACTTCGGACTGGCGGTTGGTGAACGTGGTCGAGAACGGCAAATATATAGGCTGCTACCTCATAGGCGAGGAGATACACGTGGGGAAGCATTGGGTTGACGCCGACCCCGCCACAGGCTTTCTCGTGGAGCTGGATGCTTACCCGGGCGACGAGTACCGGTTCGTCACAGCCCACAGGCGGCTGCCCGTGAACGTGCGCTTTCCGAAAGAGCCTACACCGGAGCGCATGGACTCTATAAAGAAAGTGCTTGACGACATAGAGGCAGTGCTTTACAATGGGGGCGCTAAGGACTATGCGGCTCTATATCGCAACCGATTGAACCTCGACTCGTTCGCGGACTATCTCATCATCTACGAGCTCTGCCAAAACGCCGAACCTAACGGTCCGCGAAGCTGCTATATGTTTCTCGGGCGAGACGGCAAGCTCAGCGCAGGCCCCGTGTGGGACTTCGACTTGGCTTTCGAGGATATGGGCTTGGACAGCGGCGGCGACATTCGCCCGTCGAGATTCGGCAGCGAGGGCGTGAGACGGCTGACCGTAGACAGCCTCTACAATTCGCGCGCGCTGTGGTACGGGCAACTGCTTAAAGACTCTGTTTTCTGCCGCCGTCTCGCTGAAAGATGGACTGCGCTCCGACCACGCTTTGCCTCGCTTGCCGACAGCCTTGACCGCTGGCGACAGGCCATAACCCCCTCAGCCTCAGCCGACCAGCAGATGTGGGGACGGTTAGACCCTGCCAGATTCGACAACACCGGCTCTTTCGAGGCCTCCGTGGCTAACCTTCGCGCCACCTTCCTCCGCCGCATAGAGGCTTTGGACCGCCTGTTTGCCTACGGCGGGCGGCACTGATACATGAAAAAAGCCTGCAAGGCTCTGCCCTGACTTGGGCTTATGCATTAAAGAGAGCCCTGGAAGGGCTGCCGCT
>CAZZNO010000210.1:0-1675 GCA_964655685.1 uncultured Prevotella sp.
CTCTCGAATACACCGCCGAAGATAGTCGGAGAAATCTCCGACCAATCAAAATCCAGCGAAGCATGAAGCAACAACACCGCACGAATCTCGTCGGTGAACTGAGGAATCTCTATTTCCTCGGCGAACAATCCGCCGTTTGTGTAGGGGAAGGACGCAAGGTCTGCATCGTCGTATTTGTCACGTTTGTCGTAAGGAGTGTTTAGTTCCTTGAACAAGCGTATCAGTGCAGAACGCATATCCTTAGTAGGATACTGCTCCAGGTAGTCGTGAAACTGGTCGTGCTTGCCGAAAATACCTGCGTCTTCAGCATAAAGACAGAAAACAAGGCGTACGCACAGGATATTGAGATAGCGTAGAGATTTAGGGTCGTTCCTGTCGTACTGCTTAATCAATGCATCATAGATACGACCGACAATCTCGCCAGCCTTCATCGACACTTCCATCTCCTTTTGTAAGTGTTCGTTGCCGGTATCTACAAGAAATTGCAAGCGGTAATATTCCTTTCCAAGGTCTTTGAGGAATATTCGTTGAGGCTCTGGGTTGAGCTTGTCCATGTCGTAGACGTCAAACTCAGAGAAGTTGCACGTTACAATCCATTTTGGATGCTCATGCCGTGGCAGTCCGCTTATATATCGGCGTGCTTGCTCAAAAGGAGTAAGCATAGTGCCGTCGCTCTGCTTTATCGGCTCAAGCAAGTCCTTGCCAATACTCTTCTGCTCAATCATCGTGGCGGTAGAAGGAATCATTGCGTCTATGAACGAAGCGTGTCCGAGTTGCGCATGTTGCTCGAAGAGGATAAACTGCGACGGATTTTTCACGCCGAAGACCTCGGTGAGCAGTTCAGTCCAAAACACCTGACTGTCACCTTTCTCATAGCCACGACCTTCCCATCGCTTGGCAAATTCCGCAGCCGCTTCCCGTTGTTGCTTCTCTGAATTCATAGTTTCCTTCCCGCCTTGCTTTTTAGTCTGTCAGCAAAATTAAAACAAAAAATCCATAGCCGCAAGGGAAATCAAAGAAAAGTAACACAAATTGACAGAAATCTATCATCAATGTCTCTTTATTCGTTTAAAAATGGTGAGCATAATACATTATGATGATGTCACATAAAACAGGTGTGAACTTATAACAACAATTATCAGGAATTTCGGGAAGTTGGGGAAAAAAGCTAAAAAATTGTACTTTTGTGTTGATAAGAGTAGGTGTTTTTGAGAAAATCACGTCATAGGAATAAAAGATAATAAATAATGTCAGATACTAAAAAGATAGAAAGGCTTTTCAAAGACAATTGGGATGCCCTGTGCATGTTTTCCTTGCACTATGTGGGAGATATGGACACGGCTGAGGATATTGTCATGGACTGCTTTCTGAAGTTATCGGAAAGAATCGGGCAAGGAGATGGCATCACCCCCGCTCCCTCTCCAAAGGAGAGGGTGGCTAACCCCAAGCAATACCTTTACCAGATGGTGAGGAATGAGAGCATTTATAAGGCGAGTCACGTTAGCGAAACCGTACAATTGTCTGAGACAACCAAGGCTTTGGATGATATTGATGATGTGGCAGAACGCAGCGAACGCGAAGCAAGACTTTGGAAAGCCATTGACAGTTTACCACCGATGCGACGGGAAGTCTTGCTAATGAGCAAGCGTGACGGAATGCATAATGATGAGATTTC
>CAZZNO010000210.1:1775-4320 GCA_964655685.1 uncultured Prevotella sp.
TGAAGGACATTTCGGATTATTACGGTGTTCAGCTTGAAGCCAACGATACTACAAAGAATATATCGGGAGAGTTTGAAGTTCACAATGTTGACGAAGCTATAGATTTGATACAAGCGGCATTGAATATAAAGATTGAAAAGATAAAATGAAAGCGATAGTGCTTTATATATTGCTTGTAATCTGCAGTATGTCGGCGGCAGCACAGTCAGGTACTGTCTACGACCAAATGCGGAAAATACAAGACATACATCACGTCCATTTCATCTATGAGTCGGAACTCAACCTGAATATTCCATATCGTGGAAAGAATGTCAGGACTTTGACGCTAAAACAAGCGCTTGAACAGGTCTTTTCTGCCAATGGAATCAGATGCGAACGGCACGGCTCAAATATCTTACTGTCCAAGAAGCCTTCCGCAAAAACGGTAGTAAGGCAAGTTCCACCAAAACGATTCAGACTTAAAGGTACAGTGAGGGACTCTGTAGGCGAAGCTCTGATAAACGTGTCGATTTTCGACCACACATCAAAGAGCGGAACGTTGACAGACGAGCGTGGACATTATACGATGTTTTTGGATAAGGGCGAGCACATAATTGATGTATCCTGGTTCGGACAAAAGCAGAAGACACTACACATCAATATTCAGAGAGATATGCGTGAAGACATTGTTATAAACAGTACGATGCAGATAAGCGAGGTCGTTGTAAGTGGTGATGTCAATTCGCCACTGAACACGACACAGACAGGAAAGCTGACCCTCAGGCAGGAAGATATAAAGACGGAATTCTCATTGCTAAGTTCCCCCGACCTCGTAAAGACACTGCAACGGAACTCTGGCGTGGCACAAGGCGCAGAGTTGTCTGGCGGACTTCTTGTCCATGGAGGCAGTGCTGACGAGAACCTTTTCCTTCTCGACGGAACGCCAATCTATCAGACAAACCACTCGCTTGGTCTGTTCTCAGCTTTCAATGCGGATATTATCAAGAATGTGGACTTCTACAAGTCAGGATTTCCCGCGAGATACAGTGGCAGGGTGTCGTCGATTACAGATGTAAGAACCAAGGACGGCAATATGTACGAGCATCACGGTACGTTCTCATTAGGACTTATAGACGGAAGGCTGCAGTTTGAAGGTCCGATTGTAAAGGGCAGGACATCCTACAACATAGCATTGCGCCGTAGTTGGATAGACTTGTTGCTTGCTCCTACATACGCCATCATCAACAGCCAAAGGGATGACGGTGAGAAGTTCCGGCTGAGCTATGCTTTTCACGACTTCAACGCCAAGATTACGCATCGTCTCGGCAACGACAACAAACTGTGGCTGAGCATTTACTCCGGACGTGACAGGTATGGCATAAAGGACGAAAGTAACTGGAACGACTACCGCAACACAACTGACAACAAGTTCAACTGGGGCAACCTCAATGCCACACTTGCCGGAGACTTCCAACTTTCGAAGTCGCTTTCCAACAGTACGTCTGTTATCGGTACTTACAGCTACACTAATCAGAACACCGACGAAGACGACCTTTATTTCCCGGAGCCTGACATTCGCTATCGCAACAGTCTGGACATAAGGCAGAACAAGACAAGGATGCACGACATTGGGTTTAAAACAGATTTTCTGTGGATGCCGCTGAAAAATCACAGTATTCGTTTTGGCGGCAGCTTCACTTTCCATCATTTCAATCCTCAGACTACAGTACAGTCGTTCTTCTTCGGCGATCCGAGCGAGAGTGTTGACACTACTGATATATCAGGCAAAACACACATGTCATCCAACGAAACCCAGCTTTATGCCGAGGATGACATAACGTTGAATCGCTGGCTTACAATGAACATAGGTACTAGCTATACAGCTTACCATGCGGAGAGGCATACATTTAATTCACTTGATCCGAGGGTATCGCTTCGCTGGCATCCGATAAGTACATTAACTTTCAAGGTCTCCTATACACACATGTCGCAGAGCATCCATCGCATAGCAAGTACGTTTCTCGACATCCCGTCTGATTTCTGGGTGCCTTCTACAGCCAACACACCTCCAGTAAAGTCCAACCAGTTGGCGGCAGGAGTATATACTCAAATTTGCCCACAATTGACTTTGTCAGTTGAGGGATATATTAAAAGCACCAACCATCTGCTGCAATACCGCCACTGGATGGGGCTGCAACCTCCGGCTGCTTACTGGGAATCGAATGTGACTCAAGGTGAAGGAAGGTCCTACGGTCTTGAACTTGATGCAACGTACCACAGTTCAATGTTCACAGCGCAGATGTCATACACTCTTTCGTGGAGCATGCGCAAATTTCCTGAACTTTATGACGGATGGTTCTATGACCAGTTTGACAACCGCCATAGGCTAAACCTTTCCGTACGCTCAAATCTTACTAAGAAAGTATCGGCATACGCCGCGCTCACTCTCAGGAGTGGCAACAAGGTGTCGTTTCCAGTAGCTTCGACTGTAAATCCATTATTGCCCGGCGACAATCAGGATTATGAATCATCATACGTTTACGGCAAGCCAAACAGCCTTTCCCTT
>CAZZNO010000211.1:0-4308 GCA_964655685.1 uncultured Prevotella sp.
GTTTTCATTGCCTTTCACGTTACGGTTGCAAATTTAGGGAAAATTGTTGATAGCTCCAAACGGTCGCGAGTTTTTAATTTAAATGAATATCCTCCTTTACCCCAAAATGGGCAAGGAAGGCATGCCGCCTGCTTGTCACTGTTGTCAAGCAAGGAAGCTCATTATGGTATTTGCCGGTAAATAAAGTGCATTTACTATGCGTACCAATTGGTACTGATATGTAGACCAATTGGTACGGAATAGCGAACCAATTGGTACGGAATAGCGAACCAATTGGTACGGAATGATAAATCAATAGTTTTTACTGTTTCTCAACCTTCTGTTTACAAAAGTACTCGTTTTAATTTGCTTTATTAAAAAGTTTCGTTACTTTTGCATTAGGTTTATATTAATGTTGTGATATGAAGAAATTATTAACCGCCCTGCTTTGCCTGCTTGGCTTTGCTTCCTGCTCTCATGCGCGGTCAGGCTCTATAAAGACTGTATCGGCTGACGAATTTGCGCAGCTGATTAAGGCAGATTCAGTGGTTCTCGTGGATGTAAGGACGGCTGAGGAATTCGGTGCAGGCCACATTGCCGGAGCCGTGAACATCGACGTACTTAAAGACAGCTTTGCCAAGGCAGCGTCTTCAGCCCTGCCAAAGGACAAGACTATTGCTGTCTATTGCCGTTCAGGCAAGCGCAGCATGACAGCCGCCAACATGCTTGCCAAAAAAGGATACAGGGTCGTGAATCTACGTGGCGGGTGGCTTGAGTGGACAGAGTTTATGGGTAAAAAGCAAGGGCAGTGATGCGAAAGCCTTTTGCCGCCTTTCTGTCGGCAAACCGGTAGTATATTTGAAAGCGATAATAAAAAAGGGAAAAACGATGGCACTAAGAAAACTCATAGAGCTTCTTCATAAAAAAGAATGTTCCCTTGTGCTTGAGGACAAGCAAGGGAACATTAGATTGTTTTACAAAAGTGGTGTGAGAGATTTGGAGGGTTTGCTTGATAATGAGCCTGAGACCTTGAATGGAGCAATCATAGCCGACAAGGTCATTGGCAAGGCTGCCGCAGGAATGATTGTATGCGGCGGCGTGAAGGAGGTGTATGCCGAAGTGCTGAGCCGCAAGGCATTGCCTCTGCTTGAGGACAACGGCATCAGATATTCCTATGGCGAGCTCGTTGACCAAATAATCATTCCCAAAGGTGATGCGCGATGCCCTCTTGAAGAAATAGTGTCAACAGCCCATACTGCCGAGGAAACCGTAGAGCGGCTTAGGCAGCATTTTGCTGAGATGAAGAAGTTCAGCAAGTAAAAGGCACCGCGCCGGCTGATTATTTATTGAAGATGGACAGGTCGAAGATGCCCTTTTCGTCCATCGGAATGTCGGGCATGTAGACGGTTGTTGCCTTTGATTTTGGAATAATCTGCTCTATGGCGGCAAGGTCGTCCTTTGTTAGGCGGACGTTGATGGCTGCTGCTGCGCTCTCAGCCTGCTCGGGATGGTGAGAACCCATTATTGCCACATTGTTCTTGTCTTGGGCAAGAACCCAGGCAAGCGACAGCTGAGCCAGCGTGCAGCCTTTCTCGTCGGCAATCTTCTGCAAGCCTTCAAGCACGGCAGGGTCTTTCTTCAAGCCCTGCATAACGCCGAATGCGCAAACAGGAATGCCGAGTTTCTTTGCTTCGGGAATCGTGATGTCCTCGAAGCGGCGGTTCACTACGTTATAATTAAGCTCTACAAGGTCGATAGATACCACCTCGTTTGCCTTGCGCAGAGTATCGCCGTCAACCTGCGTCAAGCCGATGTGCTTGATGTAGCCTTTCTTCTGCCATTTCTCGATTGCTCCGAGAGTGTCCTCAAGAGGAATGTGCGGGTTGATGCGGGCCGGCTGATAGAGGTCGATATAGTCGGTGCCAAGCCGATGGAGGGTGTAGGCGAGATAGTTCTCTACATGCTCCGGGGCAACGTCAATGCCCGTCATGCCAGGATGGTCGAGGGTCATAAGGGCTCCGAACTTCACCGAGATGAAGAAGTCCTCACGTGGGCGTTGCCTCAGAGCGCCGCGGACGGCAAGCTCGCCATCGCCGCTGTTATAGAAGTCGGCGCAGTTGATTTGGTTTATGCCACAGTCTACAGCCTTTAATACAGTGTCGCTGCCTTCCTTGTCAGGGGTGAGTCTTGATGTTCCTAAACCTATACGGGAGAGCTTGTCTCCGCCTTTCAGCGTTATGTATTCCATAGTTATTCTTATTTTAAGTGATAAATGCGTTCAGCGTTTCCGTGTGCTATCAATTCTTTCTGTTCATCGGAGAGCTCGTCGTCGTCCATCAGGAAGCTGTAGATGCTCTTTGACTGGATATATGGATAGTCCTCGGCATAAAGAATGTGCTCCGGCCCCATAATCTTCAGCATAGTGTGGAGATTGATTTTGCTCTCTATTCCGCTCGGAGTCATGTATATGTTGTTTTTGTAATAATAAGACACATTGTGCTTCAAACCTGTCTTGTCTTGAGAGAGCATGTAGTCCATGCGGTCGAGCATCATAGGGATGCCTTCGCCCCAGTGGCCAGCGACAATCTTCAGCGTGGGGTATTTGTCGAAGATGCCCGAAAGAATCAGCCTCACGGCAAGTATTCCTACGTCAAGATGCCAACCGAAGCCTGCGGAGGCAAATTCTGCTCCAACGATGGGAGAGTAGGAGGGAGACATATACGCCTTCTGCCTGATTGTAGGGTTGATAAGTGCGGGATGGAGATACACTGGAACATCGAGCTCGGCAGCCTTCTTGAAGATAGGCTCAAACTGAGGTTCGTCGTACCAGTGCTCCTGATACTGTCCGGCAAGGAGCACGCCGACAAAGCCAAGCTCCTTCACAGTGCGCTCCAGTTCTGCGGCGGCAGCCTCGGGGTCAGCCATAGGCAGCGTAGCCATTGCGCGGAAACGGTCGGGGTGCTGCTTCACTTTTTCTGCAAGAATGTCGTTAGCCTCGCGGCAGATGCGTACTGCATCCTCACGCGGCACTTGGTCGCTGACGGGCGAAGTGTAAGAGAGTATCTGAATGCCTACATGCTGGTCGTCCATGTGCGGCAGGCGCTTGCGCTCGATGTCGAGAAGATCGTCGCCTACAAAAGTGTGTGCGCGGAAGAAGTCGGCAACCTCTTGCTCCTCCTTCGTGAGCTTGCGCGGCTTGTTGAATTTAGCGTTCTCACTGATGATTCTTTCATCCGTGATGTGCTCTTCGAGTGTTATGAGATGCGTTTTCATGATATTAGTCTGTTTTATGTTTTACGGTTGCAAAGTTAGGCAGAAATCGGAGCTCTGATGTTATCTTTTCTTAAGATGAAATATTCATTTTCGCAGATGTTCCCGTTTTTCTTGCTTATATCATAAATGTTTCTTATATTTGCAGCATTAATAATGAACAGGTATGGCAAACGACGTGCAGCAAGTAAGCAATCAATTTATTCTCGACTTATACAATGAGTCAGAGGGAGAGGGACTCAAATGGCATGATGAAGACCTGTTCATGATAAGAGAGTCGGGAAGTCATGCGTCAGACATTTTTATGAGTGGGCAGCCATTCCAGCACAGCAATACTTTTGTCGGCATCATCATGGAAGGTTCTTTTGATTGCATCATCAACCTGCAAAGACGGCATGTCCAGGCTGGAGACATCCTGCTTGTCACGCCCGACAGCATTATGCAGGCAGATGGTGATGTCGGTTATCTTCAGATGCAGGTGCTGCATATCTCCGACCAACTGTTGTCAGAGACGCTTGGCGGAAAGATGCCGCCGATGTTTCATCAGCGCATGAGCGGTGTTCTGCTTCATCCGTCGGAAACAGAAAAGGAGATGATGCTTAGCATGTTCACCACTTTGTGGATTGCCGTGCATACAGGCTATAAAGAGAACCGAAACATTGAGCTTCATAACATCCTGATGTTTATCCGCAACCTGACGCTCAACCAGAATGACATTACTGTGGCGGAACAGCCGCGCAATGTGCAAATCTTCAACCGCTTCATCAATCTCGTGAATGAGAATTGTGAGAAGCATCGCGACATGGAGTTCTATGCTGACAAGATTTGCCTTAACAAACAATATCTTAGCAGCATCATCTCGGACGTGAGCAAAAGAAAAGCTTCTTCGTGGATAGAAGAAGCCATTATAACGCGTGCCAAGGTGCTTTTGCGTCACGACGACATGACCGTAAATGAGGTTTCTGAGCGTCTCGGTTTTTCAGAACCGTCTAATATGACGCGCTATTTCAAGCGTGCCACCGGCATGACTCCGCTTGAATACCGCAACAGCAAGTGAAC
>CAZZNO010000212.1:0-4197 GCA_964655685.1 uncultured Prevotella sp.
GCGTTGAGCCGTTGGCATTGGCAAGCAGCGAGTGGCCGTTCTTACGGTCGCTGAGCGCGAAGCTCCCATCCACATATTCTACCTCGGCAGGCAGCGTAAACGCCATCTGCAAACCCGTGATGGCATCCATGTTGTTCATCGTCACGTGAATGGTCACCGTGGAGTCGGCGATGCCATCGGCAGCCACCACATGCAACTCATTGACGGCAAACGGCTCTGCTTTCAGCGTAATGAGGTTAAGTTTGGAGATACTGTTGCAGATCACCTTTAAAGTATCTGTGACAGAGCCACGTTCTAAAGGCGCATATTGCAGTTGCACGGTGCGATTGCCACCGGCTTCTACTGTCAACGGCAAAGCCTCGTTTATCGAATAGTCTTTGGAGGTAAACTCAAAACCTGTGACCGTAAGCGGGCTGTTGCCTTCGTTGGTTATCACGAGCGGCAAAGTGTAGATGCCACGGATGGGTTGCCTGCCAAAGTCAATCAGTCGGTCGCCGTATGTAGCCAGGGCGCAACGCGTGGTTACGCTTCCGCCTTCGCCAGCCTCACAGTTGACCGTTTCGCCTTTGCTATTGGTAGCGATTATCTTTGTAGCTTTCAGCGCAAGCGTCTCCGGTTTTCGACCGAGGCAAAGCTTAAAGGTAAGCAACGAGCCACTGCTCTCCTTCAATGCCGCCATCGACTGCGAAAAGACAATGATGTTCAGTTGTCCGTTGCTCTCATTGGCTGATACGCTGTGGTCATCGCGCCGGTCAGTCAATGCCGCCGACCCACTGACATAGTGGGTCGTGGCATCGAGTGGCACTGTAAGTTGCAGCGTGGCTATGGCATCACTGTTGTCAAGCCTTACGCTCACCTCCACCGTGTCGCCCGGCGCACCCTCGGCAGCGCCGAAGGTCACGATGTTGGCGGCACGGATGGTAAGTACAAGGAGCAACAGCAACGCCGTTGATATAGTTTTTTTCATATTACTCTACTTCACGACCTTCTCTCCGTTGACGATGTACACGCCGCTTGGCAGACTGCTCAGACGGGAAGCGTCACCGGAAATCTTACGACCATCAATGGTGAAGATACCTTTCTGCGTGTGCATGCGCTTGGTAATGCTGTCGATGTTTGTCGGCTGCTCACTGACAACCTGTACGTTGTGACCAGCTGCATCACTGAGGCAGAGATTCGTGAGGTCTGCATTGCCAATGTTGAGGATGGCGTGGCGACCCGGTGTGAGCGTCTTGCCGTTCATGTTATAGGCGAGGAAGATATAGTCGTTGTCGGAAAGCCATGCAGCAGCATTCTCAAAGCCGTTGAGGTCATCGGCTGCCTGTGGCTGCGCCTTCTCGTCCATATTGACCTGCACCTGTACACCAGCCAAAGCTACAGGAGCATCAACGTAAAGCACTCCATTCTCAATGCTGTAAGAGGCAACGGCAGCGGAAGAAGCCACGTCCTTCTTGTCCTTACCGAGTATTTTCTCTATGATACCCACCACATCGAGCACGTCGATGGTCTTGTCTGAGTTCATGTCGGCTGCCTCAAAGAGGAACGGCTTCGGACGGTCGCCGATACTGTAGTTGACGGTTGTGATGACATCGGCAACATCCACGGCACCACTGCCATTTGCGTCACCTTTCTCTGAGCTCAGCACTGTAGCGGCAACAACATTCGAGATGTCATACTCCTTGAGGTCGGTAGACAACACCTTATAATAATAGCTATAGGTCTTGCCTGCCACAACATCATAGTCGATATAGCTTGTAGAGTCAACCGGCACTATCGATTGGTTGAGACGGATGGTGTCAGAGACAATCGTCGTGTCCTTACCAACAATCTTCTGATAAGGCTCGCTGATACGGTAAACATTGAAGCCCATAGCGTCGGCAAAGTCGTTGTTCTCATTGTTCCAAGTCAGCGTCACCTTTCCAAGTCCAGGCTCAGCCATGAAGCCGGTAGCCATACTGCCGGCAGCCTGCACCTGCACACGGAAACGCGTCTTCTCATACGGGCAATCGAAGAACTGATTGTCCTCTGCGCCACGGACGTAAATCTGGTTTATACCATCGCTGCTCGTCTTGCCGGTGATGGTGATGTATGCGGTGTATTTTGTCGAGTCTGCGCTCCAACTTCCGTTTTCTGCAACTGCCACCTGCGTGTACGGGTCACGTACGCCAAAGGTTATCTGCGGAGCCTTGTTAATGTTCATCGGACGGTTGAACCACACGCAGAACTGATGTCTGCCAACGCCGAGGGGAGCCAACTGTTCATATTCATCCTGTGCGTCCTTACCGTCAACAACAACCTTCCAAACTATGCCGTGTGCCTCATGCACCGGCTCCTTCAGCATATTGCTAAGGTCAATCTTGCCATAAGTATTTGGCGCATTGCCTATCTCGTAACAGTATGGACGAACAAGGTCTTCACGAGCAGTTCCAAGATATGACGGATGGTCGGCATGGTCAACGGTAGGAATAGTACTATTGTTCCTTATCCAATATGTTTTGCCTTTGTACTTGCCATCTATTTGCGTCTGCCCAGTGCTATTAATGTAATTAGAGTTTACAAGGTTGCTGTAATATGGAAGATAGTCCTCTGCAAGACCGTTCCCCCATTGTTCATAATTATTAATATAATTATATGCATTATGGAAATGGGCATTATCCCATGTGCTATACGTTCTGTCTAATCCATTTTCAACAAAGTTATTACGTTCACCTTCAAATGTATAAAATTGATTACCATATGTATGTGATATCTCACAATCATACATATACGGTTTTACACCATTAAATTCGCAATACGACAACTTACAGAAAAATATTGTGTCGCGAGGGTTGTCATAGAACCGAATATGAGTACTAAAGGAAATAAAGTTATAAAAGCCTTCTGTGGGTTCTGCTATATTATTGCTATATTTTGCTTTGCATGTATCATCCCAAGCCTTATAGTCGGCAAGCATCTTTAGGACTTCTGAAGTTATAAAACTTGGATTCGTTGCCAAAGTCGTATCTCTCTTTAGATCTTCTGTTTTTTTCTTTACATCGATATAATCGAAAAGATAGAATTGTTTATTTGGATTAGCTTCTTTATTAGGATTATAATAATAACTATTAGATGAAGTAGCAAGCTTATACGGAGTCTCATCAGTCCACAATATTGTGAACTTGGTCGTGTCTGCATTCGTATAAATGTAGTCATTGCTATAAGATGGGTGAGTATGAATATTTTCACTCCAATGCGTCCTCACGCCAGCCCAAAAGCCTTCACCAGTATGCTTAGTAAAAATGATAGGCTTCTCTGGAGTTCCTTTAGCTATAAGTTTTCCAAATGAAGACAAGCCCATACCAGTGGCAAACTCAAGGCGTGTACCAGGTTCTATTTTCATTGTAACTCCACGAGGAATACCAATATTCTCGGTTACATACCAAGTCTTGTCTGCAGTAAGCGTGGTATCTTTTTCAATAAGTCCACCAATCTTATGCATGTTACTCACGGTGATGGTGAACGGTTGCTCGAATGTCTGGTCAGTGCCATCGGCAGTAGCCACAATCTTTAACTTAAGGTGACGGGCATCAGCGATATTAGGACTAAGCTTTACGCGCAAAGGATTGACGCTCACGCCCTTGCCGTATGCCGTAAGGTTCATGCCAAAGTCAACGGAAGGCGTAAGAATGTCAACGAGCGACTTATCCTCATATTGGTCGCCCATCTCAAGTTTCAACTTGATATTCTTTGCAGCGCCAAAGGTCGTGCGGATGATAGGATAGATATTCAAAGTCTCACCAGCATCAGCCTCACCATCGTTGGTAGCGTAAGAGTTATCATCAATCTCGCCATCGGTCAACTCCTTACGGTCTCGCATCTGCATACCGAGAAAGTCGAGTTCTGCAGGGCGGTCTTTGATGTTATAAGCACCGAGAATGGTGGCACTATGAGTAAGGTCACCCCACAGAATCTCCTGTGAGTCGTAGTTCTTCACCATCTCCAAGGCGGAGATAGCTCCTGCCACGAGTGGTGCTGCCATAGACGTGCCACTAAGATAGCGGTATTTGCCGTTAGGTATTGTGCTGGCAATATGACGACCGGGAGCCATAAGTTCATAGTTAAAGCCCTCGGGGGCTACAGGTGATGTTTCGGCTGAATAGTTAGGTCCATCGCAGTCAAAGTTAGAGAAGCTCGCCAACGAGTAATTCGTAAACGTAC
>CAZZNO010000213.1:0-4191 GCA_964655685.1 uncultured Prevotella sp.
GAGTGAGGGTTATGAGTGCGGCGAGCCCGCTGGGCTCATTTTGATACACCCCCTTTTTGTTTTTATTATCCTACAGCACTCATTGCAGATTCTATCCTGCATGAATGCCTTTTTTAGCCAAACAATGTTTTCGCCCGAAACAAAGATAAAATCTATCATAATTCCAAGGTTTTTCAATCAAAAATACGTAATTTTGCACTAAATAAAACTTAAACTGATACATCATGAAAAGAAATTTGCTGGCAATCATTGCAGCCACATTGCTCGCCCTGCCTTCAATGGCACAAATTGAAAGGCCAAAGCTCATAGTAGGGCTCGTAGTAGACCAGATGCGTTGGGATTATCTTTACTATTACTACAACCAGTTCCGCACCGACGGTTTGCGTAGGCTTGTAGATGGCGGCTTTTCCTATGAGAACTGCCTCATTCCATACGTGCCTACCGTAACTGCCATCGGTCACAGCAGCATATACACAGGCAGCGTGCCGGCATTGACAGGCATTGCTGGAAACGATTTCTACATCAATGGCAAGCACATGTATTGCTGCGAAGACAAAAGCGTAAAGAGCGTTGGCTCTGATAGCAAGGAAGGGCAGATGTCGCCGCGCAACCTGTTGGCATCGGGTATAGGCGATGTGCTCAAAATAGCCACCGATTATAAGGCAAAAGTCATTGGTGTAGCTTTAAAAGACCGTGCCGCTATACTGCCGGCAGGACACGGAGCCGATGCCGCTTATTGGTGGGATGCATCTGCCGGGCATTTCGTTTCGTCTACATACTACATGAACGAATTGCCACAATGGGTGAAAGACACTAACAAGAAGATAGCCGCTAAACCAGGCACCGATGTAAAAACCTCAGTGCCAGGCGTGACCAAGACTTTCCAAATGGCAGAAGCTGCGCTCTTAAATGAGCAAATGGGACAAGACGACATAACCGACATGCTCGCTATAAGCGTCTCGTCTACAGATGCCATAGGGCACACCTACGGCACACGAGGCAAGGAGAACCATGATGTTTACATGGAGCTTGACCGCCAAGTTGCCCATTTGCTCAATGTGCTTGACGAGAAAGTGGGACGCAGCAACTACCTTATGTTCCTCTCAGCCGATCATGGTGCTGCTCATAATCCTAATGTCATGAAGAAGCACAACATTCCTTCAGGCGGACTTGAACTGTGGGAAAACATAAAGCCTGTAGAGGCTCAGCTCGAAAAGGAGTTTGGATTCTCGCCGGTGATAAAGACTGAGAACGCAGGCAGAATATACTTGAACCACGACGGCATAAGCAAGGCAAATGCCGATTTGGAGAAAGTAAAGGCACGCGTTTGCCAATTGCTGGAGCAGAACGACAAGATTCTCTACGCCGTAGATTATGACAAGGTACTCACAACCTCCATTCCCCAGCCTATACGCGAAATGATTGTCAACGGCTACAACAAGGAACGCAGTGGCGACATCTTCTATGTGGCACGAGCTGGATGGGAGAACGTTTCCGACACCCCCGATTACATTGGCACCACACACGGCATGTGGAATCCTTACGATTCACACATCCCATTTGTGCTTTACGGATGGCACGTGGGACATGGACAGACTTCGGCAGCAGTGCACATGACCGACATTGCTCCAACCGTATGCGCAATGCTGCACATACAAATGCCAAACTCTTGTGTCGGCACATCCCGCTCTGACCTTATAGCACCAACGCGTTGACCCTCTGCTTTTAATCAGGAACAGTCATAATGCCCATAGGCGAAAACGAAAAACACTGGTACGTTTTTTCAGTAAGCTACAGAAAAGAGCTTTACATACACGACGAACTGCAAAGGCTTGGGTTCGACGCGTATGTGCCTATGCGCTATTGCCTCCAGACAACGCATGGCAGGAAAGTACGCAGACAAGTGCCTACCGTTTATGGCTTTGTGTTTGTCAAAGGATGCAGGAAACAGCTATTGGAGTACCGCGAGACAAGCCAAATGAGACAATATATGTACCTGAAAAGCCACCGCATGGGCGACGGCACCTTGCAATATGTATACGTGAGGGATGACGAAATGGCGAATTTCAGAAAACTCAACGAAATAAGAGGTGCTAAACTTACATATTACAAGCCAGAAGAACTGAGGCTTGCAAGGGGCGAGAAGGTCAAAATAATGGACGGCCCGTTTGAGGGCATCACAGGCATCATACAGAGATTGCCACATAAGCGTGGGCAATATCTTGTTGTCAGCTTGCCCGACGTGGCTATTGCAGCAGTGAGTATCAAGCCCGATTACATAAAACCTTTGTCTGAGAAAGTAGCAAAGTCTACTGACGTTGAAAAGGACTGCAAGCAAATGACCTTTTTGTCATTGCTTCTAATAGAAGACGATGGCATGCTCGACAGGAATTCCATTATAAACGAAATAAACCAAATAGGCAAGTCACTGCAAGACTGCAAGGTGTTTCTGCCAAACGACAAGGCAAACTTTTATTTAGCCTTTTACGCAGCATCCATTGCCACAGGGAAGGCCACAAAAGAATACAAAGACAGCCTGAATGAAGTGTTACCCAAACTGAAACAGAACAACTTGCTGTTGCCTACAGCGCATCTCCTGTTCTTTTATGAAACAAAAGACAATAAGGAGATGCAGGCGGCTGACAGCATAATAAACAAATGGGACAGCGATAATTATACCAACGCACAAAGGCAAGTCCTTAAACTGCGGCGTTTCTTGGTGAATTATTCAAGAGATGCCGCCAGTAATAAATAAACAATATACTTACGAACAAACCCGTTAGCAACCAAGATATTGGGTAGCAATACATGAGGTGCACATAGCCGGGCCACACTGGAAGAACAAAGAATATCCAGCAAAGGCGAAGTACGCATGTGCCGAATATGGTAAGCAAGGCTGGCTGCATAGAATGACCAAAGCCACGCATCACAGCCGAAGGCACCTCATAGGAAGCGGCTGCCCATTGCAATATAAGAACCGTGAACATACGCAGTTTGGCGTAATGGGCTACTTGTGCGTCTGTTGTAAATAAAGAAAGCACAGGGTCGGCGAATATAAGGAACAGCATATTGGCAACAAAACAAGATGCCGCACCGCACGCCAAGCAAATCCAGAAGATGCGCTTGCAACGCCCAAATTCGCCTGCACCGTAGTTTTGTCCGACGAATGTAACAGCTGCGCCACAAAACGCAGAAAGCAAAAAATAGCAGTAAGCATCAAAATTCTGCGACACTGAAGCTCCGGCGATAGCCGCGGAACCAAAAGTATTAATGGATGCCTGTACAAAAATATTGCTGAAAGAGAACACCATTCCCTGCAAGCCTGCCGGAATTCCTATCTTAAGTATATTGGTACATTCCGTTTTATATATCTTTATTCTCTTGAAATTCAAGCGGAAAGCCCCACTCTCTTTCCTTAAAAGATAAACAACAGCCACAGAGCTGAAAACATAAGCAATATCGGTAGCCGTTGCTACACCTGCTACACTCATGTCAAGCCCAATGACAAAAGTAAGGCACAAGCCTATATTGATGAAACCCGAAATAACCAGAATATACAAAGGACTCTTGGCATCTCCCTTGCTTCGCAAGATGGAAGCTCCGAAATTATAAATCATGAAGAACGGTGATCCAAGAAAATATATTCTAAGGAAAAGAGTAGCTTCCTCCATTATGTTGGATGGCGTACCCATAGCCGAAAGCATAGGGTCAGCAAACAATAATCCCAAAGCCAAGAGAGTGAAACCACTTATCAGTGACAAGCAAGCCGTAGTACTCACCGCGTGACGTATACGCCTATTATCGTTCTGCCCAATATGATTTGCCAAGACTACATTTGAGCCTAACGATATACCTACAAAAAGATTGATGAAAAGATTGATTAGAAAAGTGTTGGCTCCCACAGCTGCCAAAGCCTCACTTGAAGCAAACCTGCCGACAACAGCGACATCTATGGTAATAAAAAGCTGCTCCAAAATACTGCTGAACGCAAACGGTATAGCATACGTAAGTATTTTTCCCAACAAGGAACCATGAAGCATATCAACACTGTTCTTACTACTCATCTTTTTTTCTTTTAGAGCTTATGCTTAGTAGGCATAATATGCCCAGTAGGCCTATTAGGCCCAGTAAGCCCAATATGCATAAACGAAAAAGGCTCCGTGAACCTCTTGGTTCCCGGAGCCTTAGCAT
>CAZZNO010000214.1:0-4150 GCA_964655685.1 uncultured Prevotella sp.
GCAGAAGAGCTTGCTCTTATGCTGAGTGCAGCCTGACTTCGAACGACAGTGCAAAATTACGGCTATTTCAGCTAATGCCTTTTGCACAAAATTCCGATGAATAGGACAATTTTTCAGAAACTCATTTCTTTGTAAGCTACAGAAAATCACTTTCAGAAAAAAGATAAATTGAAGGCGTATTTTGTGTAAAAGGGCATAGAAATATTAGAAGTAACTTTGCACTGTCAAAAAGAACAAAGAAAGGAAATATTATGAATATCAAGACATTATTCTCAGGCGTTATGATGGCAGTGGCAATGCTCCTGTCAGCTAATCAAGTAAAGGCACAGGTGCCTTACCTTACATTAAATAATGGTGTGCGGATGCCGCAGTTCGGGCTCGGCACCTATGGCATACCGAACAACGACATCGCAAAGGATGCCGTGAGCTTCGCCGTCAAGAACGGCTACCGCCATATCGATACCGCCCACGCTTATTTCGACGAAAAAGGAGTTGGCGAGGGCATCAAGGACAGTGGTGTGAATCGTGACTCTGTATGGATTACATCAAAGCTGTGGCCATCAGACTATACCAATGCCGACGCTGATGCAGCCATTGACAGAATGCTGAAGCGACTGGGCACCGACCACATCGACTTGCTTTACATCCATCAGCCTGTGGGCGATGTTAAGGCAGCCTGGCACGCTATGGTTCGCGCTTACAAGGCAGGCAAGGTTCGTGCCCTCGGCATTTCCAATTTCGACTATGCCGACCCGCGTTGCGATGCGCTTTTCCGCTGGTTTGTTGACTCTGCCGAGATGAAGCCACAGGTGATGCAGATAGAGTGCAATCCATACGCTCAGCGTCTCGACATGCGCAAGAAGATTCAGAAGTACAACATCCAACTCGAATGCTGGTTCCCGCTCGGCGGCGCAATGTCCAACGGCGCTTTGTTTCGTGACCCTGTCATCAAGAAGATTGCTGCCGACCATCACAAGACTCCGGCACAGATTATCATTCGCTGGCACTTGCAGGAAGGCTTCTCCGTTATCCCCGGTGCTACCGACCACGGCTATATAAAGGAGAATATCTCCGTCTTCGACTTTGCCCTGTCGCAATATGAGATGAACGAAATACGTGCCCTTAACAAGGAAGACCGTTTCTTCAAGAGCTCAATGGAATCGACGGCAAGGATGTGCAGCCAGTTTAAATTGAACGACTAAAGATTATGAAGCGAACATTATTTACTATAGCCATGTCTATATTTTCTGCTTTCGTACTTGCGGCTTGCTCGGACAATAGCAATATGCCTGACGGCAATGGCGAATCAGACTCTACATCTACAGGCAGCCGCATAGAGACTACCACTGCCGTGCCTACCGATTATTTCAACGCTGCTTCTCAGCAAGGCACAGTAGAAGTTGTCAACTATGAGTCGAAAGACTATACCCGCAGCGACCGCCCTACGACGCACAAGCCTGCTTACGTCTACTTGCCTTACGGTTACGACGCAAGCAAGAAGTATGACATCATTTATCTGATGCACGGCTGGACGGGCACTGCGCAAGAATATTTCGGTATGCCCGACCGCCAGCAGCTGAAGAACCTTTTCGACAATATGATAGAGCATGGCCATTGCCGACCGTTCATAGCCGTATCGCCGACGTGGGATAAAGACAACCGTTCGAAAGGCTGGGGCGAGTCGACGGATGAGATTGCCGTGTTTTTCAACGAATATGAGCACGACCTAATTCCTGCCATTGAGAGCCGCTATTCTACTTACGCCGAAACGACAGACCACGCTGGCATAGTAGCTTCGCGCGACCACCGTGCCTTCGGCGGCTTCTCGCTTGGCTCCGTTACGACATGGTATATCTTCGAACATTGCTTCGACCTGCAACGTTTTTTCCTGCCTATGAGCGGCGACAGCTGGCACGTGGAGATGTTCGGCGGAGCAAGCGAGCCAGCAGCTACCGCGAAGTTCCTTGCCTCTGTCGTAGATGCTTCTCAATACAAGAACGCTTTCCATGTATGGCACGCTGTCGGCACATCAGATGTGCGCTACGACCAGACACACAATCAGGGAATGGCTATGATGCAACTGCCCGAGTTCGGACCATCAACTTACTCTTATCACGAGCGTCCGAATGGTCAGCACGATATGTATTCAGTTTGGGAATTTTGCTACAATGCAATCCCGAAGTTCTTTCCAACAAAAGATTCTGAAATGACAAACGATAATTATTATTCACGCACAAGCAGGATAACCGATGTTATCAACGACCCTGTGTTCGCCGGCTACGGCAGACTGATTTTCCCCGTAGACGAAGGATATTGGAGCGGCAACACGTTGCAGGACCTGCGGCTTGTGTGGTATAATTATATCGACCCCGATAAGACTGTTGAGATTGTGAACTACATGCATTCTCATGCCGCAAAGGGCGATACTATATTCTACAATATTTACACTGATGCGGAGAAGGCACAGAACCCCGAGCTGCGCAATACGGGGCTGTTCTTCTTCAAGGCTTCTCCCCAGCCCTCCCCTAACGGGCAGGTAGAAAGCGCGCCTGTGGCTATATGCAATGCCGGCGGCGGCTTTGCCTACGTCGGAGCCATGCAGGACAGCTATCCCCATGCACTTGAACTGTCGAAGAAAGGCTACAATGCTTTTGCGCTGATCTACCGTCCCTCCTATGCCTACGACGACCTTGCCCGAGCCATCGTGTTTATTCACGACAATGCCGCAAGGCTCGGTGTAGATGCCACCGATTATTCTCTTTGGGGCGGCAGCGCCGGAGCCCGTATGGCAGCTACGCTCGGCAACAGCGCCAACCTCAGGCAGTTGACCGGCAGGGCGGACATTCCTCAGGCGAAGGCGGTGATAATGCAGTATACGGGCTATTCTACCGTGAGCCGGTATGATGCACCCACATACGCTTGCGTGGGAACAAGCGACGGCATTGCGCCGTGGCAGACTATGCAGTCGCGCCTGCAAAGTTTATCTCGGCTTGGCATTCCTACTGAGTTTCATGCTTATCAAGGCTTGCCCCACGGCTTCGGGCTCGGCATTGGCACCGTAGCCGAGGGTTGGATAGACGATGCCGTGAACTTCTGGCGAAGGCAGGCGGGAACAACTGGCATTAGCAGTGTAAAGGCAAACAGTGGCTCTGGAAGTATTTACAGCCTCAGTGGTTATCGTCGCCACTCTCTTGGCAGAGGGATAAACATTGTAAACGGAAGAAAGATTTTGAAGAAATAGCGCCATGAAAAGAATGATATTATTGACCGTGGTTTCCCTATCTGTCTTCACAGCATTGGCAGCAACAATATTAAGCAATAAATGTACTAACAATATGGAAAACAAAGATAAGACGTTGGTGGTGTATTTCTCCTACACTGCTGGAAACACAAAGCGAATAGCTGAGAAAGTAAGCAAGGCTCTTGGAGCTGACATCGTTGCGTTGGAGCCGCTGGCAGCCTACAGCCGCGATTATGCTAAGGTTGTGGAGCAAGGCGAGGAAGAAGTAAAGCACGGTTATCGCCCAAAGCTGAAGCCGTTGGGCGTAAACCTCAATGACTATAGTCGCATAATAGTGGGCACGCCTACTTGGTGGTATGCCCCGGCACCGGTGGTGATGAGTTTTCTCGTCGGGCACAACCTTCACGGCAAGACCGTTGTTCCGTTTATGACCAATGCCGGTTGGCCGGGTCACGTCATCAGCGACATGACAGCGGCTGCCGAGCATAGCGGCGCAAGGGTAGAAAAGAGCCACGAGTTCCGCTTCTCGGCTTCGTCAGGCCACCGCAACGAGATGAAGACCTCTGAGGCAGAGCTCAACAAGTGGATTGACAGCTTGAAATAAAGACATGGAAAACAACAACACCAATTCCGTAGCATACCTAATGTGCGAGGCTGAGGCTAAGCGCATCTTTGCGGGGCGCTTCAATGGTTGCTCGTGCCACAAGGCTTTCCCCGACCAGCTGCATACGTTTATCGGCGATTGCAGCTCAGAGACGCAGCTCGTAATCCTTGTGCCGCAGGGCGACATCCGCTTCCCGTCAAACAGCTATGAGGGCATGAATGTCATTGCCGTTGTCGGTGAGGGTATCAGTGCTGACTACCTGGAGTTTCTTGAAGACATGCAGATAAGCTACATCTTTGCAGGTC
>CAZZNO010000215.1:0-4055 GCA_964655685.1 uncultured Prevotella sp.
ATAAATCTCTGTTTGCTAAACATATCCGGCAGTGCTGCCACTTGCTTATCAAGTGTTGTATTCAAATCGTTGTACACTACCTTTAAGTAATTTTTGTCTGTTGTTGCCATTTAAAATGCCTCCATTCTTTATTTTTGAATCTGCCTGCCAAAAGTTCTAGTTATGACAGGCAGATTGTTTTTAGTTTGAACTATCGCCCCCCCGAAAAGATTTTTAAGAATGTCTCCAATCGTCTCTCCGGTAGGTGTAGAAATCTCTTCTGCAACTTCGATGCCAAAAGATTTCTGCAACAATTTAGATAATTTTGTTGTCTGCTCCGCCATAATGCTTCCGATGAGTTCGTTGGTTTCCTCTACCCATTCCATTCCACCCTCAATATCGTTAAAAAACTTCTTATTTACAGAAGTGCCACAAGAGAGCGAATGTTCTGTCATGGCAACTTCCACTGTAAACGGTTTGACACAAACATCTTCTTTCTCACTCAAAATTTCCTTTAGCATCATCGCTACAATCAACTTGTCTAATTCCTTACCAAAATCATCACTGCCTGCCATAGTATTTCCTCCTAAAGTTCGATAACTGTAAGCTCGTTATCACTTGTTGTTCTGGTTGCTATAAACTGCAACCCTTTTTTCTTGCACTTTTCATAAAGACGTGTGCGGTTTTCGTCCGACAATTTTTCTGTTCCGTCAATGAGGATAATCTGTAATCCCGCTGGATTCTGTATTGCAACATCAATACACAGATCGAGTTTTTCTCCCTCTGAAAGATTACTTACCGGCAACCCATTGATAAGAGGTATTCCGTCTTTAACAGATAATCCCTCAATAGGTATCTCTGCCGTTTCGAGAATTGTTCCCGGAAGAGTTCGTGCAAGTTCTATTTTCTCAGTAAGAGAATTTGACTCATTCTGCAGTTCTGCCACTTCATCCTGAATGGATAACATTCTTCTCCATTCGTTGATGTGACCTTTCATTTTTTCTGTTTCAGAAGCTCTTTCCATAAGCTCATCAATCGGTTTGGTTTCCATGTCCGCATATTCTGCATAAGAAGCCTGTTCCGCTTCATATCTGGAAACGGCTGCATCGTACTCTGACTGGATCACCCTAATCTTGTCTGCCTTTACGTCAGCAAGTCCGGCTTTCTTCTCTTCGAGGGATTTCATTCGCTCTTTGATTTGTGCAAGCTCACTTTCAATAGATTTTTCCTGTTGATTCATCTCGCTGTCGAGAGCCGCCAACTTAATTTCTCTATCCGCCTGAAAACTTCTGATTTTCCCATCGTGATTGTCTTTCAAGCGTTTTGCCTTTTCGATGGTTTCATTCTCCTTGCGGATTTTCTCAATCTCCGTATAGAGGTCTGAGAGATTTTCTTTCTCCCATCTTGCACCGTCATAATCAATAGGCAACGAACTACCTATGTCCTCAATGACCGCCTTTTTTGCACGGATGTCACGATTGATGTCCTGTCTGTGCATGAAGTAATATCCATTTTCTGCCTGAATATCGTTAAGTACGGCTAAAATATTCTGCTCGTAGTTCACATCTCTAGGAATTTCCCCAAACCACTCCTTGATTGTTTCAAGATTCCAGTCATACTGAATCATATCCAGAATGGTTGCGTTTTGGGTTTTCTTATCCATAGCAATGAACTCCATAGGAGAAAGCTGTAATGGTGTGAAAATTGTTCTTAAAAATGATTCTGGACTAGGAATTACATTTCCGTTCTGTTTCACAGATTTATAGTCCGTCATTGCAGTTCTCGGCTTTCTGTCAATAGAAAGTCCGCTGTCTGTTTCTATGTAGATTTCTCCCTCTGTTTCGCCATTTTTGATGATATATTCTCTGTCGGAATTGTTTGTAAGAACATACTTAATGGCATCAATGACAGAGGTTTTTCCAACACCGTTATCCCCGGTAAGTTCGATGCTCTTTCCATCGCCCTCAAATTCTGTAATTCCGAACAAATTTTTTATTCGGATTTTTGATACTTTCATGGTGCATTATCCTTTCATAAATTTTTTATTGCTTCTATGACTGTTTCCAATTCAGTCAGTGACTCATATCGCTTTCTAAAATTTTGCAGTTCTAATTTTGCTCTTGCCAAAAGTTTTTGGTACTCATCGTTATTTCTTTGAAAAAATACCGTTGGTTGATATTCGCCCTTTTGAGATGATATTTGAAACACTCTTGTAGGCTGTTCATCTTTTTTTTCAGGAACTTTAACAATGAACTGAATGATTTTTCTTGCTTGTATTAAACGGTATTTATTCGCAGCCACACTGTCATTCCATTCAAAACATTTATGTAATTCTGAATTTTTGTCTTTGGCTTTTTCGAGTACCTCTTCTGGAGAGATACTCGAATTTCCCATTTCCTCATAACATTTCTGTGCATCTGCTTTGAAATAACCTTCTATTTTCCATGCCACCTTTTCCATGTGTTTTAACCGCCCTATATTTCCTTTATGCCATCTATATATGTTTCTATTTTCCTTCTCTTATACAGGCATCTTCTTCCGATTCTTATTTCTGCATCTGCTTCTTTTGCAATCCTTCTAGCTGTACTTTTCCCACATTGCAAAGCATCTTGCAAGCCCTGAATGTCAAGTAAAATAGCATCTCCCGCATTGTTCCTGTTGAATTGTGTTACGTTTGCCATATCATTTTCTCCTATCCGACTACATTCTCAACATGGTATCTTCCATAACCGCTTGTCCTGCCACTGCCAATACCAAGTCCAAATCCTGCAAGGTTGATGATGTTTATAATCTGTTCTAATGAATACACATTTTCCAAGTAGGATATTGTGATTTCTGCTCGCCAGCCACTAAATCTATTCAGATACACTAAAACCGGACTGCCCTTTCTAGGAGACATCAACTTTTCGTCAACCGTGTGACTTGCAAAGCTGATAGGCACAAGTCCATCTCCCTTTCCGATAACATTCATGGTTGCATCAAATTCCGTAGAATATGTGGCAATCTTATTTCTTGTAAGAGCCTGCTTGAATGATTGTTTTAAACCAAAAGCAGTAAGACAAGGTGCATTATTTTCCAGTGCATCTGCCAAACCTTTTTCAGATAAATCTTCCGGTTTTCCGTTAAGCCAGTGTAAAGATGTGATAATCTGTTCCCAAACATTTTTTTCTCCGCTCACATCTTTTGCTTTGTTTTTTCTTTGGTCGGTAAGTGTCTTTCGTGTTGTGTCGTTCATTTTGTTGAGAACAAGGTCACTATCCCCGACAATAGTAACTGTGACTGTCTTAGGGGAAATGCTTGTAAGTTCCAATGTCTGTGTTGTAGTAGTTTTCTTTGCCATAATTTGTAATCTCCTTTTAATAAAATGGTTTGTATTAAGTTGTGTTGTTTGTACAAACAATAGATAGCTTATGTTGCAATATGATATTATGAATTGTGATATGATAAGCTACGGTATGCTATGATATATTGTATTGACAGCATATAAGCCATCTATTCTTTGTACAAATATTCAGTTGTGAGATTAAGTTGTATGAATAACAGATAACTCAATAAAAATCCATTAAGGTGTACTGTTTTATGTTAAAATGTGGTATTTTATGTTGAGTTATGCTGTTTTATAAAGATGTATTCTTTCTTAGATAAACTCTATTGAGCTATCTATTATTCATACAACTCTCATAGCCAAAGCAAGTAGCATATATGCTGTTCTGTTCTATGGTTTCTTTTTCTACACTATTCTGTCCTTTTCTGACGCAAAGTGAGGTCAGTTATTTTGTAGTAGTGGCTATATGCCACTTGCTTTACCTATGAAAAATTATGGTGTTTGTGAACACAGATAGACGATTAAGCATACACAGTTATATATCTAATTTGTTTTGTAATGTTCTGTTCTATGCTGTTCTGTGTTGTTTTGTTATCTGCTAGGCAAATCTTAATCGCCTATCTCTATTCGCAAACTGTTACATTGCTTGCCTGAGGTCCTTTTGTACCGTCAATCACTTCAAACTCAACTGTCTGGCAAGGAACTGTATCTTGAAGATATGATTCCTTGGATTTGCGGTTACAGCGGGGGC
>CAZZNO010000216.1:0-4044 GCA_964655685.1 uncultured Prevotella sp.
CGACCCGCGTAGGGTCGCCGCTGAACATCAAGCATTTACCAGCGGCAGCCCTTCCGGGGCTGTGCCTCTGCACCCTTTTGCCCACCCCCACTCACCTCTCGCTTCGCTTCGAGGATGAGTGGGGGTTATGAGTGCGGCGAGCCCGCCGGGCTCATTTTGATACACCCCCTTTTAGTGTCAGTGGCAGGTCGCGACCCGTGGAGGGTCGCCGCCGGACACCAGGCATTAACCAGCAGCAACTCTAACCCAGCCACGACTGTTCTGGGAGGCATGCACGCCGTACGAAGGTCACTCGTACGGCGCTTCTACGTGATACGTACGGCGTACGAAGGTTACTCGTACGGCGCTTCTATGTGATACGCACGCCGTAAAGAAGAAAGCCAAAGAGCAACTAAAAATCCTTATCTTGCTATATCTCTGATTATCAAGCGCTTGCAATTTTCACCACCATTGCGCTGTACAAAAACAGACGTTGGCTTGAAGCAAAACAAGGCACTCCTGAGAGGGGTTGCGCCGACTTTATATTTACAAAGTTATACTAAAGCTTGGGGAAGCTGTCCAAAAGCTTCTTGCGATATACACGCCCCAATGTCACATAGTCCACTTTGTCATAGGGAGGGGCAAAACGGCATTTGTTGTCAACTACGCTCAGCAGGTAGTTGACGTTTATGATATATTGCTGATGAACCTGCACATAGCAATTGCTAAATCCAGTTATCATGCTACTGTTTATCTTGCTACGGAGTCTGATGGGATGGTCGAAGCCAGCCACCACAGCCGACCATGTACGGCTTGGCGAGTCATACAGGAACAGTCCTACGTCGTTTTCGTCAACAATAGCGAAATCAACGCTATTAGTAAATAGTACATACCGCATAACTATAAAATTTAAAATAGGTTTTGATTGGTATCTAATTGCAAATTTAATATTTTTCTTACATTTGAGCAAATGTTTTCTTTGCCAATTGACTATTTTCTTGTACATTTGCACTTAGAAACAACAAAAACAGACCATGAACCAATACGCCGCAATAATATCAAAGAGCCTCAATATACGTGCCGAGCAGGTGGAAGCCGTCATCGACTTGCTCGACAGTGGGGCTACCATACCCTTCATAAGCCGTTACCGCAAGGAGGCTACGGGCAACCTCAACGAGGTGCAAATTGCCGCCATCAACGACCTTTATGAGAAGCTGAAGGAGCTGCAAAAGCGCAAGGAGACGATAATCAAGACCATCGACGCGCAAGGCAAACTGACCGACGAGCTGAGGCAACGCATTGAAAACTCGTGGGATGCGACAGAGATAGAAGACATTTACATGCCCTACAAACCGCGCCGCCGCACGAGGGCGCAAGTAGCCCGTGAGCAGGGTCTGGAACCGCTGGCAAGGATAATAATGAACCAGAAGGAGCACTATCCCGACATGGCTGCCGCAAGATTCGTGAAGGACGAGGTGAAGGATGCCGACGCCGCACTGAAGGGCGCACAGGACATCATAGCCGAAGACATAAGCTTGAACGAGGGCACACGCCAGCTCGTAAGGAGCAACTTCAGGCGCGAAGCAGTCATCGTATCGCGCGTTATACCAAAGATGAAAGACGAGGACAAGGCGCAGAAATACAGCGACTATTTCGCCTTCAGCGAAGAGTTGCGCCGCTGTTCCTCCCACCGCCTGTTGGCAATGCGTCGTGGCGAGGCTGAAGGCATACTGAGGGTGAGCATAACGGGCGACGACGAGAGCAACGTGGAAAGGCTGAAACGCCACTGGGTTCACGGCTTCGGTCCTTGCCAGACGCTCGTGGGCGAGGCTGTTGAAGACAGTTACAAACGACTCATACAGCCTTCGATAGAAAACGAGTTTGCCGCGCTGAGCAAGGAAAAAGCCGACGACGAGGCCATAAACGTGTTCAAGGAAAACCTGAGCCAGCTGCTTCTTGCCCCGCCACTCGGGCAAAAGCGGGTGATGGGCGTGGACCCGGGCATACGCACGGGCTGCAAGGTGGTGGTGCTCGATGCGCAAGGCAACCTGCTCTACCACGACGTCGTAGCCTCCCCCATCCCCTCCAAAGGAAGCGAAAGTGCGCGTCAGGGGGCGAGCCAGTCAATGAGCAGCAAAGCTCTTGCAAGATTTTCGGACATTGCCCACAAGTGGAAAGTGGATGCAATAGCCTGCGGCAACGGCACGGCTTCGCGCGAGACAAGTGACATTCTGCGCCAGATAAAGGGCATCCCGACATACGTGGTCTCTGAAGACGGAGCCAGCATTTACTCGGCTTCGGAGGTAGCGCGCGAGGAGTTCCCCGACGAGGACGTGACCGTGCGTGGAGCCGTGAGCATAGGCAGGAGGCTGATGGACCCGCTGGCAGAACTTGTGAAGATTGACCCAAAGAACATAGGTGTGGGGCAATACCAGCACGATGTTGACCAGACAAAGCTGAAACACAGCCTCGACCAGACAGTGGAGCTGTGCGTAAACGCCGTGGGAGTGGACGTAAATACGGCTTCGAAGAACCTCCTGACCTACGTTTCGGGGCTAGGACCGGTACTGGCGCAGAACATCGTCAACTACCGCAAGGAGAACGGCGCCTTCACGTCACGTGCCCAACTGAAAAAGGTTCCCCGTCTCGGGCCGTCGGCATTTCAGCAGTGCGCCGGTTTCCTGCGCATACAGGGAGCCAAGAATCCGCTCGATGCCAGTGCCGTTCACCCGGAGAGCTATCCCATAGTAGAAAAGATGGCAAAGGACTGCGGCTGCACCGTGGCTGACTTGATAAAGAATCCCGACGAGCGAAAGAAGATTGACATCAATAAATATGTGTCGGCAACAGTGGGCTTGCCCACGCTCACCGACATAATGAAAGAGCTTGAAAAGCCAGGGCGTGACCCGCGCGGAAAGGCTGAGACATTCGAGTTTGACCCACGCGTCCACACGCCCGAAGACCTCGTGCCGGGCATGGAGCTGCCGGGCATAGTGACCAATATAACAAACTTCGGTGCCTTCGTAGACATAGGTGTCCATCAGGACGGGCTCGTCCACATCTCACAGCTTTCCAACCGCTATGTGCGCGACCCCAACGATGTGGTGAAGCTCCACCAGCATGTCAGGGTAAAGGTGATGGAGGTGGACAAGCGCAGGCACCGCATATCGCTCACCATGAAGCTGTAATGAACTGAAAAATAATAACAAACAATAATAATACAGACAGTTATGACACAGGAAGAACAAGAAGCCCGCCGAAGGGAAATGGAGGCTGAAATAGCAGCAAACGAGGCGGCAGACCGCGAGTCGAAGCGCAAAACCGTGCGCACACTCATCATCATTTTCGTGGTTGTCTTTGCCGGCATAGGTGCCTATCTTGCCTTGCGCCCACACCCGGAGCCGGAAGTTTATTACAAGGATGGCAACATCGACTATGTGGCACAAGCCGACAAGCTGCGTCGAAGCGGCAAGTTCAAGGAGGTGAATGCCTTCCGCGGAGGATATGCCGTGGTGAGCGACGGAAAGAAATACGGCATCGTGGATGTCAAGGGAAACATAATCTGCCCGATAAAATACGACGAGATTGAGTCCAACTACGACATGCATTATCCCGACATGGCGCTTGTGCGCGTTGGCGACAAGCACGGACTGGTGGACAAAAACGGCAAAGAGATCTTGAAGCCTGTGTATGACGACATTGGCTCGCTAAGTTCAGGAACCATACAGGTCACCAAGGGCAAGGAGAGCTATTATGTTGACACCGATGGCAACAAGGTAAGCGAATGATACGCAGATTTTCGTGCAACAACTATTCAGCATAAAATTTTGTGTTCTGAATAATTCTTCTTACCTTTGCACCCACAAAGCTAAGCATGAGGGCTAAGCCTCATGCTTAGGAATATCGCCAAGCGTTGCGCCTGTGGCGGAACTGGTAGACGCGCCAGACTTAGGATCTGGTTGTTCACGCAGTGCAGGTTCGAGTCCTGTCAGGCGCACTGTAACTAAAGGGGGTGTATCAAAATGAGCCCAGCGGGCTCGCCGCACTTTTAACCCCCACTCATCC
>CAZZNO010000217.1:0-3972 GCA_964655685.1 uncultured Prevotella sp.
CAATGAGAACTCTTACACTTCTCAGATGGTTCGCACCATCAAGTACTTCGCTGAGCTGAACTAATCACGTACTTAACGTAAACTAATATAAACCGTCAGGCTTAATTGTCTGGCGGTTTTTTTGTACTTCCTGTCTTTCTTCCAATGGTAAATGCAATATGTTCATAGCTGCAAGTGGCTGGAATGTTTGCTTATGGCTGAAGAATTGTCTAAACCCTTCAGAAGAAGAAACATTTATCATAAGAAAATATTAAAAAATCGCCCACAATGAGCGCGGATTAAAAAAAGTTTCCTAATTTTGCAGTGCTGGAAATCATTTCCGGCAAAGACATATTAGGAAGCGTACGCTTTTCCCGCCTGTGAATCTGGACCATTCGCGTGAACAGGGATAAACGGAATGCGCTCTCCTATGGTAAGCGTATATCCATATCACTATGATGTGATATACCTCCATAGGTGTGGGCGATTTTCTCTTATTCAGTTCACGGGCAGTCCAGAGCCTACAGGTAGGATAAGACTATAAGTCCACACTTTCTTTTTTTGCCTTTCCTTAAATTTATTCTATAATTCTAATTCTTAAGGCAATGAAACGACTTTTAGTTACTTTATCGTTGTTGATCTGCTCTTTGTCAGCAATGCTCGCTCAGTTCAGTGGTTCTGGATCAGGTACAGAGAAAGACCCTTATCTAATCTTCTACGCTGAGCAACTGTCGCAGCTCAGAAACTTCCTAAACAAGCCAAATGTTTATTTCAAGCTGATGTCAGACATAGATCTGACAGAGTGGATAGAAGAAAACTCACCAGTGCAAGGCTGGCAGCCCATTGGCGTAGAGAAAACTCCTTTCAAGGGAATATTCGATGGAAACGGTCATACAATAAAAATTTAAAGATTAATCGTCCCAATTCTGATTATATAGGCTTGTTTGGATGTGCAAATCAAGCAAAATTCTATAACTTCAAACTTAAAGGAAATATAGAAGGTCATGATAAAGTTGGTGCTATTGCCGGTAATGCTATTGAATGTTCATTTGAAAGGATAACTGTTGAAGCTAAAGTCAAAGGTCACACAAGTGTAGGTGGAGGCATTGGCTATAATGGCAGTGGAAGCCTCAAACAATGTGACATAAGCAGCGGGTTAGTTGAAGGAATTGGTGAAACAGGTGGACTTATTGGATATAATCAGGCTGGTGTTTTAAGTGTTACTGATTTTGTAAAATGTAAAGTTCAAGCAAATGTAGAGGGTGAAAAGTTTACTGGTGGTTTTGTTGGTAAGTTATCTTATGGCAAATTTGCAGAATGCTATGTAAATAATAATATCAAAGGCACAGACTGTGTTGGAGGTTTTATAGGCGGTATTACTGATACTTATTACGACAACCCCAAGAATCGTAGTTTTGAAGATGGACAAGCTGATATTGACAGTTGTGCATACTATGGCGAAATAAGAGGCAATAACAATGTTGGTGGTTTTATTGGTGGGGTAGATACAGGTGATAATAACCTTAACCAATATTCGTGTTGCCGTGAAATGAATGTTCGTAATAGCTATGTAGTTGCTGATATAAATGCTTCCGGCGAAAGGATAGGCGGGCTTATTGGCGATTGCAGTCTTGGCGAAGCAGATTGGACGGGAGGTGACATAGCCAATTCTTCCTATTCAGGCTCTATTCAAGGGAAGTCGAATGTTGGTGGGCTTATTGGTAAAATATGGATGTGGTCAGGATGGGAACCTGACTTAACCGTTCAGAAATGTTTTGCTAATGGTTCTGTAAAAGGAGATTCCATAGTTGGTGGTCTTGTCGGGAGCTTTTCTATTTTCTATATAGGTACAAGTGAACACCATACAGGAAAAGACATAACTATAAAAGCATCTGTGGCTGCCCAAGATATTATAAGTTCGAAAGACGAATCAATAGGCAGAATATATGGCAGGACTACGGGATCGTATACTTACATTGGAGAACTTGGAACTGCGGAAGGTAATCTTGCATTGTCCACGATGAAGGTCTCTATTTCCGGAGTAATGCAAGAGATAAACGATGATGAACAGAACGGCATGAGCCTTGGACAAAGAGGATTGAAGCTAAAAGCCAACTATGTGGCTCATGGCTGGGATTTTAATAAGGATTGGGCAATACAAGAAACTGAGACGTATCCATATAAACCCTGGCAGACAGCACCTCCATATCTGACATCTGCTCCTACATCAAAAGATACCAACATAGAAGGTAAGAGTGTTGATGGCGGTACTGTTTATTTCCGGATTGGTAATGATTATAAAGGTTCTGTTAAATGTGATGGCAATGATTTTTCTTCAACTGTCAGGGCTTTGCAGTCTGGCGAATTGATAAGACTGTATGCGATAAGTGATGGAAAATGGCCGTCTGCAAATACAAATGCCTATGTTAGTTTTCCGGGGAAAGGCACAGAGGCGGACCCGTACTTGGTTTATACTGCGGCTGATTTGCAAGGAGTGTACAAGCGCGGATATTATAAGATGATGAATGACATTGACCTGACGGAGTGGATCAATGCCAATAGTCCTTCGGAAGGCTGGCAATCAATAGGGAGAAATGGAGTTTCTGATATATATTTCAATGGCGATGACCATGCTGTTTCCGGTCTTTGGTGTAACACCGATGAAGATTATAATGGCTTGTTCTCTAACTTCCCTGGAGGTTACATTCGCAATTTGACAGTCAGGACGGCAGAAGGCAAGAGTGTAAAGGGCGGTAATTATTCTGGCATACTTATAGGCAGGATTATTAATGGGACCATTAAAAACGTAACAGTCGAAGGCAAAGTAGAGTCATCTTCTGCAAATGCAAAGATAGGTGGCTTGGCAGGTGAAGCTAAAGGAGGAAGCATTACACGATGCTATTCAAATGTAAATATAGAAGCAACAGGCGACAGTATTGTAGCCGGTGCATTATTAGGAGCAGGCAGTTCGGATATAAGCATCAGCTATGCCAAAGGAGCTTTAATATTGACAGGTAAAGGCTCGTATGCAGGTGGATTGGCCGGTCAAAACTTTGAAGATGGCAGTATTAGGGATTGCTATAGTGAGGCAAGTGCCGCCTCGAAGCTTTATGCGGCAGGATTGGTTGCTTACAATTATGGAACAGTGAACAATTGTTATGCCAAGGGCGATGTCAGCAGCAATTATTATGGGGCAGGCGTAGTTGGCTATAATGATGGCGGAAAAGCTTCTATAAACGGTTGTGTGGCAGGAAACCCGAAAATTGACGTAAGCGATAAAAGCGGCTGGAGCATACGTGTGCTTGGCGGATTTAAGAATGGCGCAAAGCAACCAGGTGAAGACAACTATGCTCTCAAAGGCATGGTATTGTCTGTCAATGGAGTGACAAAGAAGGTTTCAGACAATATTCTTGACGGGTATGCAAAGGAAGAATCTGCACTTGAACAACAGACCACATACACATCACTTGGCTGGGATTTCAACAAGGTATGGTATATAGACGAAGGTAAAGATTGGCCAAAGCTCCTTATGAAGGAGCCCGGGCTTGTAGACAATATAGTATTGTCGCCAGAGGTAATTGCATTGGAAGTAGGTGATACTAAGCAAATTACAGCTACCGTTTATCCTTCTGATGCTTTCAACAAGACCTTGGTTTGGGCTTCATCCAATGAGAAAGTTGCTAAGGTAAACAATGGGCTAATCACAGCCGTAGGCATAGGCGAAGCCACGATTACGGCTTCTGCTACAGATGGTTCAGGCAAGATAGCCAATGTAGACGTAATGGTCAGTGCGGCTACAGGTATAGACGGCATACACAGTGAAAGCCACGAAGGCTCCAAGATATATTATGACATTCAGGGTCGTAGGGTAAACAATCCTGCAAAGGGCTTGTACATAACTAATGGCAGGAAGGTCATCATAAAGTAAGAAAAAAAACTCTTGACTTTTCTTGTGTTTATTGGCCGAAAAAGGTTATCTTTGCCGAGAAAAGG
>CAZZNO010000218.1:0-3866 GCA_964655685.1 uncultured Prevotella sp.
GAGTTCGCCAAACGCTTTCTCAACCTTTTGATGGGCATAAATGGAGTTCTCATAGTTGATGTAGTTTATGAGCAACTGCCTACTCCTGTTGCCTCCATCGTATTCTTTCTCAAGATAGAAAGAGCGAAGCGAAGGCTTTGTTGCCGAATATCCTGTAAAGACAAACTGGCTGGCGTCTTGCCTGCTGGAGCTACGGTGAACAGCCTCAGCCGTCTGTGGGTCTACATAGATGTAGGTTGGAAACACCCTGACGCCATATTTCTTAGCCAACGCCACTCCCTCACCCTTCTCTGCATCTATTTTAAGATTGACGAAGTGGTTGTTATAGAAGTCGCCTACCGACGGCAGCACAAACACCTTGTGAGCCATGTTGTAGCATGGACCGCACCACTCTGTGAAGAAATCTATAAATATCAACTTTTTCTCCTGCCTTGCCTTCTGCAGAGCTTCGTCCCAAGCCCCATGGAAAAAAGATATTCCTGGGGTTTGGGCGAAGCCAGACAGAGATATAAGAGAGATTGTAATAATAAAAAAAAGCTTTCTCATGGTTTCTATTTCTTGACGTTTTTCATTGCACGTGCGTAATAATATGAAGTGTTGTTCCTAGTTTGCGTGCTCTCAGCCTTGTTTGCAAAACTATACATGTGAAAAGTCTTCGAACCATTGCTTGAATTGCCTGACGCCGTAACTGTAGACGATAGGTAGGAGTTGTTCTTCTTCATAAAGAACTCATCTCCTCCTGCCTCTTGCATTTTCCGGCTTATTACATCAAAGTTTTCTTCCATAGCCTTCAACTCATTAATGGCAGGCAGATACCAGCCACTTACGCCTTTATAGCTGTATGTTGCCGCCCATATAAGTCCGCTCGATTGATTGTCCAACGGCCTTGCAAGCTTGCTGTTCTGCTTTACATACTTTGCGGTATTGCCTTCACCGTCGTTTTCGTCAGGTGTGGTAAAGTTGCCAAAGTCGCCAAACTGTATATTCTTATAATTGCCTTGGGTGGTTACCTCTTGCAGGCTTATAATCTTAGCCTCTTGTATGTTGTCGTCGTTCACCCAGCACACTATGCCTACCGGCTCAAAATTGCTGTTGAAATATATATCTCCCACTTCAAAATAGTTTTTAGGAGCCTGTAACTTGTAGGCAATTTCTTTAGTCACAGATTTGCCGTCCTTCGTGACGGTAAGAGTCATATTGCCGTGGCGCGATATTGAGGCATAATAGTTCTGCGGAGCCGTGACGTTGATGGTCTTTCCCTTCACGTTCACCGTCCATCCCTTCGGCTTCGACACTTCCAGCTGTGCGCCGTCGGTATAGTTGACGTTGACCGTAAACGACTGTCCGCACATAGCGTCTATCTCCTTCCTGCTACATGTCAGATAAGGGCCGTCAGCCTGGTCGTTCAGTGTATGTGTAGACATAAAATCCCACATATAAGGCATGCAATAGTACAACGACACGCCGTGACCTTCTTCTTCAAGGCTGTACACCTGATAGTCAGTCCTTCCGCCCGACCATATCCGTGTGTCCACCTTCCTGTAGCCTTCAATCTCGAACGAGTCTTCTGTCAGTTGCATGTCGGCATCAAAATATCCACCAATCCTCCGTGCCCATTCGGCCATATTACTTACTGCCGCGCTGTGCTGCACAATGTCGTCGTCGGTGCCTTGGAACAGACGGATAGGCACGGCTCGTGACGGCAGCGTGGCATTATCGGCTATCTTCATCTGTCCTGCCCTCGGAGTTATAGCCGCAAACACGTTGGAGCGTTCAAAGGCGAGGACAAAAGAGAAGATGGAGCCGCTCGACTGTCCTGTGGAATATATGCGGTTCTTGTCTATAGTTGGCGTGCGCGACTCGAAGTAGTCAATCATGGCATCTACAAACGGCAGGTGCTTCTCACTGTACTGCCAGTTGACGGCACCGCTGCCGTCAGCCTGCGTCTCAACTGTTCCTGCGGGGAAACACACTACACAGTTGTTCTGTATGGCGTTTTGTATAAGCGGATTGCTCACCGTGATGCCCTGCAACGGGTCACTTGGCGCAACGCCTGCTGCGAAGGTGTAACTGCCGTGAAACTCGAAAATGAGTGATATGGGGCGTGTTGGGTCAATGGAAATAGGCATAAAATACTTAAAGCGCCGCTCCACCGTTTGCCCGTCGGGCTGGGTCACATTAAGTTTCACCAAGTGTATGCCCGGCACAAGCACGCCATCAGGCAAACTATCGCTGGAGTTTTTCTGCTCGTTGCTGTAGTCGTCTATCGCCACATTCTCCTTGTCCTGTGGATCGTAGGCACTATTGTCTTCCACGCATGAGGCGAAGGCAAAAAGCGCCAGTATTGCCAAAAACAAATATTTCTTCATTATCTTATTCGTAATTGCTATAAGTGGATGTCGTTTAAATATTGTCTTTCAAGTTACCCGAGAGGTCAAGCCCGTTGCGGTAATGCGTCTGGTATTTTATCTCCACGTCTACAGGAATGCCCGATATGCCCTTATGCGACTTCTCTGCATTGTAGGTCAGAGTGCCTGAGCCGCTGTCTATATCGAAATACAGCAAGTCACCTTTAGGCTCGTCGCCCATAGCTTCGGCATCGTCGCCATAGCGTGACACGCCCACAAGCATTGTCTTCTCTGTCCTCGACACGCAGATGTCAGTAATCTTTGCGTTGCCGTCATATCCCAGCTGCGTAAGGTCTACTATCTTGTTACGATCCGACGGCTGCATACCAGAACCTATGTCCATGATGTTGTATCGGTAGATGGCATTGCCAGAGCTAAAGAACAGGTTGTCGTTATACTTCATCATATAGAACTTCGATGTAGGCTTAACAACGCTTCCGCCTCCAATCTCAGCTGCTATACCTGCTACGCCTTCCAGCAACACCAGCCTGCACGATGTGCCGTCGCTCAGCACGGCAATACTCGTGGTGTTAGGTCGGTTTGTAGCCGAGCCCCAAATCATGGTATAGCCAGGGAATGCCCTTATGTTCTCCTCAGCTATAGGCCTCATGCTACCATAGTCGCTGCACGATGCAAAGCGCCCGTTGACACGGTCGAACACCACAAACCTACCAAGCGAGTAGCCCGCCTGGTTAGGTGTGTCGGTCATGTCGTTCCAATAGCCGAAAGGCGAAAGATAGCCGTTGGCGTATGGGCTTGCTATATCATAGAAGAAGCTGTGCGTCCATATACTTGGAGCCATAGAGGCTACACCGAATATGTGTCCGTTGGATATTTCCATGAAGTCGCCGTACATCTGCGTTCCATAGACGTTTTGTCGCCAGAGGGCTATTCCTTCGCTGAAAAACTCACTCTTGTAGCCGGAAATGTCCGGCTTGGGGTAGCTCACCAGTCCGAGGTAGGCGTCCTGCGTGAGCGTCTGTGCCACGGTGTCTGGCATCATCGTTGTCTTGTCTATGAGGTGCCCCACATTGTCTACAAGTGCTATCACGCGTCCGTATCGGTTCACGAAGGGCATATTGTCCTGACGACTGCCGCTGTAGCTGTAGAGCACGCACAGTTGCTGTGGGTTCTTGCCCAACATCTGCCCGGTGCGGCTCTGGAAATAGTTCACTGCCCAGTTTGCCGGCTTGTCCAGCCGCAGGTATGACATCTCCGCCCTGCCCTGATATTTGCTCAGTACCACTATCAAGTCCCCTGCCGTAGACGAGCTTACGTTCACACCGAAGACTTTGTACGTCTTCACATTGGTTTCCTTGTCGGTGATGATAAAGCGCGAATACTTGAATCCCGGCGTGAGGTTCATCTGCATGTGCAGGTCGTGAGTCTTGGCAATCTCCTGTGGCCCAATCTCCCACGAATAGGTAAAGCGCGCCGTATCGCTGTAGAGTGTACCTT
>CAZZNO010000219.1:0-3810 GCA_964655685.1 uncultured Prevotella sp.
TCAGCAGCATGCTCATAGAGAGTGGAATCAGTGGTGCTGTCTGTGGAGAACTTCAGCGTCTGGTCAATGTATATCTTGGCATCGGCATATCGCCCAAGCTTGTAGAGCACCCATGCGTAAGTGTCAAGATATGTAGAGTTCTTAGGCTCGGCGGCAACAGCCTTCGCGCTCATCTGCTCAGCCTTGTCCAGTTCCTTTCCCTCAAGGCTAAGGAAGTAAGCATAATTGTTCAGAGTGCCATAGTTGTCTGGTTTTGCCTGAAGACAACTGTCGAAAGCCGCATACGCCTCCTTCATCATGCCTTTGTTGTGATAAATCTCGCCCATCATGGAATACAGGTCAGACACTATATCGGGGTTGCTTTGGTCGTTTATCTCGGCAGTCCCGCGCTGCAAGGCATCAAGAGCCCCATCGTCATCCTTTAGATAATAGCGCGAAAGACCTGTAAAGAAGTAGAACGCCATCTCCTTCGGATTATAGAGCATGCCCGGCTCGCTGAGCTTTGAGATTTCCTCCCAATTCTCCGCTCCCCACCTGTCTTGTATGAGCTGCAAGCGAGCGCCAGCATTGTCGGGTTGCAAGGCAAGCAGCTGGCGCAGGGCATTGTCTATGGTGTCCTTGGGCAACTTTTTCAACGAATAGTACGCAACCTTAAGCTGAGCCAGCACCGTGTCTCGTGGCACAATGTGCTGCACGTCGTCAATGAGCTTGATTATCTGCGTAGAGTCGCCGCCTTGCCTTTCATTATTCTGTATGGCAATGCGCAGAAACTGCATTCGTGTTTCACTCGGAGTCTCCTTGCCAAGAAGCAAACGGTCCATCATGCCTTTGGCAAGCGAGTCTTTACCAACAGCATTGTAGTAATCATACATCGAGCTTTGCGCCATTGCGTTGTCCGGCTCTACTTTCAAAACGTCTTGATAGATGGCATAAGCTTCCGCCTGACGCTTATGCTGCATTAGCCAGTTACCCAGCATGAGCCTGAAATTAGGGTCGTTAGGGTGGCTGTCGGCAAGGCCTTTCAGCGTGGTATAAGCTCCTTTCTCATCGCCTTTAAGTTCATAAGCGTTCATGCGCATCATGGAAAGCTGGTCGCTTTCGCCGTCTATCTGCTCAAGACGGTTGATGGCATCCAACATCTTGTCGTAGTTGCGCAACTGCCTGTAAAGCTGTATGAGAACACCCAGGACATCGTCGCGGTCACGGTTATGCGCATAAAGGCTCTCAAATGCCTCTGTACCCTTGGCGTAGTTGCCTGTGTTTATGTAAAGCTGGGCAACGCGCTCCTGATAAGAATCGTTTGCAGGCTCAAGGCTTGCAGCCTTTTCCAAGTCTTTCAGTGCGATTGAATCTTGATTCTTGTCTGAATAATAATCGGCTCGCAGAAAATAAGCCACTGCCGAGTTCGGGTTTATCTGAAGGCAAGAGTCTATGTACAGGAAAGACGAATCGGCATTGCCTTTCTCCCTCTGTATCATGGCGTTGTAAAAGCGTTCGCCGAATATACTGTCCTCCTCATAACTGAGGGCAGGCACAGTGGCAACAGCCGCAGCATTTGCCTTTTTCGCTTTCTTTTTATCAGCAAAAGGCATTGCCGCAAGCGTGTGGCACAACGCAGCCACTGCAAACAGCACGAGTAAGTGCAAACCGTGGTTTTTCATCATTTTACTCCTGTATGTCCATAGCCGCCCTCGCCACGCTCAGTGGAATCGAGCACCTCTACCGTCTCCCACTCAGCCGTCTCATGGCGGGCTATTATCATTTGCGCTATGCGCTCTCCGTCGTTTATTACAAAGTCTTCATTGCTAAGGTTTATAAGCAGCACCATGATTTCGCCGCGATAGTCAGCATCTATTGTGCCAGGCGAATTGAGTACCGTAATGCCATGCTTCAATGCCAATCCGCTACGTGGCCGCACCTGAGCTTCATAGCCTTGGGGCAGAGCCATGTGCAGCCCTGTGGGAATGAGTTTGCGCTCCATTGGGTGCAAAGTGATAGCTTCGGATATATTAGCCCGCAAGTCCATGCCCGCGCTCTGGCTTGTAGCATACGCTGGCAAAGGCTGTCTGCCTGTGTTTACAACTTTAATTTTCACCATAATACTGCAAAATTACATCTTTTCAGCCACATAGCACAATAATAAAACACAATTTAGCTAAAATCATGCTTTACTTGTGCTTAGCAATGCTTTAGAAGCGGCATGTTTGCAATAGAATAAAGACTTTGATGATGCAAAAGCAAAGAAAGATTTCATAATAATCTCTTTTTTACTTGCAAAAGTACACACAGAGTTTGTCAAAAGCTTGAAGTTTTCATTTTTAATTGCTAAATTTGCAATTGATACAGCCTATCTAACTCTTGAAAATAAGTTTGATAATGAGCAACAGTCTTAATATAAGAAAATTAGAATCGCAGCTTTGGGAGTCGGCAGACTTGCTTCGTGCTGACAGTAAACTGACGAGCAATCAGTATTGCATGCCTGTCTTGGCACTTATCTTCCTGCGCTATGCCTACAGTAGGTTTAAGCTTGTGGAGAAAGAAGTGCTTAAAGAACGCCCTGTGCGCAATGGCGTGGTGCTGCCTGTTGAGGCTTCCGACTTCGTGGAGAAAAGCGCCATCTTCCTGCCAAAGGAGGCTCGCTTCGACTTCCTTGTAAACTTGCCCGATGATGTCGCCTCTGCAAAACTTTTCACCAAAGACGGACAGCCGATTCTTACCATAGGTGAGGCTGTAAACAATGCTATGCGACTTGTTGAGGACAATGCCGAACAACTGCAAGGCATCTTGCCAAAGAACTATAACATCTTCTCTGACCAGCTGTTAAGGGAACTTTTGCGTATCTTCAACAACAAGACCTTGGATGAGGTTGGCGGTGACGTCATTGGCAGAATATACGAATATTTTCTGTCTAAGTTTGCCAAGGTTGTGGCTGAAGACGACGGCGTGTTCTTTACTCCAAAGTCATTGGTGAAGATGCTCGTCTACATCATAGAGCCGAAGAAAGGAGTGATGGCGGATATAGCTTGCGGTTCGGGTGGTATGTTTGTCCAGACCGGCGACTTCGTCAATCAGGAAGGAATGAATGCCAACAAGCAGATGACGTTCTATGGTCAGGAAAAGGTGGAATACAATGCCCAGCTGTGTATGATGAATATGGCGGTGCATGGGCTTAATGCGCATATCAAGTCGGGCGATGCCGCCAACTCTTTCTATCACGATGCTTTCAATATAGCTGGCAAGTGCGACTACCTTCTTGCCAACCCGCCGTTTAATGTCGACAAGGTGAAGGCGGAGGTGACAGAAGCCGCTGGCAGGTTGCCTTTCGGACTGCCAAGCGTCAACAAGAAGACAAAAGAAGTTGGCAATGCCAACTATCTGTGGATTTCCTACTTCTATAGTTATCTCAACAAGACTGGTCGTTCGGGCTTTGTCATGGCGAGTTCGGCAACAGACAGTGCCGGGCGCGACCGCGACATCCGTCAGCAGATAGTAGACACTGGCTGCGTGGATGTCCTTATAAGTGTAGCCAACAACTTCTTCTACACTCTTTCGCTGCCTTGCACGCTCTGGTCATTCAACAAGGCAAAGAAAGACAACTTCAAAGACAAGGTGTTGTTTATCGACGCCCGTAACTATTATACAGTAGTAGACCGCACGCTCAACGAGTGGTCCGACTGGCAGTTGCGCAACCTTCAAGCCATCGTCCATCTTTATCGTGGCGAGCGGGATAAATATCTCAAACTAATCAACGACTACCGTGAGACTATAAAATCGGCTGTTGACAACCTGCACACGGACGGCGAGGCTTTC
>CAZZNO010000220.1:0-3766 GCA_964655685.1 uncultured Prevotella sp.
ATTACCAGATGTGTGCACGCTTGTTCTTAGGCACATACATCTTGTTGCTCTTCTTCACCTTGAAGGCATCGTACCAAGCATCAATCATAGGCAGGGCTGCGTTGACACGGGCGTAGTTAGGAGAATGAACGTCCACCGTGAGCAGATATTTGATGTACTCGTCGGTGGCATTGCTTGCCCAAACACGTGCCCAAGCAAGGAAGAAGCGTTGCTCAGGCGTGAAGCCATCCTTCACTTGCAACGGATGCTCCTTCAGCGAGTTTTGCAAAGCACGGAAGGCTATGTTCAAACCGCCGTTGTCGCCTATGTTCTCGCCAAGCGTCTGCTTGCCATTGACCTTTACGCCGGGCAATACCTCGAACTGCGAGAACCAGTTTTCAAGCACTTTGGTGCGCTCGTCGAAACGCTTCTTGTCCTCAGCCGTCCACCAGTTGCGCTGGTTGCCGTACTTGTCAAACTGTGAGCCCTGGTCGTCGAAGCCGTGGCTCATCTCGTGGCCAATCACTCCGCCAATAGCTCCATAGTTGGCTGCATCGTCTGCCGTCGGGTCGAAGAAAGGCGGCTGAAGGATGGCTGCCGGGAAGCAAATCTCGTTTGTAGTGGGGTTGTAATAGGCATTGATGGTTTGTGGAGTCATGCCCCAGCGGGTCTTGTCCACCTTCTTGTTTACGTTGCGTGCAATGTAATCGTCGGTCGACCAACGCGCTATGCGCCCAAGATTCTCGTAGAGAGACAGGCTGTCGTTTACCTGCAAGCCGCTGTAGTCCTTCCACTTGTCAGGATAGCCAATCTTTATTATAAAGTTTGCGAGCTTGTCCTTTGCCTGCGCCTTGGTCTCAGCTCCCATCCATGTAGCCTCGTCAATGCGCTGCGCAAGAGCTGTCTGAAGGTTGTGGACAAGGTCAAGCATACGCTTTTTGCTCGACTCTGGGAAATATTTCTCCACATAGAGCTTGCCAATAGCCTCGCCAAGCGTACCGCTGACCAGGCTCACGGCGCGCTTCCAGCGTGGACGATCCTGCTTCACGCCAGTGAGCACGCTGCTGAATTCGAACGCCGTCTTGCGGAAATCGTCGCTGAGCTGGCTCGTTGCTCCGGCTATGACCTTTATCTCGGCGTAAGTCTTAAGGTCGTCCAAAGAAGTCTCGGCAAGTATCTTCTCCACCTCATGGATTGGCTCCGGCTGACTGACGTCAATTGATTGGAAAGCCGGGAAGCCGCCTGCCAAGAACACGTTGCCCCAGTCGATACCCGGAAAATCGACTATGAGCTGGTTGTAGGACATCTTATGATAGTTGGCATCAATGTCGCGCAGCTTCACTCGGTCGTAGCTTGCCTTGGCTATGCGCGTTTCAATAGCAAGCACTGCCTGCATCTTCTTCTCAGCCGTGGCTTCGTCTGAGCCGGTCATCTGAAAGAGCTTCTTCAAGTATTGTTTGTAAGCCTCAAGCACCTTCTTGTTCTGTGCGTCATCGGAGAGATAATAGTCGCGCGTGCCAAGTCCGAGGCCGCCCTGCCCCACGCTCACTATGTTCCACTCGGCATTCTTTTGGTCGGCGCCAACCCCTATGCCGAACATCATCGTCGACTCACCGTCGCGGTCGAGCTGTGACGTCACGAGCTGGTATTCGCGCTTGTCCTTTATGGCGGCAATCTTTGCCAGCGTCGGCTTTATCGGGTTCCAGCCTTCGCGGTTGAGACGTGCTGAGTCCATCATGAGATTGTAGAGCGAACCAATCTTCTGCTCCAGCGTGCCCTGCTTCTGAGGCTTGGAGGCATATTGCAGGATTATGTCCTGAATGCGCTTTTGGTTCTGCTCGTAAAGGTCAGTGAAGGCTCCGTTTTCGGTGTGCTCAGCATCGAGCGGATGGCTTTTCAGCCAGCCACCGGCAGCATAATGGTAAAAGTCGTCACCGGGTTTAACCGATGTGTCAAGGTTCTTCAGGTCGATTCCCGAAGACAGGTCAGTCTGTGCAAATGCACCCGTAGCGCACATTGCGAGACCAAGAAGAATTGTCTTTTTGAACATTATTGTATATTATTTATGTTTTAATTTACTATTGTATTCTTCACGTGAATAGATTATTTTGCCTACACGCTTAATATGGTCTATAAAATCTGCGTCCTCTAACTTGCTGAAAATGGAAATATCATAGTTGTAAGGAAGGTCTGAATTATAAAGCTTATCATATAAGTCTAACAAATCGTCGTGCGTCAGCTCATCACCCAAAAGCGAAATGTCTACATCAGAAAACTCACGAAAGTTGCCTTTAGCCCTTGAGCCATAAAGGATAACCTTGTCTATATGGGGAATAGAAGAAAATATACTATTCATCCATTTCCTTTCTTCATCGGCAAAACCGTAAATGTCAGTCTTCATCAAGTCGTGCCTCCATCTCCCTTTCGAAGTCTACGAATAAAGGATAATATACGTTTATTATCTTGTTACGAATTTCTTCAGCTGTTGACCTGTTATAATCATGCATGGAGAGATTACGGTCATTGATGCTTTTCATCCATGTACGATCTGTTATTATTCCCATAGACAAAGCTTCACGTATAGCTGCCCTTGACCCGGGAATATCCAGCTTGCCTTGGTTGGTTTCATAATCCTTCATGACATTCCACGCCAGTTCAAGAGTATATTCGAAACGCTGTATCAAGCCTTCATGCATAATGTCTCTTACATCTAAAGAGAAATCACCATCAGCCTCAACAATATCAATACCCTTTGTCAACATAGCCAATGCTTTCTTGTAATTAGAAAATCGCTGTTTCCACCTTATATCGTTTTCTTCTTCCATGCGCTTCTACGTTTTCTGCAAAGTTAAGCATTTTAATGGAACAAAAGCGGCTGTGTGAAGAAAACTTTACGGCTCAAATGAAAAAATCAGCCTTAAAAGTTGCCGCATCCAAACCTTTTACTTATTTTTGCAACCGATAGCCATCTGTTCTTCAGGTGGCAATTGACATATATGGCAAAGGCGTTTACTTGACGCTTTGTTCTTGACACTCAGAAATCTGGTAAATTTCACTCGAAGTCAAAGAACATAGCAACACAGTAGATGCTCATCGGTATGTATTTACCAAGGAAAGAGAGTATGCCCACTTTGGACATACTTCAAACTCTTGTATACATACAAGCGTGGGCTCTGGTGTTGCTCGTTCCGACTTCGATGGGCGATACCAGAGCCTCTGTGTGTGGGACGGGTAACGGGTACAGACTTCCCACGCTTTTTTCATGTACGTGAAGCAAGAAAATTTCCTAATAAGCCAAGTTGGGGAGTCATTGGCAGAATAAGACATATCGCATGGCGATAGAATATTTGTATCATTACACATCTCTTTCTGCTTTACAAAGCATGTTAAAAAACACTCAAGATAAGGACGAACTTGTCTTTTGGGCAAGTGACATTACTATGATGAATGATCCTGACGAACTTGCTTATGGCGTAAGCAAAACTAAAGAATACTTAAGCAAGCTTGAGAGTATAAAGAGTGTTCCCAAACAAAAACGATTGTCTCCATTGATAAAGTCATTTAGCGAACTTCCAAATATGCAACTCGAAATGGCGAGAGACCTTCCTTCTTTATATGCCATATCTTTTAGTGAAGATGGTGATAGCTTGCCTATGTGGCGGACATACAGCGATAGTGCTAAAGGTGTCTGCCTTAAGGTCTGTGATTACATTATCAATACTCAGGTTATCAAAAGTAAAAGCTTGTGGCGTCCAGATGATGTCAATGTCAAAATCACAGATGGTAT
>CAZZNO010000221.1:0-3752 GCA_964655685.1 uncultured Prevotella sp.
CCCCGCCTCACCTGCTTCGCAGGATGAGGCGGGGTTAAGCAAGCGGCGAGCCCGCCGGGCTCATTTTGATTCCTCCTCTTTTTTATGTAAACTAATGTAAAAGATATGCACGCAAGCGTGTTATTAGGATAATAATCACTATCTTTGCACGCTGGTTTTAGGATTTTGCATGACTCCTGTTTTAGGAAGTGCATAACTATCAACTATCAGATTCTCAAATCTCAACCCTCAAACAGGCAGTGATGTTAAGCAGCAAGCGCAGCGAAGCTCTTTTGGCAAAGATACGTGACGGCGTGGAAATGACGCGCGGCGAGATGTTCAACCTTATCGTAGAGTTGAGCATTCCGTCGATGTTGGCACAGATAACCACGGTCATGATGTTCTTTATAGATGCCGCAATGGTTGGCCATCTCGGGGCTGAGGCATCGGCAAGCATCGGACTCATCGAAACCACGACGTGGCTCATGGGCTCCATATTGTCGGCAGTGTCGGTGGGCTTCTCCGTGCAGGTGGCTCATTTCATAGGCGGCAAGGACTTCTTCCGAGCCCGGCAGGTGTTTCGCCATGCGTTGGTTTGCGGCTTGGTGTTCAGCGTCTTCATGTCCCTCGTTGGCGTGGCAATCCATTGGCAGTTGCCTTATTGGCTTGGCGGCAAGAGCGACATTGCTCCTATGTCATCAGCCTATTTCCTCATCTATTCGCTCACGCTGCCCTGCGTGCTCATCTATCACCTTATGAGCGCAATGCTGAAAAGCGCGGGCAACATGCGTGTGCCGAGCATGCTGAGCATCATGATGTGCTGCCTCGACGTGGCGTTCAACTACCTTTTTATTTATATCCTCCGCCTTGGAGTCGTAGGCGCGGCACTTGGCACTATGGCGGCATACTTTGTCACCGTCATCCCGATGGGATGGCAGGCAATGTGGAAGAACAAGATCATAGCCCTTCGGCTTGACCATACTCGCTTCGTGTGGGTGTGGGACTATGTGCGCAATGCCGCCAAGATAAGCGTGCCTATAGCCGTGCAGAACATACTAATGGGCTCAGCCCAAGTGGTGAGCACCAAGATTGTGGCTCCGCTTGGCAACATAGCCATAGCCGCCAACTCGTTCGCCATAACCGCCGAGAGCCTCTGCTATATGCCGGGCTACGGCGTGGGCGACGCTGCCTCAACGCTCGTGGGGCAGACCTACGGTGCCGGACGGCGCACGCTGTGCAAGAGCTTCGCCCACATGACCATCGGCGTGGGCATGGCTGTCATGGCGTTCATGGGGCTGATAATGTACGTCTTTGCGCCTGAGATGATAGGTTTCCTTTCGCCGGTCGACGAAATCCGCCAGCTTGGCACGCAGGTGCTGCGCATCGAGGCTTTTGCCGAGCCGTTCTTTGCCGCAGCCATTGTCAGCTATAGTGTTTGCGTTGCCGCCGGCGACACGGTGAAGCCTGCCGCCATGAGCCTTTTCTCCATGTGGTGCGTACGCCTTACCCTTGCCTATGCCCTCTCGCAGAGCCACGGCCTGCGCGGCGTGTGGATAGCTATGGCAACGGAGCTCACCTTCCGTGGCTGCATCTTCCTCGTGCGTATAGCCAAGGGCAGCTGGCTGAAGGGAATGAAGGAAAAGGTAAAAGAGTAAAAAAATATAAAACACGGGCACAATTTCACAAGTTTGTGAATCACCAACTTGTGAAATTGAGAATTTTATTACTACCTTTGCAATTACATAAAACATGTAACATAAAATATGGAACGGCTAAACAATCCTTTCGTCATATAAATATTCATACCCGCTTTGGGAACTTGGTTGGGATTATGATGAACTTATCAATACGGTTTTGTTCACTGAAGAAGAATGGAAAGAAATGGCTTTACCCTTTTCAACCATAATGTACAATCAGACGCCATTGCAATATGACTAATATTAAGACAGGAAGAACCTTGATATGGAGTCGGATGTTAAGCCATTAGTAGAGCCTGCAAAAGATTTAATAGAAAAGGCTGTTAAGAAGGCTGAGGAAAACATTAGCAATATCAAGTAATATCGTTCCCTTTATTTTTCTCCAATATTCTCAATACCCGTTATCGGCAGGCAGGATATTTTCTCCTGTTATGCTAAGCGCGGGTATAGAGAATATTGGAGAATAATTGTTTTAAGGTTTTATCTATAGAGCAACCTTCATGCTGTCTTTCCCAACCTTTACAATGACGACTTGTCCTTGTGGGAAAGAACCGGTAGCAACGCCGTGGCTTGCCTTGACCGTTCCAAGGTTGCTGCCGCTGACAGAATAGAACGACACTCTTTCGCCATCGTCCAGTCCCGACAACGTAACCGTGCCATTCTGCGAGCTGACCACTATGCCTCGCTTGGCAGATGTCGTAAAGCTGATGCCTGTCGGGTCATCAATCCTGCCGTCAACCCAATACAATGTAGCCGTTGCCTTATCCGAAGGGGAGTAATCATCGGCAGTAGCATAAGCCGTGATTTTGTATGCCGCCTGTAAAGTAACATCTCCTTCGCTATAAGCATCTGTCTTCATGTCATTAGAAGTTATAGTATAGTGATAGTTTGCGCCTGTTGTAGAGCTTTCGAAATGCAGCTTGCCATTGGCGAAAGTTATGCTCGGCTTCTCGCACTTGCCTTTAGTTCTTGTTTCCGTGCTTGAAATCGGAAGAATTGCTATAAAGTCTTTCCAATAATATGCTTGTTTATACTTTTCTACTGATGATGCAGGAACATATAATATCGTAAATGAAGGCTGGTTTAAGGAACCGTATGTTTGTGGAGGATTAATTGCATAGCAATATACGGTATTCAACTTATTGCACCCAGAAAAGCATTTTCCTTCTAAACTTCTTACCGACGATGGAATGGTTATGGATGTAAGCGAGCTGCAACCATCAAAGCAATTGACTCCTAAACTTGTAACAGACGATGGAATTGTTATGGATGCAAGAGAACTGCAACCAGAAAAGCACCTTTCTCCTAAACTTGTCACCGACGATGGAATAGTTATGGATGTGAGAGATTTGCAACCATAAAAGCAATATCCTTCTAAACTTGTTACCGACGATGGAATTGTTATGGATGTAAGGGAATCGCAATCATAAAAGCACATGGTTTCTAAACTTGTCACCGACGATGGAATAGTTATGGATTTAAGATAACTACTCGAAAAGCAGCTTTTCCCTAATCTTGTCACTGATGATGGAATAGTTATGGATTTAAGAGAACTACTCGAAAAGCAGCTTTCCCCTAAACTTGTCACCGACGATGGGATTGTTATGGATGTAAGAGATTTGCACCTCTCAAAACAGCTTTCTCCTAAACTTGTTACCGACGATGGAATGACTATGGATGTTAAAGAACGACAGTCTTTAAAGCAATCTTTTGCGAATGCCACTACAGGATAATCAATTCCAGCCAATGTTACCTTTTCAGGAACAACAATGTCGCCAGAATACTTCACAGTGTCGGCTACCAATGTAGCAGTCTTCGCATCTGTATCAATCAGATACCGCAGCCCGCCAATGGTTTCAAAGCCAGTGGCGTACATGTTGGCCATCGTAAGGATGGCAACAATCATTATTAAAAGTCTTTTCATAGTTGATATTTTTGAGTTTAATTATGTATCAATATTCACATATTACGAAAATGAATTTTAGACCTGGCAAAAGAAATCTTGCCAAGCCCAGCATCACAAAGCATTCTCATTAAAGGTACTTCGTTAGCCCTATTAAATTCAGGACCGAGAAT
>CAZZNO010000222.1:0-3746 GCA_964655685.1 uncultured Prevotella sp.
CTTTTATTCTGGGTGCAGCGATTATTCTTTTTATTCTTTTATCCTAACCAAGACCTACAGCTGCCCTGCCTCTACCTGTCTTACCACTCTTTCTGTAAGTCGGTCAACGTGCTCTGGGTCATAGCCTTTCTTAAGTGAAGCTCCGAAAAACCAGGCGAAAGTCTGATAGAAACCGGCGCGGATTGGGCCGAGGAAAGCCTTTATGAGGTCATACGAAGAATTGTTACACTCACGATAGACAAGCTTTATGAGCAACTTGCCCTGCGAATAAGTCAACTTCTTCATGCGTGGTTTATATTCCTTCATGATGTCAGCCTCTACTTTTTTCATGTGTTCGTCCTTGGCTTTCTTGTTTGGTAGCATGTCGAGATAGTCGCCTGTCTCTATTATTATGCGGTTTACCTCTTTTGCTATAGGTAGAACTTTTTTCACGTTGTAAACCAATCGGTTATAAGCTTGCCGCTGCCTTGCATTCTTGAATATTGGCTGTGGATAAACCCAAATGTTGTTCAGCTCTACGTACTGAATAGAGTCTTTGCCCTGCTTAACCTTGCCCACTTTCACCATTGGCACGAACGTAGGGTTGTCCATGTCCACTTCACGATCTTCAGGGTTCACTTGACCCTTGTTGTCGGTTTGTGCATAGCAACCAACACTGATGGTGAAAAGCAGTATTATAGTAAAGAATATCCTCATTGTCAACCGCAAAGTTACTGCCTATTTTGACAATGAGTGAAGAAAATATATTAAAAAAAGTTGCCGTATTATCTTTACGGTTTAATCGTCTTGCCTTTGCGGCGTAAAGAACAAGTCTTTACGGCGTAAAAAGCAAACCTTTACGGCGTAAAGAAGATGCCTTTACGCCGTAATGAATTTTACAAGAAGTCTTCCTATTGCCTTAGCGGCGTAGTCATGGCTTTTAAAAGATTTTTGACGTTTATGCGTTGAGCTGCTTCTCGAGCTCTGCGCCAGCCTTGAACTTAGCTACTTTCTTGGCTTCAATCTGTATCTTCTGCCCGTTTGATGGGTTCACGCCTTCGCGTGCTGGACGCTCGTTGACGCTGAATGTGCCGAAGCCGATGAGCTGGACCTTGTCGCCTGCCACAAGGGCAGCCTTCACAGCGTCGATGCCACCCTCAAGGGCTTTCTTTGCCACTTCGTTGGTAACGCCTGCTGCCTCAGCAATCTTCTTAACTAAATCTGTCTTGGTCATAATTGTATGTTTTAAGTGAATAAAGTTTGCTTACCTGCTATAAATCAGCGACAAAAATAGGATAATTGTTTTAATCTACAAACAAAATCGACGGAAAAATGCTATAAACAATGAAAAAAAGTGGTAAAAGCCGCATAAATAGGCGAAATAAGGGAGTTTTTTCGTAAATTTGCAACTGTTTTTCATTGACTAAAAGAATAATTATGCTTAGAATACCTACGGTTACCCGTAACCTGTTAATAATAAATTTCCTGTGCTTCATCGGAATGCTGGTGCTTGCCCAGATGGGAGTTGCCGACCTCAACAATATTTGTGGCCTTCACTTCTTCATGGCTTCCGACTTTCACCTCTACCAGCTGTTCACTTATATGTTCATGCATGGTGGTTGGGAGCATATCATCTTGAACATGTTCATGCTTTGGATGTTTGGTGCAGTGATGGAGCGCGTATGGGGGCCAAAACGGTTCATTTTCTATTATCTATTCTGCGGAGTGGGCGCAGGGCTGATGCAGGAGATAGCCCAGTTTGTGCAATTCTACTTCATAGCTTCCGATTCAGGCTTTGGGTTTTCCATGCTTGGACAGGTTGCCGCAGCTAATGACGCCGTCCTTGGACAGTGGACTACAGTTGGTGCATCGGGAGCCATTTATGCCCTGTTGCTTGCGTTTGGCATGATGTTTCCCGACGAGCGTATGTTCATTATTCCCATTCCTATCCCCATCAAGGCGAAGTGGATGGTGCTTGGCTCAATAGTCGTTGAGCTGTTCTCAGCGCTTGCTTCTCCTGGTTCGCAGGTTGCTCACCTTGCCCACCTCGGTGGCATGATATTCGGTTTCTTCCTCATAAAGTATTGGCAGAAGCACCCTTATGGTGGTGGACTCGAAAACGGGCTTCACTTTTTCAACAATATGAAGAACAAGTGGGAAGCCAACAAAGGGCATAAGTTTAGCGATGGCGGACGTGGCTCGTGGTCAAGTACAAATTCAAGAAAAAGCAGTAAAAATGACAATAAACTGTCGGGCAATCCCGATTGGGATTATAACGCACGGAAAGAGGCAACGCAAGAGGAGATAGACCGCATATTGGACAAGATAAGAAAGAGCGGCTATGACAGCCTTTCGCGTGAGGAAAAGCAAACGCTTTTTGACCAAAGTAAAAAATGATTTTAGAAGTTGAAAGAGATAAAGAGCTATAGGAGTAGACTTCTTTAAATTAAAAAAGCAAAGATGAAGAAGTTCTCACGGATTACAATTCAGATGATAGGCGGGGCAAACATCGCCAGCATTTTGCTTATGCTGTTTATAGGCCATGCCGACATGATACCGCCTGAGTCGTTTCCTAAGCTGAGCAATATCGGGCTTCTCTTTCCTGCGATGATAGTCATCAACTTCTTTTTCTTGGTGCTTTGGGTGGCTATAAAACCGCGATTTGTAATAATACCGTTGCTCGGTTTCATAATATGCTATGGCCCCGTGCGCCGCTATATGCCTATTAATATTCCTCACGACCCGCCAGAAGGCAGCATAAAGGTGCTCTCTTACAATGTTTGGTATTTTGCCGGTTGGGAAGACAGGGGCAAGCCAAACGCTATATTGGAATATATTAAAGAGCAGAATGCTGATATAGTATGCTTGCAGGAATCAGCTGAGAATGAGGCGGGTTCGGTTCAAGTAGACTCTATCCTTGGGCCTGTTTACCAGCATAAGGATACCTTGATGTATAATAGCGACTGCCTCACCTTCTTCAGCAAGTACCCCATACTTTCTCATGAACGCATTCATTATGCGTCGAAAGGCAACATGACAGCAGCCATCAAAGTGAAGATAAAAGGGCGGGAGGTCATAGTTGTGAACAATCATCTTGAAACCACAGGCTTGACTCTGGAGGAAAAAGACAAGTTCAAGGCATTGGTAAAAGGCGAGTTGGAAACCAATACTGCCACGCGGACATCAAAATGGTTTATCTCCCATCTTGGTAAGCAAACCAAGAAGCGGGCGGCAGAAGCAGAGGCTGTGGCGCGATACATAGCCTACCATCGTGGTACGCCCATGATAGTGTGTGGCGATTTCAACGACTCGCCAATCTCGTACGCCCACCGCACTATAGGCAAGGGCTTGACAGACTGCTATGTCTCCACGGGCAACGGACCGGGAATAAGCTACCATAAGTCGGGCATGTATGTGAGAATCGACAACATCTTCTGCACCGACGATTTTGAGCCTTATTCTTGCTACGTTGACAACAAAATAGGCAATTCGGACCATTATCCCATTATTTGTTGGCTTAAAATGAAGCAAAGTGATAAAAATTAATAGTTAATCTTTCCCTCAACTAATAAAAAAGCTGTAACTTTGCACATATTATATGCATTTAGGCTATAGAAACAGAAAAAATCAATAAATAAAATAACCAAAACAAAATGCAAAACAAAGGAATTGTTATCACGACAGCCGTCCTACTGACGCTCGTGAGCCTCTTCTATTTGTCGTTCCCTGTTGCCACAAGCTATTATGACAAACAGGCGGCAAAGCTG
>CAZZNO010000223.1:0-3728 GCA_964655685.1 uncultured Prevotella sp.
GCGGCGAGCCTTCCAGGCTCATTTGGGTGAAGGAGGATTTTCATTTTCCTTTATTTAATTGCTCTTTTGGTAATCAACATTTCCTCCTTTGGAGGAGGCTTTTAATACCGCCATCCTATCAAGATGCTGTGCGTATACTGGTGGTATTTCAGGTTGTTGGCATCCATCTGCCTGATGTCTCCAAGATAACCGATGGTGAAAGTGGTGCGCCAAAGGCGGAAGTCGAAAGCAAGAAGCTGGTGCAGCTGCGGGCCGCTGAAAGGTGAGGTGAAAACTACGTTGTGGTCATAGTTGCCACGTGAAAATATTTCGTAGTATGATTGCCCGTAGTTAGGAGAGAAAGCTATGCCCATAAGTGGCATGGCAACCTCGTAGTGCATGGCAAAGGGGCGTTTTCCTATCTTGAAATTCCACGTAGCCATAACCGAGGGGTCTATACTGAGCGAGGCGCGTGCTTGAGCAGGATTGTTGCTGTTGCGAGTGTTGTAGAGGAAGCCAAATGTGCCGTCGGCAAGTCCGCCGGCTTTCAGGTTCAAGCTTTGGGAAGAAAAGGTGAAGTCCCGGTTGTAATGCCAGCCGAACTTTAGGTTATACATTCCTGAGAGCATTGAATTGTCGTTTCCACGCGTATCAGAGCTGGTTACGAAAATCTGGTGCATGAGATAGTGGCTGACGTTTGAGAGGCAGCTCCCTGTTTGTTGCTCATTGTCTTTTAGTTTTCTGCTTTCAGAAGTGTATATGTATCGCAGCTCCGGCCCGGTGGCTTTCTCCTGCGATATGTAAGTGTCAAGAATATCAGTGTGCCCAATGCCGATGTAGCTGGCACGCTTTCGCAGCTTCCCCTTTGCCCACTCACATGAAGTGGGTCGGCTAAAACATTTTCCTTCGAAGTCGTCAGTGACTTGCGCTGATGCCGCCCCGTTTGGCAGAAGCAACATTATCAGAAAACACATAATCATCCATGTCGGCAGATAGCCTTGCGGCATCTGTCTTCTCCCTCCTTTAGCTATCCTTCCTTTAGGGGAGGGGCAGTGGGAGAGGCTTGGGGCAAAGAGGGAGCCTTTATGTTTCATCTATCGTCAAAGAGATTTAATTGTCCGGTCATCTCGTCTATTATTTGCTGTCGGCTTTTGCCGGCGTCAGGGTCGTTTTCAGTTGATGGTTGTGAGTCGGAATCAGAGGGCTGAGAGTCGGGCGAAGCATCTTCTTTTTCCTCAACTTTTTGCTCAGGCTGTCGCAATGGCGGCAGTTCCTCTACCTTGTCCACTATCCAGGTGGTTATACGCTTGCCCTTTGCCTTAAAGCCCTTTACCATTATGAAGCTTTCGGCATCAATCTCCATTGGCGGGCGCACTTCGTCGTCTCCGCCGAAGGTTACCTTGATGCGAGGATATACGGTGTCTGTCAAAATCAACAACTTGCTTGCCGGATTATCGCCAAGGAAGTTCTGCCTGCGTTTGGCGGCGTCCATAGTGAAGCGTTTTATGTACAGGTTGCTGTTGTTGTCAGCGTCAACCAGCACTGCCGTCCACACCTTTGCCGGGTCATGTTTCTCCAAGACGATGATGTCGTCCTCGAAATGATTGTTCAGGTCAAAGTCGGTGATGTAGAATTCGCCGTTGCTGCGCACCACAAGTATGTTGTCGCTCTCGTTGAATTCGCCCAATAGCCGTCCGTGTCCGTCATAGTTTAGTCGCTTCACGTCGGGATCATACCACACTTTGCGCCCGCCGAGTGTTGAGTGTCCGTGGCTTTTGAGCGATACGCGGTGTATGGTTCTGCGCGTAAGCAGGTTACCACGAGCCGTGCGCCCTTTGATGAGAACCTCAGAGAAGTCTTTCTCTATTATCGGGTTTTGGTTTTTCTTCGTTACGTCAACGTCTGCTATCACCTTTATGGTTTCAGCCTCGCCGTTAGGGTTGGCGGTGAAATAGAGCACGCGCGAGCCCGGTGTACCTGCCGTGATGTCATATTCGCGGTCGCGCGTCATGCTGGTCACGTTGAAACGCTTTATGTAATTAGGGCCTTTCTTGCCGTCGCGGTAAACCACGTTGTATATCGTGCGTGCGTCGTTTTTCTTGAACACCTGCACCCACAGCACGTTCTTGCCTACGAAAATCTTGTCGGCAACTTTTATTACTTTATATTTGCCGTCGCGGTAGAAGATTATGATGTCGTCGAGGTCGGAGCAGTTGCACACAAACTCGTCCTTCTTCAGCCCCGTGCCTATGAAGCCGTCCTGCCGGTTGATGTACAGCTTTTCGTTTGCTTCGGCAACCTTTGCCGCCTCGATGGTGTCAAACGAGCGCACTTCCGTCAAGCGTGGGTGGTCTTTGCCGTAAGTCTCCTTGAGGTGCTGGAACCAGGCAATGGTTACGTCGGTCATGTGGGCAAGGTCGTGGTCAATACCTTTTATCTCCGCCTTAATCTTAGCCATCAGCTTGTCTGCCTTGTCCTTGTTGTATTTCAAGATGCGCTGCATCTTTATCTCAAGCAGGCGCAGGTAGTCGTCGTCGGTGATGTCGCGTACGAGCTTTGGCTTCCAAGGTTCAAACTTGCCGTCGAGGAACTTTAGCACCGCCTTTTGGTCGGGAGCCTGCTCAAATTGTTGCTCCTTGTACATGCGTTCTTCTATGAATATGCGCTCAAGTGAGGAGAAGAACAGTTGCTCCTCCAGCTCGCCTTTCCTTATTTGCAACTCCTTGCGCAACAGCCCCATCGTGCGGTCGGTGGAATGGCGCAGCACGTCGGAGACTGTGAGGAACTGCGGCCGGTCGTCTTCTATGACGCAGCAGTTGGGCGAGATGTTTATCTCGCAGTCGGTGAAGGCATACAGCGCGTCTATGGTCTTGTCTGACGATACTCCCGGTGCCAGCTGCACCTGTATCTCCACGTTGCGCGCAGTCATGTCTATGACCTTTCGGGCCTTTATCTTTCCTTTCTCAATTGCTTTGGTTATTGAGTCTTGCAGCGATGCGGCAGTCTTGCTATAAGGCACCTCGCGTATGACGAGTGTTTTGGCATCCAGCTTCTCAATCTTCGCCCTTACTCGCACCACGCCGCCGCGTTGCCCGTCGTTGTATTTCGATACGTCTATGGCTCCGCCCGTGGGGAAGTCGGGGTAGAGATGAAACTCCTCACCTTTCAGATAACTTATGGCGGCGTCGCAAATCTCGTTGAAATTGTGCGGAAGCACTTTCGACGACAAGCCCACGGCAATGCCCTCCGCGCCTTGTGCCAAAAGCAACGGATACTTCACGGGCAGCGTGATAGGTTCTTTGTTGCGTCCGTCGTAGGAAAGCTGCCATTCTGTGGTCTTCGGGTTGAAGACGGTCTCCAAGGCAAACTTCGACAGCCTTGCCTCAATATATCTCGGCGCTGCGGCACGGTCGCCCGTGAGAATGTTGCCCCAGTTGCCCTGCGTGTCAACGAGCAGGTCTTTCTGCCCCAGCTGTACCAGAGCGTCGCCAATAGACGCGTCGCCATGCGGGTGAAACTTCATGGTCTCGCCAACGATGTTGGCCACCTTGTTGTAGCGTCCGTCGTCCATGCGCTTCATGGTGTGCAGAATGCGCCTCTGCACGGGTTTCAGTCCGTCCTCTATGTGAGGCACGGCTCGCTCCAGTATTACGTATGAGGCATAGTCAAGAAACCAGTTCTTGTACATGCCCGACAGATGGTGCACTGCCGACGCGTCAAAGCGGTCGGCAGGCTTGTAGTCGCTATGC
>CAZZNO010000224.1:0-3662 GCA_964655685.1 uncultured Prevotella sp.
TTGCCATAGCAGCCAGCCTTAGGCACCATTTGTTTTTCTTCATACAATTAGTTTTTTTTCATTTAGCAGGGGCTATGCCAAACCTTAAGCATGGCGCGGCACTTGTTGCCGTCAGCCAAGGCAGGAGCCGCCCGCCCATTTGTGGATATATGTTTAAGAAAAATCTCTTAAAACATTATTTCTGAGCCAACCCAATTTCTACCCTGCCTTTATTTGGTACGAGTTGGAAAACAACATTCTTCTTATGCTGCAAAGCCTTTACCCCGCCCCTCAGAATGCGAATCTCATAGGCTTGCCCTCCGCTGATTGCAGAAATAGATTTATCAACAATTTTTGTGAATGGCAGGCGGGCTTTCAGGGCTGTTGCCAATTCTAAGCAGTAATCAGCTTTTGAGTCGGAAGCCACAGTGATACTCCTTTCGTCCATAGTAATAGTATAAGTATTGCCCATGCTTGAAGTCATGGTAACAATAGTATGATTGGAATTTGTAGAAACAGAAGGTTTGCCACACTTTGTTTCCTTCATCCTTCCAGCATTGTCACGCTCTATAATACGCAATCCTGCACTATCGCCTTCCTCGCTCCACAGGCAACCGTCTACAAAAGGCAGCGCTTGATAGTGGCACTCTGTAGAAGTGCCGGGCGCATCAAGATACAGTGACTTGTAGTCTTGATTATATACCTGTATGTCTCGAAAGCGGAAGCTGCCGCCCGTCCAAAACAGATTGGCACGATAGAAACGGGAGTTAAACCACACAGTCTTGCCATCACGACGGGAATAGTCGCTCATTGCCGACATTGCAGTGGCAGGAGTGAGAGTGTAACGAGCGGAAAACCAGCGGCCGGCTTCTGCAAGAGTCATAACCCTCACGGTGCCATGCCTGGCAAGCTCTGCTATTTTTGGCATTTGCATCTCATATCCCTGCTTCATTTTTTTCCATGAAAAAGAGTTTTCCTGCCCTGCCTGGAAATAGGTATACCCCATAGCGGGATCGTGAGTCTCTACACCCAGATACCAGTCTACCCATTTTTCACTCCTCCCGGCTTGCCACACAGGTTCAAGCGTACTGACACACTGCACGCTGCCGCCTATCCCACAATCATACTGATAAAGAGGATCGCTGCCGAGCATTCGGAAAACAGGAACGTTTATCTGGCAATCTGCGGTTTGTGCAGGCAAAAAGGCATTATTGACAGAAGGATAGTAAGCTCCCTGCCAATAGCCTCCCCACAGAGTGTAGCCGTCAGTACCTACCTGGTCACGGCAATTGCACGAAGCCACTATATGATACTTCTCATACATATATTTCAGACTATGGGCATCAATAAACCACGAGCCTACAGAATGAGGATAATGGCCAAAAGCATCCTTGAACCTTTGCATGTAGACATCCACTAACCTCTCACGCTCCGACGGAGTATAGCCCGTAGAGAAGCCTACATCGGCATGCCAATCCCACGGATAACGGCCCCGCCATTTTATGTTTGCCGCTTCTACGTGAGGCTGGGTGATCTCCCACCACGCGCCAACCTCGAAGCTGTCAGGCAACTGCCTCATCAGTTTTACATATTGCGGATCTATCAGTGCGTCATATTGCAAAAGGAACGTTCCCTTAAGCCCATTGCGCTGCATGCATTGCGCTTCATTGCGGGTTGCCTCTAAAAGCATGGCATCCGTGATGCCTTCAGGGCGCGGCTCTGTCTTACGCACAAAATTTATAATATTAACTATGCACGGCTCTTGGCGGGCAAACGCCGAGAGCGCCGGCAAAAGCAGGAGAAGAAATGCTATGACACTGTGTTTCATGCTCTTGTCTTTCATAATTAAAAACTCCTAACTATAGTATAGCTACCTGCCTCATAAACTTTAGAAGTCTTCTCGCCGGGCAGCGTGACCGTGGCGGTGGCGCCCTCGGGCACCGTGAACTTCCACGTCCACTTGTCGCCCTCGTATCTCCATTCGCTCTTTATCACGCCTGCCGCCGACTTGTATTCCGCCTTAAGGTAGCCGAGGCGCCTGTCGGGCAATGGCTTCATTATGATGTGCCTGAAGCCTGGGACGGCAGGATCGGCACTGATGCCTGCGACTGTCTCCCATAGCCATTGGCACACGCAGCCGTAGGCATAATGGTTGAAGCTGTTCATGCCGCTCGGCCCCATACCCTTGTCCTTCGTGTAGCTGTCCCATCGCTCCCACATGGTGGTAGCGCCGTTGTCGACAGAGTAGAGCCAACTCGGGTTCTTGCGCTGGAACAGCAGGTCGTAGGCTATGTCAGCCATGCCGTTGTCGGTGAGGGTCTGCATGAGGATAGACGTGCCGAGGAAGCCCGTTTGCAGGCAGCCGCCGTGGTCGGCGAAGTTCTGCCGCAGCCGCTTTATCATTTCTTCCTTTGCTGAGCCGTTGAGTATATTGTTCTTCAATGCAAAGAGCGCAGGTGTCTGCATGGTGTTGAGCACGGCAGTCTTGAACCGTCCCCCGGCGTCGAAAAACCGCTGCCTTATATAAGCCCTCGCGTCACGTGCCATGCGTCTGTAGCGTGCGGCGTCGCGCCCCGTAGCCCTTGCCATGTCCGCCATCATTTCGGCATCCGTCAGCCAATAGCTTGCACCGAGAAAATTCCAGTAGTCCAGGGCGTCAGCCGAAGGCTTGCCGTCGGCGCCCTTGTATCTGCCGCTCCAGCTCTCCAAGGGCTCAAAGCTCAGCCAGTCAGCCCACTGGTAATTGCTGTTTTCCGCCGCAAGCGCCTGCTGGTCATACTTCGTATCGCCTACATGGCTGATGTATCTCTCCATAGCTTCCCAGTTGTCGTTTACCATAGCCGTGTCGCCAAACTGCTTCCACACCGTCCAGGGCACAATGATGCCGGCGTCAGCCCAGCCCACCCTCATCATGTTGCCCTCGTCGCTGCAATACTGCCCCCACGGAGCCACGCCGGGGAAGCCGCCTTTGGCTGACTGCGTGTCGCGCATGTCGCGCATCCACTTGCTGAAGAAGCGGCAGGTATTGGCAAAGAACGTGCCCGTCTCGCTGAACACCTGTGTGTCGGCTGTCCAGCCCATGCGCTCGTTGCGCTGCGGGCAGTCGGTAGGCACCGAGAGATAGTTTGACCTTTCGCCCCACAGGGCATTGGATATGAGCCGGTTTATGTCCTTGTTGCCTGTCGTGATGACGCCCGTTTCCATCTGCTTTGTGACTGACGTTACAGGCACCGAGCAGACTGACTTTATCGTCACGTCGCCGTCGGCAGTAATGTTTACGAACCTATAGCCGAAGAACGTGCATTCGGGGAGGAACCTTACAAAGCCCTCTGAGGGCGCGAAGGTGTATCTCAGCCTCATGCCCGTTTCCGGCTTGCGCAGGTTCCGGCGGTGCACGCTGCCCTCCGGCCCGTCCATGCCGCGGCTCTTGGCGCCGTTGCCGTCGTTGAGCAGCTCCGCGGGCAGGCAGGTCAGCGTGACGCCCCCCTCAGCCTTGAACACAAACTGCGGTACGGCGGCAGCGTTCTGCCCGAAGTCTATCACAAGGTTCTCGCCCGCCCTGACCGTCATCTCATCGTTTGGCGAATAGCTGCGAACCACCGCCACCCTGCCATAGGCGTTGTCGGAGGCACCCGTCACGCCTTTCCATACGTAGGCACGCACAGGCTTCAAAGCCAAGTCCG
>CAZZNO010000225.1:0-3621 GCA_964655685.1 uncultured Prevotella sp.
CCCCCTTAAGCAAGCGTAGAGCCTTCCAGGCTCTATAGGCTATTTTGATACACCCCCTTCTTTTTTTTGCCTTTGTTCTTTTTCTTTTATCCTTTACTCTTTTTCCCGATAATTCTTTATCTTTGCATCAAACTTTTTAAAGTATAGGGAAATGAGACATTTAAAATCTATTCTTTTCACAGCCGTGGCGGCATTGCTGCTGTCGGCGTGTGGCACAACGTCTACGGTTCCAATCACAGGGCGCAAGCACAACCTGCTCGTTACCGATGCAGAGGTGCTCAGCCTGAGCAACCAGCAGTATTCTCAGTTCATGAAGACTGCAAAGCTCTCTACCAATGCCGCCAATACGGCAATGGTCAAGAGGGTGGGGCAGAGACTCGCCAACGCCGTAGAGACATACCTTAAGAACAATGGTATGGCTTCCGAAATACAGAACTTCTCATGGGAGTTCAACCTCGTGCAGAACAACGAGGCAAACGCCTTCTGCATGCCTGGCGGCAAGATAGTGGTTTACGAAGGGCTGCTGCCTTATACTCAGAACGAGGCGTCGCTTGCCATAGTCCTTGGGCATGAGATAGCGCACGCCGTGGCAAAACACTCTGCCGAGCAGATGTCGAAAAAGATACGTCAGCAATATGGCACCCAGATAGGCGGCGCTCTGCTCGGGCAGGTCGTCGGCTCCGATGTTGCCAATCTCGCATCGGCAATAGCGCAGCAGGGTTTCAGCTTCGCCAACCTGAAGTATAGCCGCGACGACGAGAGCGAAGCCGACTACATGGGACTTATCTTTGCAGCTATGGCAGGCTACGACCCACAGGTAGCCATTCCTTTCTGGCAGCGCATGTCGTCGGGGTCCAACAGCAATCAGAGCGATTTTCTGAGCGACCACCCGTCTGACGCTAAGCGCATAGCTGCCTTGCAGAAAGAGATGCCCGTTGCCTTAAAATATTATCAGGCATCAGGCTATGCCAATAATTCGACAACCACCTCTACGGCAAAGAAGTCTGCCTCCACCGCAAAGAAAAAGACAACCACCACTCGCAAGAAAACCACGAGGAGAAGATAAAACAGTAGTAGATATAAAGACAGTCGGGGCGTGCCAAAGAGCCTTTATAAGGAAGCATTGGCACGCCCCGATTGTTTTGTTTTCAAGCCTTCGTGGTCTGCTGTGGCTTAATCCGTAATCCATCCGTATTTCTTCACCCATCGCCACACCGTGGTGCGCGGCAGATTCATGATGTTTTGTATCTGCGGGTTGGCGAGCCCTATTTTTATGAGGTAGCACACGCGCAGTTCCTGCCTGTCCACCTTTCCGAGGCGGCGAATGAGCGTGTCGTTGAAGCTTGGGTAAAGCTCGTCAACGGCATGCATCAGCGCCTTCCATTCATCGTCGGTCATGGTGTGCTTGCCTTCCGAAGCCTTCTTCACCACGTTTATTATCTCTTTTGCGTTCCCTTCAATCTCGGTTTGGTGCAAAAGCTTTATGAAATCTTTGTTTTGGCTTATCTTTTCCTCCAGCATCCGTTCTTTTTCCCTCAGCTCCGCCTTATAGGCGTCTATCTCTCTCGTCACCCTGTCAAGCTCGCCCTTCGTGCGTTCGAGAACGGCCTGCTGTCTGTCAAGCTCCTTTTCGTATGAATGAACCAGCTTCTTCCTGTAAGCAATTTCCCTTGCGAACTTCTTCCTCAGATACACATACATCACTATCAGGAAGCACATAATGGAGATCATGACCGTGATTATCCAGAATGCGTCTTGGCGCAAGGGCGCAGGGGCGGCAGCTGAGAGCAGCAAGGCAAGAACAGTCTTCATGGTTTTAATTTCCTGCAAAGTTAATGTTTTTTCCTCAAAAAGACGGCAAAAAACCTTTTATATTGTTCCACTTTGTTCCATTTGAAACATCATGGAATAAGAAAACGCCCTAATGTATGTTTAAAAATGACTATCTTTGCCACAGTTAAAAAAACATTTGCGTTATGATAGATTACCTCATCACAAACCTTTGGCTCGTATGGACGTTGATATGCGTTCTTGCCCTGATTCTCGAAATGTCGTCGGGCACATTCTATCTTATGTGCTTTGCCATTGGTGCCGCCTGTTCCATCGTCGTTTCCCTTTTCTCCACGCCGTTTTGGTTTCAGGTTCTGGTCTTTGCCGTTGCCTCAGCCGTGTGCGTGTTCTGCGTGCGCCCGTTTGCCGTGAGGTATCTTCATCCCAACCATGCCGACCGCAGCAGCAATGCCGAGGCCCTGATAGGCCGTGAGGGCATAGTGATAGAGCCCATAGCCCCCGAGCACCCGGGCTATGTGAAGGTAGACGGCGACGAGTGGCGAGCCGTGACCAGTGACGGCTCAAGCATTGCCAAGGGCACGGTGGTGCGTATCGTGGCTATGGACAGCATAATCGTTACCGTGGTGCCTGCCGACGACTATGGCATCTGAAAAGAATATGTGATACATTATAAAACTATTGATAGAACAACTTTTTAATTTCAAAACCGATATGATAGGAATTTATGTACTGATTGGACTCGTCGTCTTCGTGCTCATCTTCGCCAAGATGGCAATCGTGATTATCCCGCAGAGCGAGACTCGCATCATCGAGCGGCTCGGCAAGTATTATGCCACGCTAAAGCCGGGCATCAATATCATAATACCTTTTATAGACAGGGCAAAGATCATAGTGACCTATTCGCGTGGCCACTATGTATACAGCAACCACATCGACCTGCGCGAGCAAGTGTACGATTTTGACAAGCAGAACGTCATTACCAAGGACAACATACAGATGCAGATCAACGCCCTGCTCTACTTCCAGATTGTTGACCCCTTCAAGGCTGTGTATGAAATCAACAACCTGCCCAACGCCATAGAGAAGCTCACGCAAACCACCCTGCGCAACATTATAGGCGAGATGGAGCTTGACCAGACGCTCACCTCGCGCGACGTCATCAACACCAAGCTCCGCGGCGTGCTCGACGACGCCACCAACAAGTGGGGCATCAAGGTGAACCGCGTTGAGCTGCAAGACATCATACCCCCGCAGAGCGTGCTACAGGCTATGGAGAAGCAGATGCAGGCCGAGCGCGACAAGCGTGCCACCATTCTCACCTCAGAGGGAGAGAAGCAGGCGCAGATACTGAAATCGGAAGGACAGAAGCAAGCCACCATCAACCGTGCCGAAGCCGACAAGCAACAGTCCATACTCCGTGCCGAGGGTGAGGCCACGGCGCGCATACGCAAGGCCGAGGCTGAGGCTGCGGCAATAGAAAAGATTACGCAAGCCGTGGGGCAGTCTACCAATCCTGCCAACTACCTGCTCGCCAAGAACTACATACAGATGCTGCAGCAGCTCGCGAGCGGCGACCAGGGCAAGACCGTCTTCCTGCCCTACGAGGCAACCAACCTCATGGGAAGCCTCGGTGGCATAAAAGAACTTTTCAAATAAAAAAAACACACTCTGACCAAATAAAAACACTCTGACCATGCAAACCATTTCATATTACAAAAGTCTTGCCGCCGGCGCGTTGAGCGGCAAATGGGGCAAGAGCGCCATAGCTACACTCTTGGTATACATCATCTTTGGAGCCGTAGGCTGTCTGGGCGGCGACACGTCGTCGTC
>CAZZNO010000226.1:0-3611 GCA_964655685.1 uncultured Prevotella sp.
AGGGTTACGAGTGCGGCGAACCCGCCGGGCTCATTTGGGTGAAGGAGAATATTCATTTTTTTATAGAATGGGGGAAAACCGTGAGAGACGACAAAAACAGGCAAGTTTATTTTGTTTAGTCTTCGGTTTACAGTAATTTTGCAGAAACGAAAATGCTTTCATGCTAAGTCTTGGTTCACCAATAAACAGAATTATGCACACAGACTATTCACGACGTATCACCCCGGATTACATTACCTCTCTCAAGCCGAACGAGATCACCGCTGTTCAGAAATGCCATAGACGTGGAGAACATACACCTGCCAAAGAGCTTTTGGGAAGTGCTTGCGTAGGTTTTATCCTCTATTTCTTAAGTAACAAACATTGTCCAACATTTGTTAGCCGTATATCCAACAATTGTTAGCCGTATGTCTAACGTTCGTTGGACAACATTAAAACGCCGTAAAAGAATTGAAAATATACCCTTCTTACTATAGCCAACTGCTGAAGCTCGGGCTGCCCATCGTCATAGGGCAGCTGGGTTCGATAGTGCTTGCGTTTGCCGACACGCTGATGATAGGCCACCACACGACGATAGAGCTTGCCGCGGCAGCCTTCGTCAATAATATGTTCAACCTTGTCATAATCTTCGCCCTCGGCTTCTCCTACGCCATAACGCCAACCGTAGGCACGCTCTACGGACGCTGCGAGACACGCCGCATTGGCGAGGTAGTGCGCAACGCCATTGCCGCCAACCTGCTGCTGGCGGCTATACTGGTGACGGTGATGACCGTGTTTTATGCCTTCATAGGCAGCATGGGGCAACCTGTTGAGCTGTTGCCCTACATCCGCCCCTACTTCTTGGTGTTGTTGGCTTCGCTGCCCTTCGTCTGCCTTTTCAACGTCTTCAAGCAGTTTGCCGACGGCATTACCGACACATCGCTTTCTATGTGGGTGCTCATCGGCGGCAACCTGCTGAACATCCTCGGCAACTGGGTGCTGATATATGGAAAGTTAGGCGCGCCGGAACTGGGCATCGTGGGCGCAGGCATAAGCACGCTTGCCTCGCGCATAGTCATGACGATAGCTATGGCAGTTGTCTTTGCTTTTGCCCGCAGATACCGCGAATACTCACGCGGCTTTGCCCGAGGAAGGCTCAACAGGGCAGACTTCCTCCACCTAAACAAGCTCGGCTGGCCCATAGCCTTACAGATGGGGTTGGAAACGGCGGCGTTCAGCCTTACGAGCATCGTCGTAGGCTGGATAGGCACAACCGCCCTTGCCGCCCACCAGGTTATGCTCACCATCAGCCAACTCGGCTTCATGATCTACTACGGCATAGGGGCAGCGACAGCCGTGCGCATAAGCAACGCTATGGGGCAGCGCGACTGGGAGGCGGCACGCTGCAATGCCTTCGCGGCTTTGCAGATAGTCTTGGTCATTGCCGTGATAGTGAGCATACCCATCTTTCTGTTCCGCTACAGTCTTGGCGGACTGTTCACGTCGAGTGCCGACGTAAGCCGCCTGGTAGCCTTTACTGTCATTCCGTTCGTAATCTACCAGTTTGGCGACGCCTTGCAGATAATCTTCGGCAACAGCCTCCGCGGGCTGAGCTATGTCAAGCCTCTCGTGCTCTATGCCTTCATAGCCTATTTCGTAATCTCCCTGCCTCTGAGCTATGTCTTCGGCATTGTGATGGGCTTTGGTCTCGTCGGCGTTTGGTTCTCGTTCCCGTTCGGACTAACCACCGCCGGCTTGCTCTATCTTTCCGCATTCAGAAAGCGGCTGAAAGCTATTGAAGGCTGAAACTATCTCAGCTTCTTTCAGCCGAAACATGAAGCTTTCGTTGGCATTCAGGCTCTTTTAAAAAAAGAAACCGGGGAACAACCTGTAAGGCTTCCTCGGTTTTCTTAGTTTCTCCTATCGCTCACCGCTTGTCGGTAACTCCATAGTTGATCCATTGCTCCTGCGGATAGTTGTTGCGCACCACTGCCTTCGCAGCCAAATAAGCCTCCTTGCACCGGGCAAGAATGTTATTGGTGGTCTTTACCTGTGCCGACAGCTTAGCCCTGAGCTCATCGGCAGCCTTAGAGCTTTCACTAAGCCGCGCGAGGTTAGCCGACATGTCATCAAGTTCAGCCATGCTGATGCCTTTACTTTCAAACTCGCCGATATGGGCTTTCAACGCCTCAATCAGTCGTGTGCTTTTCTCAATCTGGAGATCGATGGTCTTTGACATTCTGTTTGTTTTTATAAGTTTACGGCATTATTGCCATAACAAAATTAGTCAATTATTTCGAAAACAGCAACGCTACAGAATGGCAGATTTAACTATGTTTAAAGGTTCGGCAGCCAAGACATAATGCTGTTTAAAAGTACAGGCAGATAGATTGGAATATGGAATTATTACAATAACTTTGCACCAGCAAAAGTAATAATGAACAGAGTTTTAACGATTGTCATGCTGTCAGTTTTAGCATTGACAGGCATGGCGCAAAACAAAGCAAAGAACATGAAGACAGTTTATGATTTCAGCCTTAAGGACAAGAAAGGCAACGACGTTAGTCTCTCACAGTATAAGGGCAAGGTTTTGCTCATTGTAAACACCGCCACAGGCTGCGGCTTTACGCCTCAGTATGAAGACCTTGAAGCCATGTACCACCGCCTGAAGGACAAGGGGCTGGAGATTCTCGACGTGCCTTGCAACCAGTTCGGGCACCAGGCACCGGGCTCTGACGAGGAGATACACCAGTTCTGCGCATTGAAGTTTGGCGCCGACTTCCCGCAGTTCAAGAAAAGCGATGTCAACGGCGCTAACGAGCTGCCGCTCTACACATGGCTGAAAGAGCAAAAAGGCTGCGAAGGCGGCTATGACGCAAAGCTGACTGCCGTGATGGAGAAGCTTTACAACGAGGCTAACCCCGAGCCACGAAAGAAGGACGACATCCAGTGGAATTTCACCAAGTTCCTCATCGGCCGCAGCGGCGAGGTCGTGGCACGCTTCGAGCCTACAACCGACATGAAGGAAGTTGAGAAGCAGGTTGAGGCTGCCTTGAAATAAAAGGAACAGGAGCCGTAAAAAAAAATACTGCCCCACCCTTGCTTAATTACAAAATATGGTTTATCTTTGCATCATCATTTAAAATACTTACTGTTATGATTAGACTTAATGGATTTTTTGAAGTAAAAGAAGGTGTTACAGAGGCACAGGTAAAGGCATTGGCAGACGAGCTGGTAGAAAAGTCGTTAAAGGACGAAGGCAACCACGGCTACGACCTCATGCACAGCACCACACACCCCGCCATCTACATGTTCTGCGAGACATGGGAAAACGACGAACTGCTCACCAAGCACTCCAACTCTGAGCACTTCACCCGCCTGGTTCCTCAGATTGAGGCTCTTACCAAGGACGGCCTGCACCTTGAACGTTTCGAAAAGTAAACCGACTAATGTTAATGCATAATGCATAATTCATAATGCATAATTATCGCCCCCACCACTCTTTTTAATGCTTAATGCATAATTACCGCCCACACCCCAATTATGAATTATGCATTATGCATTATGAATTATGAGGGCGTATCAAAATGAGTCTATAGAGCCTGGAAGGCTCTACGCTTGATAACCCCGTC
>CAZZNO010000227.1:0-1069 GCA_964655685.1 uncultured Prevotella sp.
GCGTAGGCAAGCCAGCGATAGCTTTTGCGGAAGTCCTTCACTTCAGCCGGGTCTATGCCGAGGTCCTGCCCCGGAATGCTTGGTTGCAGTTCGTCGGCTTCATTGATTGAGGTCATATCGGCAATGCCCCAGGTGCCGTTACGCTTTTCGCAACGGTAGAGCAGGGTCATGTAGCTTGTCAGCGTAGCCTCTTTGCCATGAATCCACACTCCGCGTGAGGTTGTTGTAGGATATTCCACGAAAGCTTTGTTGCCATTTATCTTGATAAGAGCTGCCCCCGTGCGGTTGACAAGAGGCAGGGAGTAGTCGGTTTCTACGGGCTTGTTGCCTACGAAACTTGACGTGCTGCCTGTCTGCCAGCTTGTATGCGTCTGCGCGTCGGGGAAGTAGAGCTTTTGCAGCTCCTCGTTGCGGTGGCTCGAGCGGTAGATGCGCTCTGCCACTACAAGGTTGTTCACGGCTTCATAGTCAGTCATGACGCGAGTTTTTTCGGATTTATTATTTAATGTTTTTGCTGTCTGTGCCATAGCACTTTCCGGGTTTAGAGCAAAAAGCATAAAGCCCAATAAGAATAATGTGTATTTCATAATTTTTCCTATTTCTGATTTTGCGACAGCTTGAATAGCGTTCCTGTCGGGCAGATAAAGCGGCAATAAGGCCTCGGCACGAATACAGCCAAGATGACAATCACCACAGCCAATGCTATGACGACTACGGATGCCGACTTGAAAATGAACGCTGTGAAGAACTCGTAGTTCATCCAGTCGAAATATACGCCCGTGAGCATCAGCACCATCAGTACGGCGAAAAGTGTCTGGCGGAAATATCCAAGCCACTTGACGGTTTTCTGCCCCAGTTTCCATTTATGCCTTTTGTTTACCTTGCCAGCCAAGTCCTGCAAAGAGCCAAAAGGACAGATATTGGTGCAATAGTAGTTTTTCTTGCCGAACAGCGGGTATATAAAGGCAGTTATCAGCATGACCGTCGGTATGAGAGAAACCCAGAAGTTGATGCCGTTGGACATGTAATTGACAAACAGCGACCAGCTCATGAAGGTGCCACACCATAG
>CAZZNO010000227.1:1169-3575 GCA_964655685.1 uncultured Prevotella sp.
CCGTCGACTTTCATCTTCAATGCTTCCTCAGGCGTCTTGCCGTTCCAACGGGAGAGCAAGCTGCTGGCAAGTTTGAAAAAGTCAGGTGTTTCAGAGTTCTTCAAAGCCTTGACCTTTTCCACCTTTCCGTCTTTCAGATATATTTCGAGAGGCACTTTACCTCCATATCCGCTGACGTCTTTGCCCAAGTCGGTGGTGTTGATAACTTGAGTGCCGTCGGCCAAAGTTGTCATTGGGTTTACAGCTTTTTCAGCCTTCGTGGTATCAGCCGGCGCGTTAAGGTCATGCCCCAGTATTCTTCCGTCTCGTTGCACGGCTGCCACGGCAATAACGCATAGGCAGGTGAGCAACAATATAAGCTGTTCGAGTTTTTTCATTTTCTTGAAAAGTTATTGCTTTGATATTTTAATCCAGATTGCCGGACGGATGCCTAAAATCTTCTCAGTAGCCTTATGTGCCCTTGTCCCGAGCTCTCCGGCAGAGCTGAGGTATGCGGGGCTGTCATTGGTCATGCCTGGAGAACGCAGCCACCATGCAGAGTTTCCTTGGTCGTTGACGTATGCGCCTTCGCTTTTGGCTGTTTGTGTGGGTGCAGCTGTGGCATAGCGAGAGTTCTTGACAAGGCTTTCAAACTCGTTTATGCTTAGCAGAAACACTCTGTCGGTAGTGTTCTTTCCCGCCGGCGTTCCGTAGCCGTGCTGGTCAGAATTATCGAGTTCTGTAGGTATTATGTTATTGATTTCCTCTTTGCTGAACGCGGCATTCAGGAAATCGTTGTTCAGCCATTGCCTGATGCTGCTGTCGTTCCACGTCAGGTTCTTTCCGGTATCATCCCATGAGCGTGAGGAGAGCAGGTTCAAAGACATTAACAGTGCTCTGTCGCCTTCTACCTTCAGCGCAATCCAGTTTATGGGTGTTTTCTGTGAAGAATCCTGTTGGTAGCTTCCGAAACGTACGATTTGGTTTGGCTGAATGGCATTGCCCTGACTGATGTTGCCCGTACTGATGTTGTCAATGGCATTTGCCTCTGCATCGCCTCCTCCGCATGCCGTGAACATCATTGACAGGCAAAGTGCCAATAGTAAGGAAAACTTTTTCATATTACCTTATAAATGTTATTTAGGGCGAACCGTTATTATCTTGCTTCGTTTTACGACTACGTAGTTGAGATTTCCCGCAATATAGCCTATAGGATTGCCTTCTATGATGACGTCGTCCCCACGATGGACATGCCTCAGTTTGAGGTAGTCTTTCAAAGGCAGCACGCAGAGCACTTTACTATGTGCATCCTTGTTTTCCGCGAGCTCCACCGATGGCAGCGCATACGGGTCGGGGCCTACTTTTGTGGCGATGCCGTGAATTTGAATGCCCGGCGCCATAGACATAGTCTCGTTGCCCTGTGCCTTATACTCTTTATACAGGTCAAGTGCTTCTACAGTTTCCATGCTTATTTCCTGAACTTCATGCTTGCGCCATAAACTTTGCCTACAGCCGTGCCGAGTACTCGATACTCATGCGTGCCTTCGTCGAATACTACCGGCTTCATTTTTGCGTAATCTATGCCGCCTTTATTGTCAAGAATGCTTTTGTTTATGTCCGAGTCGACTATTTCAGCCACGAGCACTCCGTCTTTCCAGCTTACCACCTTGCATTCCAGTGTCAGCGGGTATTGGTCTATAACGGGTGCGTTCACCTTCTTTGCGTCTCGCCATGTGAGCCCTACGTGCTTTACCTTTCCCGGGGTTTTCTTTTCAGAAGTGGTGCCGAAGTAGTCGCTTTCGGCTACAGTAGCCTCTGTAATGAAAGCCAGGGTGAAGCCGCCTGTCTTCTCAAAGTTCTCCGTGGTCTGGTGCTTCGACATGTGCATCGTCACTTGGTTTCCTTTCGGTGTGGCTACTGCCATCATCACGTCTGGATTCTTTTTCTCATCGTACGTGCCTACCATGACCGTTGTCTCAGTCTGTATGAAGGGATAATCGCTTTTCAGCTCTCCGCCATTCCAGGATGACTGCGAGGTGCTGTTCTCATTTTTCTGTTCCATGTCTTTCTGATTGTTATTTCCTTTATTTGCGAATGCGTTCTTGCCGCATACTATGACCAATGCTATGGCCAATACTAAACTCAATAAACTTGATGCTTTCATAAATCCTGTGTGTTTTTTATTTTTTCTTTTACGATTGCAAAGTTACGCAGTTTTCGGCATACGCAAATTATCTTTTTGATAGGAAAAACAATCAATTTTAAAGTAAGAAAGAGGATGCATCGAAAAGGGCCTGCCGTTTTTTAAATTCATAATTCATAATGCTTAATGCATAATTATCGCCCCCACCCGAGTGAGCCCGGCAGGCTCACCGCTTGATAAACCCCGTCTCATCCTGCGAAGCAGGTGAGGCGGGGTGTTGCGTA
>CAZZNO010000228.1:0-3565 GCA_964655685.1 uncultured Prevotella sp.
ACGTGCCCGACGATGCCGTGGCGACATACCAAGCCGACGACAATTGGAAAAGCAAGAACATAAAGCCATTGAGCCAGAGGCCTGCGGAATGAACACGGCAAAGGCGAGAAGACGAAAGATCCCCGGCACGGCTCAGTGTCGGGGATCGGGAGAGTTAAGGAAACCGTTAGCAATTAAACTAAGCGGAATGAGCCGAATTTCATGGCTATGTCTTGCATAGCATTGTTGAAAATGTTTTTTTGTTCAGCATTAAGAGAATAAGATTTACCACGTACCTTTGTTCCATTGAGACGCTGAGAAAGCCACGCATGGCTTTTGTGGAAATACTTCTCGGCTATATAAGTGATGGGAATTATACGATAATCCTCGTCACTTATTTGCCTACGGAGGTCGTCAATCTCTGTACCTATATCAGTAAAGCCATCTTCCAAGAATTTCTTGAAAGCTTCTTCAGCTTCAGGAGTCTTATGCTCCTTAAACCAAAGGCATATCTCGTCACGCCTTGCAGCACTTTTGGCATCATCTTTAGGCATGAGAGATTTTAACTCCTTAATCTTTGCCTGAATTTCTTCCATGATTATCTTTTTTAAAAGCCCCTCCCAAGGGGGAGGAACTTGATAGTTACTGTTTGCGATGTTTAAATAAATCTCGTTGTTTGTAAAGTTTATTAAGTTCGTCAAGAAAACGATTCGTTGTTTCTTCTTGAGTTTCTAAGCTGATTCCCGATCTCGTAGAAACTTCGTTGTAACGTTTCAGGAGAGCTTCGATGAACTTAATCCGCATTTCAATGATTTCTAAATCCATAATCTTGAATGTTTAATTGTTATTTCCTTAACTCAATGCAAAGTTACATAATATTTTTGTTATGCGCAAATGTTTAGCCAATTATTTCCACAAAAAATCCAATATTTTTTCAGCAACATTATCCGTATTTTTCCCCCTGTCACTTATTCCCTATCTTTGCCTTATAAAATTTTACATAGCATGGAAAACGACACCAAAGAGAAGATACAGTACTCGACAGCCGTGGCGATGGTCATCTCCGCCGTCGTCCTCGCCTTTATCTGCTTCTTCCTGAACCACTACAAGATCGAGGACTCGGTGCTGTGGTACATTGCGCAGGCACTGGTTTACGCCGCGTCGATATTCGGCATCTCGCTTGCCATCAAGACGAAGATGGGCGAGGTGAAGAACGACGTGAAGCAGTATGTTGACGACGAACTAAACAAGCATAAGGATGCGAAACATTAATCTCATCATAGTACACTGCTCTGCCACGCCGGAGGGCAGGGACTACACGGTAAAGGACATCGACCGCTGGCACCGCCAGCGCGGCTTCAGCTGCATAGGCTACCACTACGTCGTCTACCGCGACGGCAGCGTACACGCCGGACGGCAGGAGGCGCAGGTCGGGGCTCACTGCAAGGGTCACAACGCCGACTCCATAGGCGTGTGCTATATCGGCGGACTGACTGCCGACGGCAAGCAGCCGAAGGACACCCGCACCGAGGCGCAGAAGAAGGCATTGCGCGAGCTCCTGACAACGCTGAAGCATAAGTACCCCAAGGCAAAGATATGCGGGCATCGTGACCTCTCGCCCGACCTTAACCATAACGGCAAGGTAGACAAGTGGGAATGGATGAAAGCCTGCCCGAGCTTCGATGCCATTCCGGAATATAAAGACATCAAATAATATGGTTTATGAACATACTGAACTTGGTGAAGAAATACTGGCTCTGTGTCTTACCCGTCATAGTACTTGCCGTCGCATTGGGAGTGGCGGGAAGGCGGAATGGCAAGCTGAAGCAAGAACGGGAAAGCCTTGCCGCAGAGCTTGCCCACGCCCAAATAGCGCCGCCAATAGTTCACGATACCATCCGCGACACCGTGCCCGTGAGCACCGCACCCGTCGTAGTGATGGGAAAGGCAACCTACAAGAAGGAGATTGCCGACAAACAGCTGCTCAACGACCTACGTCTGAGGGCGGCACAGGTGGAGGCGCAGCAGCTCACAGGCACCGACACTCGTGACACCGTACGCCTGACAACCAATGCAGGCACGGCTTACGAGTACCACGACCGCTGGGCAGACTTCCGCATAGAGGCGAAGCCGCCCGACACGCTGCTGGCGTACAGCGTGCGCGACTCGGTGTACACCATCGTCTATCGTGAATACAAGCATCGCTTCCTATGGTGGAAGTGGGGAACGAAAGGGTACAAGGTGAAAGTTGTCAACTTCAATCCCCGCTCCACCATTCGATATAACCAATACATCAAAATAGAATAATGGCACAGGAGAACATCTTCAACGCATTCAAATACTTTGAGGAGATAGGCAGACAAAACCGCTTTGCCGTAGAGAATGGCTTCAAGACAGGCCATTGCTCAGGCATAAGCGGCATGCAGGACATGATGGCGGAGTTCCGCAAGCAGAACCGCTTCATCCTCGTGGATGATACGACCTCACAGAATACTTTCTCCAATGGCGTAGGCTACTTCCGCAAGGATGTCTACACCGTGTTTATCGTCGCTGGTTACACCATCGACGATATGGCTGACCGCGAATGCAAGCTGAATATCTGCAGGGCGATATTCCGTCAGATGCACTCGCGTCTTATCCATGACCGTGACGAGATGCTCTATGACGATGCCCTGGAATACATGAATGTCAACAGTATCTACTCCAACGAGTTCCCACAGTTCTTCATGAACGGCGTGACAGGACTTTACTTTATGGTAGAGAATAACGAACCGGTTGACTTGACCTATGACAGCAGACAGTGGATTGAGGGGTAGCCGCACAGAGCAGGACCGCGAACAATACGAGCAGCGGTGGACGGAGTTCATGGTGAAGTTCTGGCAGGAGAAGATGATGAAGTTCTCGCCGCCTGTATACGATACCGGCCGCCTGCACGACACCATCACCGGCGTGCTTCATCCGGGCACCCCCACTACCATAGAGCATCGGTTCAGGGAGTACGGCATCTATGTGGCAGCAGGCACCGGCAACGGCTACCGTCGTGGCAACAGCGGCAGAGACGATGAGAACGGCTTGCAGTTCATGCGGGGCGGCAGGTACAACAAAGGCAGGGGCCATCGGCAGCGCCGCGACTGGTTCTCGAAGAAGTACCTTTATTCCATCCACCGCCTGAACGACTACGAGGCTTCTTTCTATGGCGAAGCCTACCAGGGCTTGCTTTCAGATGCCCTCTCTGCCATGTTCGGCGACACATCGGCATTGGCAAAGAACAACAGCGGCAACAGCAACGCTGCAATGTCATTGGGCGGATTATAAAATGTTTCCTTCTAAAATTGGAAAAACCGATTCTTTTGCTTAACTTTGTGGCATAATTAAGGTTGTTCTTCCAGATAAGGCTTTCCACCATAATACCAGAGGCGCTCGCAGCAGAAACCTATACTCAGAGGTTCTGGAAAGTACTTCTGGAGTCAGTCAGAGGTACTTGGCCCGGGGCGGCGGCAACAGCGTCGGAGCCGCCGCCCGCTTTTTTTGAGCTCAAAGTTAATATTATATTTTTCGTGTAATTCATCAGGTTGATTACTTAAAT
>CAZZNO010000229.1:0-3554 GCA_964655685.1 uncultured Prevotella sp.
CGATTCAAAGTCCTTCGTTTCCAATCAAGCGGGCAAGCATTAGATAAATTTGTTCAATTCGTTGAAAAACAAAACATCCGCTGACCGATTACTATGAGCCGCCATGCCGTTAAAAAAAAGTAATAATGCTGTGTTATAAAACACGGATGGAAAATAATGATTAAATTTGCTATTCAAAACATTAAAGCGGGAATGGATTATACTATCAACATAAGAGGCAGGCTGATGGACTTCAAAACGCCTCGAGTCATGGGCATACTAAACTGCACGCCCGACAGTTTTTTCGCAGGAAGCCGAAAGCAGACGGAAAAAGAGATTGCCGAACGGGCAAACCAGATAATCGCCGAGGGCGGCACTATCATTGACGTGGGTGCCTTCTCCACGCGCCCCGGAGCACAGGAGGTGAGCCAAGAGGAGGAGATGAACCGGTTGCGCCACGCCCTGCCTATAGTGAAGCGTGAACAGCCCGACGCGCCAATATCCATCGACACCTACCGCCCCGAAGTGGCGCGCATGGCGGTCGAGGAGTATGGCGCCGACATAATAAACGATGTGTCAGAGGGCGGCATCACAGGAATCGTGGACAAGCCGTTGGAGGAAAGCTACGAAGTTGATACCGACGACCCCTACAAAGACTATCCTGCCATATTCCGCATGATGGGTCGCCTGCGCGTACCTTATATATTAATGTCGGTGCAACCCACCATCCACGACATGCTCATGAACTTCTCGCGCGAAGTGCAACAGCTGCGCGACCTGCACGTGAGCGACATCATCCTCGACCCCGGCTATGGCTTCGGCAAGAGCCTCAGCCAGAACTATAAGATTCTGCACAACCAGCGCAAGCTCGAGGTAATTGGGCTCCCCATCCTTGCCGGTCTCTCCCGCAAACGCCTCATCTGGCAATTGCTCGGCACCTCAGCCAACGACGCGCTCAACGGCACCACCGTCGTAAACACCATCGCCCTGCTCAACGGTGCCAGCATACTGAGGGTGCACGACGTAAAAGAAGCGGCGGAATGCGTGAAAATAGTAGGAAGCGAAGAAGCATGAGGCTGATGCGAAGATGGCGCATGGAAAATTCCTCTATTGGATTTGGCTGGTAGACAAATTTTCTATAAATTTGCGAGATGTTTGGGCAAGAGATAAAGAAATATGACGAGACCGTTAAGGCTTACAAGCTAATGATTGTTGAGCCGATGGGAGAAAGGCAGTATCACGAACGCAACGAGATACTTTTCTCCTGCCATAGCTGTGGCATTGAGGGAAGCTCTTTCTCTGTCGATGACACGCGCGCCTTGTTTGAAGAAGGGCTTGGCTATTATCCCGTCGGCAAATCTTTGCTTGAATGCCAAGAAATGTCTGATCATTTTGCCGCATACGAATGGATGCACAAACATCTTGACCACGCCTTTGACGTAGAGTTGATGAAGACTGTCAACCGTCTCGTAACGCTCCACACTCTTACCTACAAGGCTCCTGACGCCATACCCGGCGAATTTACAAAAGTTGATATGGCAGCAGGCGACACCATATTTGGCGACCATGAGCATTTGATAGCCCAAGTCCCCAAGCTAATGGCATCAACTGCAAAGGCAATAGCCGACAAGCAAGCCCACCCCATGATTCTTGCCACCCGTTTTCATGGTTTCTATGAATACTTGCATCCTTTTCGTGACGGTAATGGGCGTACGGGGCGTCTGCTTTCCAACTTCATCTTGTTGCGCTTCAATCTACCTGAATTGATTATCCGCAAAGAAGACCGCCAAGAGTACATCGACGCATTACGGCAAATAAGGACCGAGAACACAGACGAATATCTCATTAGCTTCTTCTTCGAAAAGGCAATTGAACAGATGGAAAGCGAGATGGCACAAAAGAAGAAGGCAAACAGACCAATGTTATTCTTTTAGAACACTTACAACATGTTTTTCGATTTCGGCATAAAAGACATTATCGACATAGTGCTTGTTGCACTAATGCTATACTACATTTACCGTCTGATGAAAGAGAGCCGCTCGCTCAACGTCTTCATCGGCATAATGGTTTTCGTGATTGTTTGGCTGTTCGTATCGCAGGTGCTGGAGATGCGCCTCCTCGGCAGCATCATGGACAAGCTCGTCTCTGTGGGTGTCATCGGACTCATCGTGCTTTTCAAGGATGAGATACGCCACTTCCTCTATGAGCTTGGCGAAAGACAAAGAGTAAAGAAAATTGCAGACTTTTTCTTCCACCGCGGCGACAAGGACAAACAGGAAGACAAGGAGACCATCATGCCTATAGTGTGGGCATGCATGGACATGGCAAAGGGCAAAGTGGGCGCGCTTATCGTCATAGAACGAGCCACGCCTTTAGACGACATAGTACAGACTGGCGAGACCATCGACGCCAACGTCAACAAGCTGCTCATAGAAAACATTTTCTTCAAAAACTCGCCTTTGCACGACGGGGCTATGGTCATCTCGAAGCGGCGCATAAAGGCTGCCGGATGCATTCTGCCCGTGAGCCACAACATGGACATACCAAAAGAGCTCGGCTTGCGCCATCGCGCCGCCCTCGGCATATCGCAGGCTTCTGACGCCATTGCCGTAGTGGTGAGTGAGGAGACGGGGCGCATAAGCGTAGCCATAAGGGGTAACTTCCGCCTCCGCCTCTCAGCTGAAGACCTTGAAAGCCTGTTAGCAAAAGAGATGGCAGGGTAATAATGTACATGTTTTTTACCTTTTACTTGAAAAAACTGTCAAAAAAATTTGTAGCTTCCAAAAACTTTACATACCTTTGCAGCGGATAGTAAAAGTGGTAACGCTTTACTGTTCACGACATCGATGGAATTGAGCCTCTGAAAGGCATCATGCTATGCACTGGCATAACGCCGCAGGTTCAGAAGGACGTTTACGAACGCCATCTTTCGGTCCTCAAACTTCGCAACTTTGACCAAGACCCAAGAGAGATGTGGCAACGAAGACGTTCACGCAGGTGTGTTATACCTGCACCCTGGCAATTGCGCCGGGGTGCAGTTGTAATATTTTACTGGCGTGGGCTGAGTCGCGCTGCTTATCCTTAGGGTTAGGCGATGCGAAGGCCTGAGGACGAGGATAAGCAAGAGAGACCCCCCGCGCCCTTTTTTTCCACAACCTTTTAAAAAACCAAGACCTTTGAAATGGGGAATTCATAGGGTCGTTATTTTACGTTAGATCGCACTCTACAAAATGTATACGACTATGAGAATGATTTTTTCACACTCTATCGCCGCATTGGCGATAGCCATGTGCTGTTTATTTACCGCCTCCCCAGGACATGCACAGGAAACGCAAGGCAAAACCGGCACCACCATTACTTTCGACGGAAATTCAAGCAGAGGACTGTTTTCAAGTGCTGCACAAAATAAAAGTTATCCTTTGTTTGGTTATGCTCGGCATATACAGACAAATATAAATCTCATTTCTGCAAACACCGAAGGTGGTACAAGAACTATTGACACTACTACAGGATTATTTACTAACACAGCAAACAATATTCTGTTTACAAAAACAGACGATAAAATAGCATTAGGA
>CAZZNO010000230.1:0-3527 GCA_964655685.1 uncultured Prevotella sp.
TAAAGCTCATCAACAGGATTAGAAGCCAACGAAACAGTACCTACAGGAAGACTTTGATCGAAAATCTCATTACCGTCATACCAGCCATAGCTTTTTCTAATGCTCCCGTCCTCATTATAGAAATCCTCATAGGCGGGTCTATTCCAAGGTGAATCATTCTCCGAAGACCTGTCGTAACCTCTTGAACGAGTCTTGTCATACACGGCATTTATCTTCATGCGCGCCGTAAGCCATTTAGCTATTTCGAACGAGCCTTTGTAATTTACAGACATGCGCTTGCTCATGCCGTTTACCATGCCCGTGTTGTCATGCTGCATGTTCAAAGTAAGGTTATTGGCAGTTTTCTCCGAACGTGAACGCAGAGCCATATTATACTCTTGGATGATTTGCCTACGATACACATTATCTGCATATTCCTTGGCATAGTTATTCTTTGATAAACGTGACTTGAGCGTTTCGAGTTCAGCAGAAGTCATTTTCCCTGTTGCATGTTTATAATATGCATATTCAAGTTGTGAAAAGTTCTGGTTCCCAGCCCTGGCAGAAGATATAAACCCTTCTGCCTGAACAGGGTCACTATAAAGATAATCCCAGTAAGCAGACTCTTTCTCTACCTGTTGAGCTGCATTCATATAATAGTTGTCATAGTAGTCCACATTTTGCCTTCCATAAATATTGAGGTTAGCTGTAAAATCAATATCAACCTTACCCGATTTATTGGCATTTTTGGTAGTTACGACTATTACTCCGTTTGATGCGCGTGCACCATAGATAGCTGCTGCCGCGGCATCTTTCAACACCGTAATAGTCTGTATATCATACTGGTTAATGTCTTCAAGACGGCCTTCCGTCGGCAGCCCGTCAACGACGAGCAATGGCGACGACTCTGCATATAGTGATGATGTACCCCGCACCTTAAGCTCCCCACCATAGGTTGAAAGTCCTGCAACAAGCCCTTCAAGACTTGCCACAATGTTAGGATTATAGCGTTCGGTGAGCCTGTCGGCAGTGATTGTAGATACAGAGCCCGTCATCTTGGGCTGAGATATTTCCTGATATCCTGTGACAACGACCTCTCCAAGCCTGTTATCGCCATACATGCGCACATCCCTCACCAGTTGCTCTTGCCCTGCCTTTAGCACCACACTGGCATCGTTCATACCTATGCAGCTGAATTTTAGGGCACATGCCGTGACTGGAGTCTTTACAGTGTAAAGACCTTCAGCGTTGGTTATGGCACTCACTTTACTGCCGTTAATGCATATAGATACGCCAGGCAAAGGTTCGCCCTCGTCGTCGACCACTTTTCCTGTAACCACTCGCACACGCTCATTATCAATACGTTTCGTAGTCGTAACCAGCTTGTCCTCAATATCATAGCGGCAATTGATACTTACCATTATATTGTCAAGAACACGCAATACAGGCACGTCTTTTACGCTTACGTTTACACTTGGCCAGTTCTTTGCCAAGCCTGTGCTATAGATGAAGCTCAAGCCTGTCTGCTTCTTGATTTCATCCAGAACTCGCTTCACCGGTGCTTGACTCATGCTGATAGTTACACGTTTCTGCACTGTCGACTGTGCGCAAGCCGGCCTGACGGCTACACAGAGTAATAACATGGCAAGCAGTAAGAATGCATGCATGATTTGTAAATTCCATTTTTTCATGATGTTTACAGGGTTTGGTTAATTTATATCGTAATTCATAAAAAGCTACTTAATGACTATTGTATCGCCTTCTACAACTATCTTGCATCCCGTGATTGCACTTATGGCATGAAATGCCGGGGCAGGCGAGCCGTATTTATCAAGGTCGCCCGTAAACAATACTTCCTGTGCATCGTTATTCTCGAATTTAACAGCTTTCCCATACCACCGGGCCACCACATCCATAATCTGCCCAAGTGTAGCCCCGTCAAAATAGTAGTTACCTGTGTTCCAAGCCTTTATTGGAGCAAGATCTGCCTTCCCCACTGCCAAAGACTTGCCAGTTTTCATCTCCGCCTTGTAGCCCGGTTCAAGCATCTTCTCTCTGTCACCACACATCGCAACGCCAACCGAGCCTTTCACTAACGTTACCTCTGTATTGCCTTTGCGCGCCACAATATCAAATTCGGTACCATAGGCTGTTATTACGCCTTGCGAAGTCTCTACTGTAAACGGTCGATTTGCATCATGAGCCACGATGAAATATGCCTCACCGTGCAACCTCACTCTCCGCTCGTCACCAAAACGAACAGGATATGTCAGCGAACTGTTATAATTAAGATGAACAATGGTTCCGTCATCAAGCGTCATCCAGAACTCTTTATCGTGCAAAGTCTCCACGCACGCTTGTAAAGTCTCTTCACTTTCTCCTTCTTTTCTTGTTACTCTTGACACCATAGAGTCAAGAGTCTTCGCATTGTCCGCAAATCCTGCTTTGACACCATTAATTGTCAACACTGCCTCTGTATGTCCATTTGCCTCTGCCTTGCATATAGCTGCATGCATATCCTTTGAAACACTTGGAGGCTCAACCTTCCGTCTGCCCATATTGGTAATCACCAATATAGCCACAGCAGCGACAGCCGCAACCCCTGCCAACATGCGCAATGCCACATGGCGTGCCTGAGAGAGCCTTGCAAGCCTGCAACCTTCTGATTTTGCTTTCTCAAGATTCACTTGCTTATAAACGGCATATCTTTTGGAGAGCTCTCGCTCATTGAGCAGGCTGGCGTATTGATTTCTAAGGGAATCGTCCTTCCTAAGTCTCCCGGCGAGGCTGTCACGCTCCTGTGGCGTAGCTTCGCCTGTCAGGACTCGGCGCACAAGGGTATTTATATCGATTGAATTGTTCATGTTTTTCATGTATCATTATAAATACAACAGGCTAAATGGGCAAAAGTATTACAGAGAGCAAAAGAAAAATAAAAAAAAACTTCCAAAAAACACCTTTTTCCGATGTTTTAGTATTAATTTTGCAAGATAACAACAAAAAGATGCAAAACGGCAACATGACATGGGATGAAACCATAAGATGGGATAAGAGTCATACAGAATGGGTGTACGACCAGTTCTATCGAGCCCTTGTCGTGTTTTCCATGCAGATAACTAAAAGCTTGGAAACCGCTGAAGACTTGGTGCAGGAGGTCTTCGTAAAACTATTGGAACGCAAACCGCCATTCGAGACTACAGCAGCCTTGCGTGGTTACTTGTACGGTTGCGTGAAAAACTCCTCTATCAACTATCTGCGACACAGAAACATGCGCACCTGCCACGAGATCTACATAGACGACCCAAATAATATAGACATAAGAAACATTGGCGACGAAGGGTCACTTGACAAAGAAGAAATATACCGACAGCTATATCTCTGCATCGACCAATTGCCTGAACGCCAGCGAGACGTGTTCTTGCTTGCCATGCAGGGCAAGCGAAACGCTGACATTGCGCAGCAGATGCAAATATCAATAAATACAGTTAAGGTCCTTAAGCAAAGGGGTAAGCAAGCTTTGAAAGGCAAGCTCTCGCCAGGAGCATTTA
>CAZZNO010000231.1:0-3525 GCA_964655685.1 uncultured Prevotella sp.
CCCAGCGGCAGACGTTGAACACTATCCTCCTGCCCGTCTCCTTCTCGCAACGCTTGATAGCCTCGCTTATCTTAGTGTATTGCTTGCGCTCGTCAAGCCCCATGTGGTTCCCGCCGCAATAGTCCACCTTGATGAAGTCGTAGCCCCAGTCGTTGAAGTAGAGCTTGCAGTCCTGATACTCGTGCCCTGCCAAGCCTACGCCTGCGCCGTATGCCTTCGTACCGCTTTGCGAACCGCAGGTGTTGTCGCCGGCATCGGAATAGATTCCTGCCTTAAGCCCCTTGCCGTGGATATAGTCAGCTACGTGTTTCATGCCGTTGGGAAACAGCTTCTTGTTGACAATGAGGTTGCCGTCCCTGCCGCGACCGTCCCAAAAGCCATCGTCGATGTTGATGTATTTGTATCCCGCCTTGTCGAGCCCCAGCTTCACCATCTCGTCAGCCTGCCCGCAAATCACGTCCTCGCTGATGTTCAGCGCGAAGGTGTTCCATGAGCTCCAACCCATAGTGGGAGGCAGAAAGTTGCGCTTCTGCGCCATTGCGCCTTGGCAAAGAATTATGGCAATAGCTAAAAAAAAATTTTTATTTTTCATATATAAAAATTACGCTCAATTAATATTATGTTGTTTTCATCATAATTACCAAACGCCTTATCTGCCCTTCTTTGTTGGAGCAGCAACGGCAGAAACCAATATAGACGTGTCGGGATCCTTTCCCGAATAAAAAGCTATGTAGTGCATGCCCTTCATGGCAGTTGCGTTAGCATTGCCTGCATCCCAAGTAGACGCACTGCCCTTAGCTACTAATTCTGGCTCCGGCCACGCCTTGGGATTGTTAAACACAACATTGGGATTGACAATCCGACGCTTCAATAAGCCCTTGCCCCGGTAGAAGTAATAATTGCTCAGCAAGCCGGTCTTTGTATCAAACACCAGGCTCGGCGTAGAAGCAAGTATATCATTAATGTTGGTTTTTGCCTTTTGCCAAGTCTTCTCATAGTCAGTAGAAGTCATTTGAAACTGTGACTTTTCTTTGTTGTCATCGCCAAGCTCCGTGCGGGCAATAGCCAAGATTCTGCCTTTACCCAAATAGACGGCAGAAGGCTCAGTGGGCCATTCATCCTTACCCAGTCCTGATTCCACAATATGTTGCTCCCACGTCTTGCCGTTGTCACGGCTGACAAGCGTCCCCCATGATTTATCCTTGCGTTCCGTATAGTTCTCGCCAAACCAAAGCGCCATCAGTCCTACCTTGGGAACGACGAACACGTCGGTTATCTGCATAGGCATGGGGCTTGGTCTGAGTGTAGCAATCCTTTCAAACTTTACGCCGTCCTTCGAACGATAGAGGTCATGGTTCCATTCTTTGCCTATCCGCCTAACCCACAGGAGCATGTTACCGTTGCCGTCCAAGCCTTTCCCGATGGCAGACTCGCCGTAGCCCAGCGTGTTGGCAACAACCGTTTCTTCGGTCCACGTCCTACCATTGTCAGTAGAAGTCCGTGCGTAAACGGCACGTGCATCTTGCCCAATATCGTGGGCGGTGCCACGGCTATATACACAGACGAGCTTATTGCCCAATGCCTGTATCATAGGCCAGGAATTATAGCCGTCCACATCCTGTACAATATATGTTTTTGCACAGTTTTTGCATAAATCGGAATTCGTTGTTTGACCCGTCACCCAGCAAAGATTTGCCATCAACAACGTAAACACAAGCGCTAATTTCTTTTTATAATTGTTTATCATATATATTATTAGTTTTTCTATCTACCTTTTTATATATTCCTTTATTATATAGTATTTAACCAAACAGCTAACGCCTTGATATACTATAAATGTCAGCCAAATAAATGCCAGGCAAGGTAAAGCGTCCAATATTGTAGTCAAAGGTTATGCGGGTATATGAAACGTCGGTCAACGGCGCTGGTATGCGCCCATGATTTTCATTCTTTGTTCTCCCACGCAAGTTGACGCAACCATTATGCTTTGTCTGATCTCCATTCATCAAACAGACAGTCTTCCAATTTTCGCCCTGCCTTTCCACATCTCTGATGTTCGTAAATCGAGTTATGAGGTTCTTCTTTTTATTGGATATAAACACTCGTGCCCCCATTCCGGACAAAAGAAACTCGTTATCATTAAGCTGAACTATCATGCCAAAGTGCTGCTTCAATTCCTTGATATAATAAATGGTGAAATGATAGTCACCAATGTCTATCGTTGTAGAGTCTTCGTTACCCACACGGAAAAAAGCACGCATTTTACCAGTGCCTTGGAAACGGGAAATGGTGGGTAGCAACTCCTTCAATACACCTACGGACCCTGTGAAGAAATCATCCGAATAATAGTCTTCAATAGCAAATGGGGAAAAGCACTGCGCATCATATTCTGCGAAGGCATACCACATACGTGACGGATACGGGCCTGTCTCTGGTATAAAGAGCATGTTGTCCTTGCGATTATAATCTGAGCAAATTTCTTTAAATGTATTGCCATATTGATAAAGGTCAGGCGAGAGCCAGTCAAGTGACGGCGCCTCCTTTTTCCAAATGTCAAGCACATACGGCTGCGGGCCGCCATTTGGGAAATCACCAAATGGCTGATCTTGCTGGGCAAGCCAGCAATTGGCGAACATTGGTATATTGTACGAGTTTTTTCCAGCCTTGGCCACCTTTTCTACATACCGAGCATAAGCCGTTGTCATAAACCTGCGCATAGATTCACGTGACCCGTCACCTTTCCATGCTTTGTTGGCAGCATGGCTATAATCTCGTTCGACAAAGCACCCTACTTCGTTTTCAACTTGTACAGCGGCAATCCATCGCTCAGTATCATTCAAACAGATATGCTCCATCAGCCGTGCAAAAGCTTTAGCATCAGCTTCGCAAGCCGCATTGCAAAAGGGTGATATGGTAGTAGTGGTATTGCCTTGCCTGTCCTTTACACGAAAAAAACGTTTTACATCACGCTTTACCCATAATGGAACATAACTTGACTCTCCGTTCTTCCATGTACCAAACCAAAGTATGACGGCATGCATGCGATGCTGTTTTGCCAAAGATATAATACGGTCGGCGAGCGTAAAATTGAAGATGCCAGGCTCAGGCTCGAGTTGCTCCCAAGTGACGGGCACAAGTACGGTGTTTAACCCCATAGAGTCGAGTGTTGCCCATACACGTGTCAACGAATAGTCTGTAGACGATGTGCTATTGTGTATTTCACCTGCGACCATAAGAACAGGCTTGCCATCCTGCGTCAAACGAGGAATACCGTTCATAGAGGTTATTTTCACTGGCTGTCTTTGCGCGAAGAAACAAACAGATATTGACAACAGCAATAATATGGATAAAGTTTTTTTCATGTCTTATTTAAAGTAATAAACTTAATTTTGCTTGTTATTTATTGATGCAAATGTTTTTTCATGTGGAAAGTCCATTTACCAGAACCTTTAACCTGTATAATTTGGTTTTCACCTTTATATCCTTGTGGAACAACTATTTGTCCTAAAATGCCTTTAGGAGCTT
>CAZZNO010000232.1:0-3444 GCA_964655685.1 uncultured Prevotella sp.
ATTTCCAGCGGCGACCCCTCACAGGGTCGGGTGCACACCCTGTGCAACACCCCGCCTCACCTGCTTCGCAGGATGAGACGGGGTTAAGCAAGCGTAGAGCCTTCCAGGCTCTATAAAGCTATTTTGATACATCCCCTAAAAATAAAACTTATTTATGCTATTGCACCAAAAGCTCGCCCAAAGTAGGATGGATGTGCACTATGTGGTGGAGCCGGTCGATGGTGGCTCCGAGCTCTATGAGCACGGTTGCCTCTTGCACGATGTCGGCAGCATGCGCGCCGAGCACGTGGCAGGCAATGATGTGCCCTGCCTCATCGGTTATGGTCTTTACCAGTCCGTCGGTGGCATCCATAGCCACAGCCTTGCCGTTGGCACGGTAGAACGACTTGTGTACGTCAAACGCAATGCCTTTCTCCTTCAGCTGAGCCTCGGTGGGCCCTACGCCAGCAAGCTCAGGCACGGTGAAGACAGCCGACGGTATCAGCGGTGTGGCTGACTCTGTCTTTCCGCCTTGGCTCAGTTCTTCTATCACCTGCCTGCCTTGTTGCTCGGCGGCGTGGGCAAGCATTGCCTTGCCGTTTACATCGCCTATGGCATACACGCCCTTGGCGGAAGTCTCAAAGTGGTTGTCGACGGTAATGCCGCGGCGGTCGAAGGCTATGCCGGCATCTTCGAGTCCGAGTCCTTCGGTGTTTGGCCTGCGCCCTGTAGCCACGAGCACGGTATCGGCATCCACCGTCAGCTCCTTGCCTTTCTGGTTGAAGACAACCTGCGTGGCGGTGTCAGTCCGGACGATGCTCTTTGCCGAGGCGTTGAGATAAAACTTCACGCCACGCTTTTCGAGCAGTTTGCGCAGGCGCTTGGCAAGGTCTTGGTCCATCGGCGGCAGACATTCTTTCAGAAACTCTATAACCGTGACCTCGGTGCCGAATGCGGCGAATGCCGATGCCATCTCCATGCCTATCACGCCTGCGCCGATTATGGTGAGCCGCTTGGGCTGTGTGTTCATGGCAAGCAGCCCGGTAGAGCTTACCACGTTCGGGTTGTCGAGTCCTTCGATTGGAGGAGCCGCTGAATGCGAGCCGGTGGCAATGATTATGTTGTCGGCATGGTATTCTGTGCCGTTGCATGTCACCGTGTGCGCATCCTTCAGCCGTGCCTCGCCTTTGACGAACGTTATGCCCGGTGCCGCCATGAGGGTTTCTATGCCTTGCCTCAGCTGCGCCACTACGGCTTCCTTGTGGGTATGTATAGCCTCAAACGAGATTTCTTGCTTGCTTTCAGGCGTTATGCCGAGGGCTTGGAGCTTTTGTTCTTCAAGCAGCACAGAGGCAACGTGGCAATATACTTTTGTGGGTATGCAGCCGCGGTTGAGACATGTGCCGCCTGGTTCGCCTTTCTCGAAAACCGTAACCGTGAAGCCCTGGCGCGCCGCAAACGATGCCGTCTGGTAGCCGCCGGGCCCACAGCCTATGATAATGAGGTCTTTCATAGGCACTATTGTTCGTATTTGAGCACAGGATGGCGGGCGGCAAGCACGTCGTCGACACGCGTTATGGGCGTGTTGTGAGGTGCCTGTTTCACCACGTCGGGTTCCTCGCGGGCTTCCTTGGCTATCTTGTGCATGACGTTGATGAAGGTGTCGAGCGTCTCAATGCTTTCGTTCTCGGTAGGCTCAATCATCATTGCCTCGTGGAAAAGCAGCGGGAAGTAGACCGTAGGGGCATGATAGCCGTAGTCGAGCAGCCGCTTTGCCACGTCGAGGGTGGTCACGCCTGTAGACTTGTCCTTGAGGCCATTGAACACGAACTCGTGCTTGCATGGCCCTGAGATAGGCAGCTCGTAGTCGTCTTTCAGGCTCTCCTTTATGTAGTTGGCATTGAGCGTAGCCAGTGGGCCTACCCACTTTATGTTTTCTTTGCCGAGTGTCAGTATATAGGCAAGGGCGCGAAGCTGCACTGCGAAGTTGCCGATCCATGCGCCTACGTGTATTGCAGATTCTGAGGGCTTTTCTGAAATCGAGGGTGTGGGCAGGAATTGCTCCAACCCTTTCCTCACGCCTACAGGGCCTGAGCCGGGGCCGCCTCCGCCATGAGGCGTTGAGAAAGTCTTATGCAGGTTGACGTGCATCACGTCGAAGCCCATGTCGCCTGGGCGGCATACACCGAGCATCGGGTTGAGGTTGGCTCCGTCATAATACATCAAGCCGCCGCACTCGTGCACGAGCCTTGCAATCTCCGGTATCTCCTTTTCAAAGAGCCCGAGCGTGTTGGGGTTGGTCATCATCATGGCGGCAATGTCGGGGCCGAGCAGAGGCTTCAGGTCTTCAACATCGACGAGTCCTTCCGGAGTGCTCTTTACCTCTACGACCTCCAGACCGCATACAGCAGCGGAGGCAGGGTTGGTGCCGTGTGCCGAGTCGGGCACGATGACCTTGCGGCGGGCGGTGTCGTTGCGGCTCTCGTGGTAAGAGCGTATGATCATCAGTCCCGTAAGCTCGCCGTGTGCGCCGGCGCAAGGATTGAGGGTGAAGTCAGCCATTCCCGTCAAGGTGGACAGGGCATGGCGCAGTTCGAGCTCTACCTTTGCCGCGCCCTTTACGCTGTCGGCAGGCTGCAAGGGATGGAGGTTTGCAAATTCGGGCATGTTGGCAATCTCCTCGTTGATTGGGGGATTGTATTTCATGGTGCATGAGCCGAGCGGATAGAAACCGTTAAGCACGCCGAAGTTGTTGCCGCTGTGGTTGGTATAATGGCGCACGACCGTCATCTCGTCGCATTCAGGCAGTTCCGCGTCGGCACTGCGCCTTTCGTCGGCAGGCAGGTCGTAATGGCGGAATCTGTTTTTCGGCAGCGAGTAAGCCCGCCTGCCGGGATGGGAAAGCTCGAAGATGAGATTGCCATATAGTTTGTTGTTCATAACTTATTCTAATTGTAGCTTGTTGTTAGTCTGCCATCTTGCTTCCCCCGCTCCTGTGTAGGGTGGGGAAGTGATTGGCTTTTACTTTGTCAGCTCCACCAGCTTTTCTATTTCCTCAAGGCTTCGCTTCTCGGTGACAGCCATCATTATGACGTTGTCGCCCATGCTCACGCCTCCGAGTATGCCGTTGTCGGCAAGCTTTTGCAGTAAAGCGTCGGCATCGCCTTTGTATCTCAGGCAGAACTCGTTGAAGAAAGGCTTGTCATAGACTTCCTCAAAGCGTCCGGTAGCAAGCAGGGCATCGTGCAGGTAGTGAGCGCCGTCGTAAGACGTTTGCGCCGCCTCCTTTATGCCTTCCTTGCCCATGATGCTCATGTAGATGGTGACCCACAGTGCCATCAGAGACTCATTGGAGCAGATGTTGGATGTTGCCTTTTGCCTGCGTATGTGCTGCTCGCGTGCCTGGAGCGTGAGAACGTAGGCACGCTGACCTTTGGTGTCAACGGTTTGCCCTACGATGCGGCC
>CAZZNO010000233.1:0-3440 GCA_964655685.1 uncultured Prevotella sp.
CTGAAAGCCGCGCGCCCCGACGACAGCATCGCCTCATGGGCATTCCGCTACGCCGGTACCCCACAGGGCGTCCTCACAGTCCTCTCGGGCATGATCTACATGGATCATCTTCGCGACAACGTGGCGACATTCTCTCCGCTCGACCCGGTGTCGGCCGACGAAGACGCACTGCTGCAGAAAGTGGCCACGATGATGCTGCCCTACCCGGTGGTGCAGTGCAACGACTGCAAGTACTGCATGCCGTGTCCCCACGGTCTTGACATCCCCGGCATATTCATCCACTACAACAAGATGGTGAATCAGGGGAAAATAATGACCTCGAAGACCGACCCTGAATATGCACGCGCCCGACGTGATTTTCTGGTAGGAATGGACCGCAAGGTGCCACGCCTGCGCCAGGCCGCCCGATGCACCGACTGCAAGGAGTGCATCAGACATTGCCCGCAGGAGATAGACATCCCCGCCGAACTGATGCGCATCGACGCTTACGCCGAAGCGCTGCGCCGTGGCGACGCCACTATATCTACGATATGATAACTCTTTTGACAGATCATGCGATTTGAAGATCTTGATTTCAGCGACGAAGTGCTTGACGCCCTCGACGCCATGAATTTCGGAGAATGCACTCCGGTACAGGAAAAGGCCATACCCGAGATACTTGACGGCAACGACCTCATAGCCGTCGCACAGACCGGCACAGGCAAAACTGCCGCATTTCTCCTTCCCGTCATACAGCGTATGCAGGATGACGGCACTGCCGGAACACCGGGCATAAAGTGCCTCGTACTCACGCCTACACGCGAACTGGCCATGCAGATCGACCATCAGCTTGAAGGCTTCTCATACTATCTCAACGTCAGCAACATCGCCATATACGGAAGCACCGACGGCCCGGCATATGCACAGCAGCAGCGCGGCCTCAAAGAGGGCGCCGACATCGTTGTGGCTACTCCGGGACGACTCATGGCCCACATAAACATGGGCTATGTCGACTTCTCGAAGCTCGGCTATCTCATACTCGACGAAGCCGACCGCATGCTCGACATGGGGTTCTACGACGACATAATGCACATCGCCTCGCGGCTGCCTTCAGAGCGCCAGACACTGCTTTTCTCCGCCACCATGCCCGAGCGCATCGTCAAACTGGCCGGATCTATACTCCACAACCCGGTGCAAGTAAAAATAGCCGTGTCGCGTCCGGCCGACAAGATCGACCAGCGCGCCATATTCTGCGGCGCTGGCGAGAAAGCCGCCATACTCGAGGGGCTGCTCAAAGAAGAGGGTGGCCGGAAGCGCGTGATCGTTTTCGCAGGGTCGAAACTCGGCGTGAAGGATCTGCGCAAGATCCTGAAAAAAGACGGGTTCAAGGCCGACGAGATGCACAGCGATCTCGAGCAGAGCAGGCGCGAAGAGGTGATAAGAGGATTCAAGGCCGGCCACACCGACATACTCGTCGCCACCGACATAATGGCGCGAGGCATCGACATCGACGACATCACCATGGTGGTCAACTACGATGTTCCGGCCGAGCCCGAGGACTATGTGCACCGCATCGGCCGCACGGCCCGCGCCGGCGAGTCGGGCATCGCGGTCACATTTGTCAGCGAGCGCGACCGCGGTCGTTTTGCACGCATCGAGAAGTTTCTCGGCAAGCGTGTGACACGTATCGGCGGAAACGGCAGCGACGGCAGCATCGAAGACAACGGGCCGGCAGCGCGACCGGGCAAAAGAAACAGCGGACGCCGCAAACCTTCGGGACGCGGAGGACGCAGACCGGCTGCTGCAGAGAAGCCACAGGAGAGCAAGTCCGCCGACAAAGCGCCGGAGGCTGCCGCCGCCACGCCACCGTCAGCAGCGACAGCCGCTCCAGGCACAGAAACCGCAGCTCCGGCAAAGAAAAAGCGCATTCCCTTCTGGAAACGGCGTCGCAAGCCATCACCCGAAACAGGCACACCGGCGTAGGGTCGCGCCGGACTTTCTTGCAATAAGAGTATGTTTACTTTTGGCTTATGTTAAGATTTAGGTGGGATTTTTGAGTCTGATTTGAGATTGAGAGAAGGAGTTATGGGGTTCCATAATGACTGAACGAAAACTCTGAAGCAGGCCGAAAAAGCCACTAAAGATTTCATAAAGTTAAAAGTAAACATACTCTAAAAGCATTGCGGGCGGCAAGACCGAAGTCCGCCGCCCGCATATCTGTTGCTATGATATTCTATCAGGCTTCCTGAGCGGGAGTGCGCGAGCTGCGTTTCTCTTTCTTGGGAGCAGCCACAGCAGCGGGAGTCTTTCCGCCATTGCGGCGACGGTCGGTCAGGTAAGCTACAGGCGATGCGATGTAGATCGTCGAGAGCGTACCGGTGATCACACCGAACAGCATTGCGAAGATAAAGCTACGCAGGCTGTCGCCACCGAGAACGAAGATGCAGAGAAGCACCAGAAGAGTCGAGCCCGAAGTGATGAGCGTACGGCTCAGGGTCTGGTTGATCGAATTGTTGATTGTCGTAAACAGATCCTGCTTCGGATAAAGACCGGCATTTTCACGTACACGGTCAAACACAACCACCGTATCGTTGATCTGATAACCGATCACAGTAAGGATAGCGGCGATAAACGTCTGGTCGATTTCCATTGCGAACGGCAGCACACCCCAGAAGAGCGAGTAGAAACCGATGATGGTGAATGCGGTGAACGCTACGGCTGCAAGTGCGCCCAATGAGAATGCCACGTTGCGGAAGCGGAGCAAAATGTAGAGGAACATAGCGATGAGTGACAAGGTAACGGCGAAATATGCTTTATTACGCATGTCGTTTGCTACAGTCGGACCTACAGTCTGTGAAGAAAGAATACCTTGAGTTTCGTCGGTGGTTGAGAATTCTTCCAAGGTCATGCCGTTGGGAAGAAGTCCTTCTGCCTTGAAGGTATCGTAGAGCATCTTGGTGATTTCTTGTTCGATTTCAGATGCATCTTCATCAGATTTGATTTTGTAGTTGGTTGAGATACGAACCTGGTTAGAGTTCTCAATGGTGATGACAGACACGGCAGCTGTTTCGCCGTTGGCGTTGAACACCGGTGTGAGAAGAGCTTGGAGTTGGTCGGTCTTAACCGGCTGTTCGAACTTCACAACGTAGTTACGACCACCTGAGAAGTCAATGCCCTGGTTGAGGCCGCGAACCAACAATTATGCGATTACAATCGCAACGAATGCACCTACAACTGAGAATGCTACTTTACGAGTGCCAAGGAAGTTAAAGTTGGCGTTAGCAAAGAGGTTGCGTGAGATGCCTGTTGAGAATGTGAGGTTCTGGAATGCTTTCTTCTTGTTGAATGCAATGAAGATGATACGTGTCAAATACACTGCGGTGAAGAAAGAACAGATAATACCGATAATCAATGTGGTGGCGAAGCCCTTAATAGGACCTGTACCGAAGTACATCAAGATT
>CAZZNO010000234.1:0-3386 GCA_964655685.1 uncultured Prevotella sp.
CAACATGAAAATTCATGAGAAATTCATGGGAAATTAATGATAATTCGTGTTCAAAAAACAACATGAAAATTCACGATTTAAAATAATGAAAATCCTCCTTCACCCAAATGAGCCTGGAAGGCTCGCCGCACTCATAACCCCTACTCATCCTCGAAGCGAAGCGCGAGAGGTGAGTGGGGGTGGACAAACGGGTGCGGGGACACAGCCCGCGAAGGGCTGCCGCTGGTAAGTGCTTGGCATCCAGCGGCGACCCTTCACAGGGTCGGCTTCAAGCCCCTTGCAGCATACCCCGCCTCACCTGCTTCGCAGGATGAGACGGGGTTAAGCAAGCGGCGAGCCTTCCAGGCTCATTTGGGTCTTTGCGGATATTCACGATTAAAATTCATGGAAAATTAATGATAATTCGTGTTCATAAAAAAGAAAAATTTATGTCATTCGATTATTCAGTAAGCGCACGCCGACCACACACCGTGCCGTGCGATAAAGACTTGTTCGAGGCAGTAATCAAAGGCGTTGGCGTATCATCGACTTGTGCCATGATAAAAGACGCGCTGGAGAAGGTTAAGCGTGGCGAAATGTCGCGCGAAGACTTCGAAACCTACAAGCGCCAACAGAAGATTCTGCTCCCTGTCTTTCTCTTTCAGGCTCACTTCAAGGATGGTCGCCGCCACAACGGTTCGGCAGAGCCAAGTGGCTTGTCAATCTTCGACATCGACCACATACCCTCACCTGAAATGTATTTCAACGAGCATGTGAAGCGCCGTGTCGCAGAGCTGAGCATCGTTCTCGCCCACATCACACCTTCTACGGAAGGCTTGCGCTTGGTGTTCGTCCTGAAAAACGGAGAAACGCCCATGCAAGGGCAGAAACGGCTTGCAGAGGCTCTCGGAATCAGCCAGTATGACGAGTCAGTCAAAGACCTTGCACGCTGCTCATTCGCAGTGCCCGAAAACTACATTCTCTACATTGACAAGGAGAAGCTCTTTGCCGACCATTCACCTAAAGTAAACAATGAAAAGACAAACGACAATGATAACGCTAATAATATACCTGCTGATAATGCTCCTGCTCCTGCTAACGCTGAGCAAGTACAGGCTGCAAATCCCACAGTATTGACAACCAAGGCTACAGATGACAGTCTGCGCATCTTCGATGAGGTGCTTGGTGCTTCGGGCTTGACTGCTGACAACCTCAACAATGTTGGCACTCGCCACAACTCGCTGATTACCATTCTCTCAATGGGTATTTGCCGACTGATGCCAATCGACCAGCTGCAAGCCGTCGTAGCTGAGCGGATGCCCGAATACGCAAAGGAGAAAGACTGCCAGGACTTGATACGCGACTTCTATCAGAAGTACACCGACAACAACCGACCCATGTCGGAAAAACTCCGCAAAATCTATACTGACTCGCTGAAACAGAGCAAATCAAAAAGTTCCAAACTTAAAGATCAAAACTCAGAGGAGATTGATATAGACGGTGACGGTCAGAAAGACAAAGCAGAATCTCAAGCTGCCCTGATAAAAAAGATTGTTCGCCGTCTGCCAATAGGCTTGAAAGAATCCGTTGAAGGTGTACCTGTGAACATGCAGATGCCTGTTCTCTGCGCCGTTCTTCCGCTTGCAGCTGCATACGCTGACGGCGTGACTGTCCGCTATTGCGACGGAGCAACACAGCGTCTTGGACTGATGTCCATCATCGTAGGGCCACAAGCAAGCGGCAAGTCAGCCTGCAAGAAGAAAGTAGACCTTTGGGAGCGGCAGATGAAAGACGAGGACGCCCGTGCGCGTGAGGTTGAAGACCAGTGGAAGGAAGCGAAGAAAGGCCGCAAGGCTAACGAGAAAGCACCCGAAGACCCGATGGTTCTCATCCGCTCAGTGCCAGCCACAATCTCATGCTCAACTCTATTGCGTCGTTTCAAAAACTCTCGTGGTCATTGCCTTTGGACATTTTGCGAAGAACTTGACACTTTGCGCAAGACAAACGGAGCCGGCTCGTGGTCATCAAAATATGACATCTACCGCCTTGGCTTCGACTATGGCGAGTGGGGTCAGGATTACAACTCCGACCAGGCTGTGAGCGGTGTCGTGAATGTGGCTTACAACTTCTCCATCCTCGGCACCTACGGAGCCATGCGCAAATGCTTTCATGGAGACAATGTAGAGAACGGTCTGTCTTCGCGCATCATCATTGCCGAAATGCCCGACTCTGCTTTCGCTCCAATGCCGTCATACGGTCAGCCTACTACTGATGCATCAGCTGCCATAGACAAGGCTGTAAGCTTGCTTCGCTCTCAGACTGGCTTCGTTGACACGCCTCGTTTGCGTAAAGCAATCGGCGATTGGGAAGAAAAGATGCGACTTGAAGCAATGGCAGACGGCGACCTCGTGAAAGATACCTACCGCAAGCGAGCTGGCGTAATCGGCTTTCGCTGTGGAGTTGTAGCACGGCTCTTGACAGGTAAGGAAACAATCGCCGTGCTCGACTTTGCAGTGATGATGGCGCAATACGTTCTCGACGAGCAGTTGAAGGTTTTCGGCGAGAGTCTGCGTGCTGAATATAAAAAGGCAAGCGACGAACAGCAGCGTTCTTCCTCCAACCAATCCGTTTTCGACCAGTTGCCACCGGTGTTCACCTTGCAGGATTTGCAGCAGATGAAAGGTCCCGACACCACACGCACCGCAATGCAGATGATTGTCTCGCGCTGGAAGCATTCCAAATGGATAAAGAAGGTCGGCGTAAACCGTTGGCAGAAGCGGAAAACTAACAATTAACAAACTAACAACTAACATTAAGGTCTTACACACCTCACAATATACAAAACAGAGATTATATATGGAATTGATTCTCAAACGCAAATACAAGAAAGCCGACTACACCATCGGCAAACTCTACCTCGACATGAAGTACATCTGCGACACAATGGAGCCGCCTGTGCGCAACATCACCTCAACAATGAGCGTCAAGACTATCAACAGGGTCAAGGAACAATATGGCGCAACCGCCATTCCGCCCGGTCGTTACCCTATCGTGATAAACTGGAGCCGCAAGTTCGGCAAATGGTTGCCCCTGCTTGTCGGCGTAAAGGGCTATAGAGGTGTACGCATCCACGCTGGCGGCAAGCCTTCTGAAACGCAAGGCTGCATTCTGCCAGGTTTCAATCGCCGCAAGGGTTATATTCTCCAGTCCATCGTTTGCATGAACACCATAATGCGTCTCCTTCAAGACTGCTTCGACGAGGACAAGGCAGCGTGGATAACGATTAGTTGATAAACAATTAATGAGGGTGTATCAAAATAGCTTTATAGAGCCTGGAAGGCTCGCCGCTTGCTTAAGAGGGTGTATCAAAATGAGCCCAGCGGGCTCGCCGCACTCATAACCCCCAC
>CAZZNO010000235.1:0-3367 GCA_964655685.1 uncultured Prevotella sp.
TTATAAATCATTAAAGCATAGAGTTATATGTCATTCAATGAATAGTAATTGATGTTATATTCGACTGTAATTGCTGCGAAACAAATTTACAAAAAGTAAAAAGGATTTACAACAGAGATTTTTATTCCAGAGCGCGAAATGAGCACATGCGGCGGATGTGGCTTACACAACCGCCATCCCTAATTTGCTTGTACGGCGCTTTTGTCTCGCTTGTACGGCGTAAATAGCACGCATGTACGGCGGCAATAACTGTTCTTTACGGCGTAAAGACGATGCCTTTACGCCGTAAAGAACATGCCGAAAAACACTAAACTTTTGCTCAGATTACTAATATTCTGATTGCCAATAGATTGCAGTAAAACCCGTGGTTGGCGTATTTGCAACCTAAAAGCTTTTTCTTTCCTAATAAGCTGCTCACAAACGGGGTTGCAATGATTTAAAATTTACAGAAAACACAGAATCTACAGAATTCACCATGAAACCCAATATGCGCCGAGGTTGGCGTTGATAGATTTACGTAAATAATCAAATCTGTGTTAATGTCTTTGCAGGCACATTGTTTTCAGAATATTTTGTCTAATTTTGCGGAAGCAATCAAGATGTAGAATAGCGAAACCTGTAAAGAAGCGGTTTCTTTGTTAGTGAGGATTTTTTATAAACACACATAAAAATAAAAAAAGATGAAAAAGTTTGTTCTTATGGCTTTAGGGCTGTTGGCTGCCATTATCCCGACATTTTCGCAAAACACTGACAAGCCTTTGCGCATAGCCGTGGCAGGCGTAGACCACGGGCATCTGTGGAATGTGGTAAACGCTATGGGGCGTGGAGATATTGAAGTGGTGGGCGTTTGGGAAGCCGACGACGCTCACCGCGCCGACAACATCATGACCGGTAAGCTGCCCGCCAAGCTTTTCTTTGCCGACCTTGACAAGATGCTCGACAAGGTTAAGCCGGAAGCCGTTGTTTGCTACGGGCCTACGGTGGACCATCTGAAAGTGGTGGAGGCTTGCGCGCCGAGACACATTGATGTGATGGTGGAAAAGCCGCTCGCCACTACCTACAAGGACGCGCTGCGTATGGAAGAACTTGCGAAACAGTATGGTACAAACGTGCTGACCAACTATGAAACGTCGTGGTATAACACCAACACATACGCTAAACAGCTCGTAGACGACAATAGGGTGGGGAAGGTGTTCCGTATAAATGTGTACGACGGTCACCAAGGCCCTTTTGAGATAGGCTGTTCGAAAATGTTTACCGACTGGCTCACCGACCCCGTGAAGAACGGCGGCGGAGCGGTGACTGACTTCGGCTGCTATGGCGCTAATCTCGCTACATGGATATTGAAAAACGAAACGCCGGTGAGCGTCAGTGCCGTGCTTCGTACTAACAAGCCCGATGTTTACCCAAAGGTCGACGACGACGCAACCATTACTGTCAACTACAAGAACTGCGTGCTGAACATCTTCGCATCTTGGTGCTGGCCAATGAACCGCAAGGACATGTACATATATGGTCTTAAAGGATATATCTATCAGAAGGACGGAAAGGCTATGGAGACACAGCTTGACGGAGAAAAGAAAAGGAGCTTTGAAGCACCGGCGCTCCAAGCTCCTTTCGATGATACTTTCCGCTACCTCGCTGCTGTGGTAAGAAAGAAGATACAGGTACAGCCCACCGACCTTGCTTCGGTAGAGAACAATGTCCTCGTGGTGCGCATACTTGAGGCGGCAAAGGAAAGCTCACGAACGGGCAAGACAATATTCTTCTGATATTGTCGCCCGTGGCAGCATTATCTCTTGCTGCCAAAATGATTATAGTCCACTGCCTTGCGCGAAGCCTTGTGGCTCATGCTCGGAAACCATATATCTGATGCTTTCAAGCCACAAGCCTTTACTGCGCTGATGGCATATTCGCTGCGGCCGTAGTCGGTGTCAACATTGTTGGTGCCGAAAGTGAATTTCAGACCGCGCGCCTTTGCCATGCGTATGATGCGATAGCTCGGTATCTTATAGCGTGAGTTTATCTCCAGGGCTATGTCGTAGCGCTGCAACACGTCAAGAACGCGGTTGATGCGCTCTGTAGTCCACAGCTTGTCATAGTCGGGCTGCATAAATTCGGGTATGAACGTGGCGTTGGCGTAAATGTCTACGGGCTCGTTGGTCAATATCTTCACTATCTGGTCCACTATCATGTCCATATATTGCTCGGCAGTGCGACCGTCTGTATGTACCTCCTCCGGCTTGTAGATGCGGCAAATGCGACCCTTGTCGACCACAGTCATGGCATCGGTGAAAAGATAGTCGAACTTGGCAAGTGTCTGTGGCGTAAACCAGTTTATCCATCTTCTGCCTTCGCCCTGTGCGCCCATAAGGAAAGGCTGTGGGCGCATCTTCTTGCAATATTCCAATGCTGAAGCCTCATCGGGGAGCATGGTGCCAACGCCTCCCTCGCCTAAATTGATAGCCACACCGTAGTTGATGCCGTAGTTCATCTCGCGAGCATGAGCCATTTCGGCAGTCAGTCCGCCTTTCAGATGAATATGATAGTCGATGACGGGGAAGTCTTGCTGCTGCAAACGTATGGCTCCATCGGTGGTTTCGTCAATAGGCGGCAGGCTGTCAGATGGATTGGTAGCCGTGTCGGACAGTTTAGTAAGCTTTAGGTTGCGGAATTTCACTTCTCCTTTTCTGCCTACGATGGCGTAATGGCCGTGGCTAAGCAGCTGGTGCTTGTGGGCATCAATGCGGTAAGGATGCTCCGGTTCGGTATAGCACACCACCTCTGTGCTGTCCAATGAAATGGAAATGTTTTTGCCGCGAACGGCTATGCAAAACTTCACCCATTCGCCATCGGGAGTTTGTGAACGGTAGAGATTGCGCACCGACGAAAGGCTGCCGGTCTTGCGTGTACCGTCAATGCTTCCGCCATGCACAAGCATCTCGTAGCCACTGTCTTTGTTGTCAAAGTGGAAGCGTATGGCTGCCTCGCCTGTGCTGTCGGGCATGGTTTCGCCCGTAAGCATGAAGTTGGAACAGTCTTCTTTGTCCACATACGTGTCACCTGCCTTAATGGTGATTTGCGAATCTGACTTATTGTTTGCACAACCTGTCAACAATAATAAGGCGAAAGCAATAATAACGCCAACCTGAATAGGAGCTTGATGTTTCATAAGTTTTCTTCTAATTTCTTTGGTTCCTGCAAAGTTAAGCATTTGTTGCATATAGGCAAAGAGATTAGGCAAAAAAATAAGGAAAAAAGGGTGTATCAAAATGAGCCTATAGAGCCTGGAAGGCTCTACGCTTGCTTAACACCGTCTCATCCTGCGAAGCAGGTGAGGCGGGGTGTTGCACAGGGTGTGCACCCG
>CAZZNO010000236.1:0-3349 GCA_964655685.1 uncultured Prevotella sp.
ATTGTCGTCGAGCTGCCCCTGTATGTCCGGTGTGGCATGGCTGCGCTCCTCGACGAGGGCGTCGCAGGCAAGCTTATCGGTAAGCGCAAGGTCGGCAGGGTCGCACGACGTGCAAACCCAGCGGAAAGGCCCAAAGCCATAGTCAAAGAACAGCGGGCCCATGATGTCCTGGACGTAAGACGGATAGCGGAAACTTTTGCCGTCATGGGCATACACATCGGCACCGGCACGCGACGACTGCAAGAGAAAGGCATTGCCATAGTCGAAGAAATACATGCCACGGTCGGCAAGCTTGTTGATAGCAGCCACCTGACGGCGAAGCGAAGCCTCTACACGTTTCTTGAACTCAGCAGGATTGTCTGCCATCATGCTCTTGCTTTCTTCAAGCGTCATGCCTACAGGATAATAGCCGCCTGCCCACGGATTGTGAAGCGATGTCTGATCAGAGCCAAGGTTTACCTCGATGTCTTCCTTGGCAAGCCGTTCCCACAAGTCCACGACATTGCCTACATAAGCCATTGACACCACTCGTTTCTCGGCAATAGCTTCACGAACGGAAGCCATCAATTCGTCGAGGTCATAGTGCAATTCGTCCACCCAGCCTTGGTCATACCGCTTTTGCGCAGCCTTCGGGTTTATCTCAGCCACAACGCTCACCACCTTGGCTATGTTGCCTGCCTTTGGCTGTGCGCCGCTCATGCCGCCGAGACCGGAAGACACAAACAACGGTATAGGGTTATGGGCAAGGCGTGCAGGGTCGTGCATCACGCGGCGGGCAGCATTAAGCACGGTAATGGTTGTGCCGTGGACAATACCTTGCGGCCCGATGTACATATAAGAACCAGCCGTCATTTGCCCATACTGGCTTACGCCAAGAGCATTCATGCGTTCCCAGTCATCCGGCTTGGAATAGTTTGGTATCACCATGCCATTAGTTACAACCACGCGAGGTGCACGCTTGTGCGACGGGAAAAGCCCAAGCGGATGGCCTGAATACATGACAAGAGTCTGCTCGTCGGTCATCTCGCTCAAGTATTTCATCACAAGACGATATTGCGCCCAATTCTGGAAAATGGCACCATTGCCACCATACACTATAAGCTCATGCGGATGCTGTGCCACGCGCGGGTCGAGGTTGTTCTGTATCATAAGCATGATGGCGGCAGCCTGCTCAGAACGGTGAGGATAGTCGCTGACGGGGCGCGCCTTCATCTCATAGCGCGGACGGTAGCGATACATGTAGATGCGTCCATAGCGGTGCAACTCATCGGCAAACTCTGGCGCAAGGGCTGCATGAAGCTTCTTTGGGAAATAGCGCAGGGCATTGCGCAAGGCAAGTTTCTTCTCATCGTCTGTAAGAATATCCTTGCGCTTAGGCGCGTGGTTTATAGAAAGGTCATACTGCTGCGGTTCCGGCAAATAGTCAGGAATGCCTGCCCGTATGTCGGCTTGAAATTCTTCTTTGGTCATAATCTTTAGCTTTGGTTTAAGGAGCAAAAGGATTTAAGGGAGTTACAGGCATTACACTAAATCCTGCAACTGTCACCTTATTTTATCTTTTCTTCAACAATGGCAGTAACGGCTTGTTCTTCAGCATCGGCTTTCCTTACCATGTCATCAGCCTCGGCAATAAGGGCAGAAGCCTTGGCCTTGTCTTTCAACGACGAGGCGTTTATCTTAACATTCATTGCCGCGCCACGAACCGCCGCACGTGCAGCAAGCGCGCCAACGCCGGCATCGGAGACACTGTTTGGATTGCCTGTCTCAGCCATAGCACGGCAGAGCCCGAACACCTTCATTGATTCACGCATCGTCTCCAACGGCACTTCCGACGCATACAGCGTTGCAGCCTGTATAGCCTCTGAGCGTGCAGCTTTTTCCTCGGCTGTGCCCTTTGGCATACCGAAAGCAGACATTATGCGATTGAAAGCCACCGTGTCTTCATCGACAAGGTGCATGAGCGAGCCGACAAGTTGCTGCCCTTGGTCAGCCCTTTGGCTGAACTCTTGCCAACGGTCGTCCCACCCACGCTTGTGAGAAGAAAGGTTTGCCACCATTGTACCGAGAGCCGCACCAAGAGCGCCCATGCATGCCGAGATGGTGCCGCCACCGGGAGCGGGGCTCTCGCGCGATGTCTCCTCCGTAAACTCTTTTACCGTAAGGTCAACAAGACGCTTTACGGGATGGGCATCCTCAAGCAGATATTCTATAACCTTCTCACGAGCATTGAACGGTTTCAGGTCGTCGAGGCTCATTGACTTGACAGCAATCTTTATGATGTCTTCTTCAGGAATGCCGGTTGAGCGTTGCTGCTTTTCAAGATAATAGCGGCCAGCCTCAATAAGGACACGCTTAGGAATGAGTCCCACTATCTCTGTGCCTGTCACCCTCACTCCACGCGCAGCAGCGGCACGGCAAACCTCATCAAAAGCCTTGTGCAGGGGCGTGACATTGATATTGGTAATGTTCATCGACACTTGCGCAATGCCATATTCGTCTATGTACCACCCAATAGCCTTAGTACACTTCAGTGTACCGGGCTGCATGACAGGATTGCCGTCTGCGTCTTTTAAAGGTTTGCCAGTCAACGTGCCTCCTTCACGCACGGGCCTTCCCTTCTCACGCACATCAAAGGCTATGGCGTTGGCGCGACGCGTAGACGTAGTGTTGAGATTGAAATTGACAGCTATGAGAAAGTCGCGTGCGCCGACAACGGTGCATCCTGTTCTTGCCATGTCGTCATCCCAAGGGCGCGCGCCGAAATCGGGCTTCTCGCCATCCTGCCCCATGCGCTCAGGCAAAGCCTCATATTCACCCTTCCTGCAAACGGCAAGGTTGGCTCGCTCAGGAGTGAAAGCAGCCGCCTCATAACAATAGCAAGGCACACGCAACTCGTCAGCAATGCGTTTGGCAAGCTTGCGCGAAAGCTCTGCGCATTCCTCAAGAGTCACGCCGCTCACAGGCACCAAAGGAAGCACGTCAGTAGCTCCCATGCGCGGATGGGCACCGTGGTGGGTGCGCATGTCAATGACCTTTGCGGCTTGGGCAACAGAACGGAAGGCAGCCTCACAAACGGCATCCGGTTCGCCAACAAACGTCACCACTGTGCGGTTGGTAGCCTCACCAGGGTCTACGTCAAGCAACCTAACGCCTTTCACGCTCTCCACGGCATCTGTTATACTTTTGATTTTCAGCATGTCACGCCCTTCACTGAAATTGGGCACACACTCAATTATTCTCTTGCTTTTAGCCATAAAAAATAGATTGTTGGGTTTTGTCTTCAAAATTAGGCTTTTTATTTTAAAGCTGCAAATAAATCGGTAAAAAATGCATTGCCTTCCTTAAAATA
>CAZZNO010000237.1:0-3341 GCA_964655685.1 uncultured Prevotella sp.
AAAAGTTCGGCGGAAAATTCGCGAACGATGTTTGGCAAGGCGAAAAAAGTTCGGCGGAAAATTCGCAAGTCTTAATGAAAAAATTTTCAGCAAAAAAATCTTTTAAGCTTGATTTTCAACTGTTTACAGCTCGTTTTTTTCGTTTTCCTTTATAAAAACGAACCTTTTAGGCGCGTGTTTTTTAATGTTTTGTTTGGAGCCATGTGACAATTTTCGTATCTTTGCAAAGTAAAAAGTTTGATCGACGTGAAGGCTTACAAAAGGCTTGATACAGACGGCAAAAGAGGCTGGTACAGAGGTCGAGAGAGACCAGTGCAGAGGTCGGAAAAAACAGGCGCGGAGGTCGAGAGAGACCAGCACAAACGTCGAGAAGACCAGGAACAAACGTCGAGAAGAACAGGCGCATACGGCGAAAGAGACGGCTTTGAAGGGCGCGGGTGAGGCGCACCAACAGCAGGCTCAGCCGGTTAAAAACATAAAAATTATGAAAAATTGCATGGCTAAATAGCGTAAGGCACGCTTTCGGTCGTCATTTAAAATTGATATTCACGTATTTAAAAGATTTGAAGATGAAAAGAACATTGATTTTTGCTTCGCTTTGCATGTGCGCCATGACGGCTATGGCGCAGACGGCGGAGACATTCGTGCCTTACAAGGCCACCGACCTGCGTCTGCCCTCGGTGCCGCTCGTGGTAAACGACCCGTACTTCTCAATCTGGTCGCCTTACGACCGTCTCAACGAGGGCTCGACGCGCCTCTGGGACAACGAGGAGAAGCCCCTCGACGGCATGCTGCGCGTGGACGGCAAAACCTACTCCTTCATGGGCACCAACGAGCGCGTGAAGCTGAAAACGGTGGTGCCGATGGCTGACGAAAAAGCATGGGAAGGAAAATACACCCGACAAAACCCGGGCGACGGATGGCAGAACCCATCGTTTGACGACTCGGCATGGAAGACGGGCAAGGCAGCATGGGGAAGCGACGACTACAGCCACGTTTCCACACGATGGAACGAGCAGAACAGCGACCTATACGTCAGGCGCGTGGTGAACCTCTCTGCCGCCGACCTCGCAAAGAAGCTCTACATGGTCTATTCGCACGACGACATGATGGAGATTTATCTCAACGGCAAGAAGATAATTCAGACCAATCCCGAATGGCTCGAAGGCGTGAAGCTGCGCCTCAGCGACGAGCAGAAATCTTATCTGCATGAGGGAGAGAACGTCATTGCCGTGCACTGCCATAACAACGGCGGCGGAGCCTACACCGACTTCGGAATCTACGAAAACACATACGGGTCGATAGGCGCGGTGGAGCAGGCTGAGCAGACAAGCGTGGACGTGCTCGCCACCAACACCTACTACACCTTCAAGTGCGGCCCCGTCTACCTCGACCTCGTGTTCACGGCACCGATGCTCATGGACAACCTCGACCTCCTCTCAACGCCAATCAACTATATCTCCTACCAGGTGCGCTCAGCCGACGGCAAGAGCCACAACGTGGAGCTGATGCTCACGGCAAGCCCGCTCATTGCCACCAACAAGGCAGCACAGCCTATGGAGAGCAGAACCATGACCGTGGGAGGAACAAAATACGTGCGCACGGGCACCATCGAGCAGCCCATACTCGCAAAGAAAGGCGACAATATCGGCATAGACTGGGGTTACCTCTACCTGCCAGAGGTGAACGGCAAGGTGAGCCTCGGCGACGACCATCAGATGCGAGCCACCTTCGTGAGCAGCGGCACGCTTGCCAAGGGAACCGACTTCGTGCGCTCATACACGGTCGACAAGATGCCCGTGCTCGCCTATTGCCACGACTTCGGAAACGTGACCGAAGCCCGCAGCTTCGCCATGATAGGCTATGACGAGGTGCAGGACATAGAATACATGTTCAAGCGCTACAAGGCCCTGTGGGCTCACAACGGGCAGGTGACCATCTTCGACGCGTTCAACAACCTGCGCCAAAACTATGCAGGCATCATGGAGAAATGCCGCCAGACCGACCGCATGATCTACGACGACGGCATGGCAGCCGGCAACAAGCAGTATGCCGAAATACTCTCCGCAGCCTACCGCCACGTCATTGCCGCTCACAAGCTCTTCCGCGACGACCAGGGCAAGCTGCTGTTCTTCTCGAAGGAAAACAACTCCAACGGATGCGTGAACACCGTTGACCTGACATATCCCTCGGCTCCGCTGTTCCTGCTATACAACCCCGATCTGGAGAAGGGCATGATAACCTCTATCCTCGACTATAGCCAGAGCGGGCGCTGGACAAAGCCTTTTGCCGCACACGACATAGGTACGTACCCCATTGCCGACGGGCAGGTGTACGGCGGCGACATGCCGCTCGAGGAGTCGGGCAACATACTTACGCTCTGCGCACAGATAGCCAAGGAGGAAGGAAACGCCGACTATGTGAAGCCCTACTGGAACGTGCTCACCACATGGGTTGACTATCTCGTGGAGAACGGGCAAGACCCTGCCAACCAGCTCTGCACCGACGACTTCGCAGGTCACTGGGCTCACAACGCCAACCTCTCCATCAAAGCAATCATGGGCGTAACTGCCTATGCAGAGCTCGCAAAGATGAGAGGCGAAACAGACGTTTACAACAAGTACAACGCCAAGGCAAAGGAGATGGCGAAGATTTGGGAACAGTCAGCCATCGACGGCGACCACTACGACCTCGCCTTCGGCAGCAAGGACACTTGGAGCCAGAAATATAATCTCGTATGGGACAAGCTCTGGGGCACACACATATTCTCCGACAAGGTGGCCGACACCGAGATAAAATATTACCTCAAGAAGCAGAACAAGTACGGACTGCCGCTCGACTGCCGCAAGGACTACACCAAGAGCGACTGGATAATGTGGTCGGCAAGCATGGCTAAGGACAAAAAGACATTCCTGAAGTTCGTCGAGCCGGTGTATAACTACATCAACGAGACGCAGACCCGCGTGCCTATCTCCGACTTCCACGACACCAAGACCGGCCTGTGGATTAGCTTCCGCGCCCGCTCCGTCATCGGCGGCTACTGGATGCGCGTGCTCGCCGACAGGATGCAGAAAAGCGGAAAGTAATAGCACCTTTTATTGCTAAGCAGAAGCGCCCTTTGGAAAGCGCCAACTTGGAAAACTATAAATGAAGATCCGCTTTCACCCCAAAGAGCCTGGAAGGCTCGCCGCTTGATTAAGGGGGTGTATCAAAATGAGCCCAGCGGGCTCGCCGCACTCATAACCCTCACTCATCCTCGAAGCGAAGCGAGAGGTGAGTGGGGGTGGGCAAAAGGGTGCCGAGGCACAGCCCTGGAAGGGCTGCCGCTGGTAAATGCCTGA
>CAZZNO010000238.1:0-3338 GCA_964655685.1 uncultured Prevotella sp.
CGATGAGTGTGATGCCAATCTGTACGGTGGAGAGAAACTTGTCGGGGTCGTTGGCAAGCTTCAAGGCTGTTCGTGCCGTCGTGCTTCCTCGTCTGGAGTCGTTCGTGAGGCTGCTCTTGCGAGCGGATATAAGAGCTATTTCGGACATTGAGAAAACGCCGTTAAGCAAAATCAGTGTCAGAATGATGAAAAATTCCATAAAGCTTGTTGCTGTAAGTTGTTTCGGTGAGCAGATATACGAAGAAGATGCCAACTATCGTAACATTGTTTTTTTAACTTTCGAGAAACAGTCTGTCTAAAGGCTGTTTCTCGAAAGTACGGACGGTCATGAGTGCCGCCCCTGCATTGGGGGCGGCAGGGGATATAGGTGTTTTACTTGTTTGCGTATTTCACGGTCACCTTGTTGCCGAGCAAGCCTTGTGCTGACGATATGAACATGCCGTTGGCTTTCAGAGTCAGGATGTTGTCATTGTATTCAGGAGATAGAGGCACCTCGTTGAAGATGTCTTCGCCTGTAGTGGAATCCATGTCGCCGGCAAGCCATTTGTCGGCTACGAATGCAGATGTTTTCACGTTGCGGTTGAGTAGGAAACCAAGGAAGAAGTGGTCTTGCGTGAACAGCCACGAGAAGGTGTTGACCAAGTGGGCAGGCTCCACGGTGTTGGGGCAAACGCGTATGCCTTTCGTCTCGTACTGATACTCATTGCCGAACGAGAAGGTGTAGCCCGACAGGTTGCCGTCGGCGTAGGTCTGTGTAAAGTTGCCGTCAGCGTTTTCGGCAGTGCCTTTTTGGCAGATGGACTTAAGATGACCATCGGTGTCATACGTCCAGTCGTACTCCAGAGCCGCGCCTGTATATGGATCCATGCCCGTGTGGCTCACTATGCGCTTCTGCTCGTCAAGAGTGTACGTATAGCTGTCCACGCTGATGGTGTTGCCGCTGTAGGCGAACTCATAGGCAAGTACGGCAGGGCTTGACACCACCGACTTAAGCGTGCCGTCATCGTTGTAGCTGAATGCCAACGTCAGGTCGCCGCCGCCCCACATGCTCGAATATGCATTGTCTGCAATGGTTATTGACTCTATGCGGCGTGGCTGGTACACATAGACTGTTGCCAACAGCCACTGGCTCTTGCCACGTTGCAGCGACACTTGGTATTCGCCCTCGGCAAGCTCCTTGCCAACAGCTATCTTTAGTCCGTCGGCAGTAGGCGTGCCTTGTACGGTCACGTTTGTTCCTTTGCTATCAGAAAACAGCAGCGCATCGCTATTGTCGAAGCCGATGCCGCCGATGGTCGCTTCCTCGCCAAGAGCCATCTCTGTAGGAATGGACATGGCGGAGATGGGATTATCGCCGGCGACGATGGTCATAGAGCCGAGCTGCCACTGGTTGCCGTCCTGAACGAGAATAACGCTCACCGTACCTTCGTCCAGTGTGTAAGGAACGGTGAAGGTTGCGCCGTTTGCCGTAAACTTGGCATTGGCATCAATAGCGGTCTCGCCCGTAGGCTGGAGCAGGATGGTCTGGCCTGCGGCAAAGCCGCTGCCCTGAATGGTGACCTCTGAGCCAATCTTTGCCACAGATGGTACAACGGGGTTGCTAACTGGGTTTACTGCTTCGTCATCGCTCGACGAACATGCTGCCAGCAGTGCCACGGCACATACTATGAACAGCTTTGAGATTAAGTTTTTCATAATAAACACTTTTATTTAGATTAAAAGAATAAGCAGGGGGAAAGATAAACATCTAAGCCTCAAGCCCCTCTCCAAGAGGGCGTATTCAAAAATTCAACAGAAACTCTCTTTATCTATTTTCTTATACAGTCTTCCAGCACTTTCTCCGTGTCCTCGCTTGACGGGCGGCTCATGTCGGGGTTGACAATGCGCCCGTCGGGGTCGATGAGTATGAAGCGGGGGATGGCGTTGATCTTGTAGTCGCGCTGGAACTGCGTGCCCGTGCCTATGTAAAGCTGCGTGCCGCCAAGGTCGCCGGCTTTCACGCGTGCCTCCCATTTCGCCTTGTCGGAGTCTATAGAAAGTCCGACGAAGCGGATGTTCCTGCCGCTGAACTTCTGCTCGAGTTTTTTCAGGAACGGCAGCTCCTTCTTGCATGGACTGCACCACGTTGCCCACATGTCTATGTAGACGTAGCTGCCGCGGAAGTCCTTCGGCGTGAAGGTCTTGCCGTTGATGTCCACGCCCTTGAACCAAGGTGTCGGCTTGCCCACAGCCGCCTTGTCCCACTTGGCGCACGCCTGCTTGAAGATGGCGTTTAGGCGGGGCGAGGTCACGAACGTGTAGTATAGGTTTTGCAGGTCTACTATGTTGTCGGTGCCGTTTCCCTCTACATAGGTGAACGCCAGGTGGTGGATGAGGGCTTCGCGCAGCTTGTCGCTCTTCACGTTCTCGCCTATGTATGACATCTGGGCAAGCGTTTTCGGATAGACCATGCGTAGGTTCTTTCCCTCCTCGTCGAAGATGTGCGCCGTCTCAATCATGAAGTTGCGATACTCGTCTATGTCGGCAAGGTCGTCGTCCTCGCGCATGTAGGTGCGCAGGGTCTCATAATAGTCTTTGCCTGGCACGAACGTCGTGTCCTGCTTGAGAAACCTGTGGCTCGTGGGGTACATCAGCATAGAGTTGACATAGAAGTAGGTTATGCGCCCTTCCTCCATCTTCCTGAATTTGCTGTCCTTGGCAAACCTGCGTGCGGCGAGGAGCCGTTTCATTGAGGCAATCTTGCTCTCTATGGCTTTCTTGAAGTCGGCCCACGGCAGGGCATACTGCGTGTCGGGCAAGCCCGTCACCTGTATCTTGTTCAGGTAGTCGAAGGCACGCTCGTTGCCGCCTTTCAGCGTGAACGTGTTGTCAAAGTCGGCGGCGTCGAAGGATATGGAAACATCGTCGCCGTCCTGCAAGTAAACGTTCTTCCATTTTTCGCCGTAATACACCTTTGCGTAGAGGGCGTCCATGCCATCGAGGCGAACCTCAGCCTTGCCCTCGGCTAAGGGAAACTCGTTTATGCTCATGTGGTAAACCAGCACCACATTGCTTGCCACGGGGTTCTTAACGTCGAACCTCAGCGTGATGCCCTCGGCTGCGTACATTCCCACGGCGGCAAAAAGGCAAAGTAAAAGAGAAAAAAGCTTGTTCATGATTTCCTTGAAATTAGTTGGTCCGCTCACGGTAAGTAACGTCAACAATCTTGGCGAAGCCCTTGTGCACGGTTGGCGACACCTTTGAGAAGTCGCCCTCCGTAGCCATGCCGTCGTAGATGCGCAGTGTGCCGCTGCCGTCACGCTCCGAGGCAACAATCAGGTCGTAGTCGTGTACGGAAG
>CAZZNO010000239.1:0-3274 GCA_964655685.1 uncultured Prevotella sp.
GAAAAAGTGTAGTGTTTTCTCAAAATCTTGGAAAAACGGACAAAATACAGTAAAAACACCTTGGAAAAACGGACAAAAATGCCTAATTTTGCCTTGGAAAAACGGACAACGCTATGATTAGACGAAAGGTAGATTCAATGATAGAACATTTCTATGAAGCAGGCAATAAAGCATTGCTCATAGATGGAGCGCGTCAGGTAGGAAAGACCTACTCTATAAGGAGCTTTGGAAACAAACATTTTGAAAGCTTCATAGAAATAAATTTCATAAAGACACCGGAAGCCGTTGACATCTTCAAGAATGCCGTGGACAGCGATTCTATTCTGCTTCGTTTAAGCGCATTTACTAACAAGCCTTTAGTAAAGGGCAAAACATTGATTTTCTTCGATGAGGTTCAGAAATGCCCGGATATAGTAACTGCCATAAAGTTTCTTGTTGAAGAAGGGAGTTACCGCTACATATTAAGTGGTTCCTTACTTGGTGTGGAATTGAAAGGGTTGTCTTCGGCTCCTGTAGGATATATGGATATAGAAGAAATGTATCCTATCGATTTTGAGGAATTCATAGACGCTTTGGGCGTGTCGTCGCGAATAGTGGATATGCTAAGGAATTGTTTTAATGAGCGCACAAAGATTGATGATGTCATTCACAACAGGGTTATGCAACTGTTCCGCCTCTATCTTGTAGTCGGTGGTATGCCTGCCGCCGTACAGAAATATATAGACACTCATGACTTACGTGAAGTCATGAATGAACAGCTTGCTATATTAAGGCTGTACAAGTTGGACATATCGCAATATGACCCGGATAAGAAGCTATATCTTGATGACATTTTTGACCTTATTCCCTCTGAGCTCAATGCCAAGAATAAGCGTTTCATTCTAAATATCTTGAATGAGTACATGAACTTCAGCCGCTATGAGAACAGCTTCTTGTGGATGAGCGACGCAGGTGTTGCATTGCCTACATATAATGTAGAAGAGCCGGTACCGCCTTTGAAACTCTCAAAACAGAGAAACCTCTTCAAACTGTTCCAGAACGATGTTGGTCTGCTTGCAGCACAATATGCTGACGGTTTGCAGCTTCGCATCCTTAATGGTGACTCTGGCATTAATTATGGTGCGATATTTGAGAACTATGTTGCCGAGGAGCTTCACGCTCATGGTTTTGACCTGTACTATTTCAATAGCAAGCGACAGGGAGAGCTTGACTTCATAATAGAGCAAGGTGGACACACGCTGCCTATAGAGGTAAAGTCAGGCAAAGACTATGAGCGTCACAACGCTCTATCCAATGTGATGTCAAATACAAATTATGACATTCCGCTTGCCTATGTACTCTGCAATGATAACATCAAAATGGATGGAAAAACACTCTATATGCCAATATACATGACAATGTTTATTGAGCATACAAAGCAAGGGTCTATGAAATATGATGTTGATTTGTCCTGCCTTCAATGATACTCTGTATTTTAGCAAATAATCGCTCTTTATGACTTTGTAATTGTCGTGCTACAGCTTGTCTACCTTGAGCGTCTGGTCGCAATATTCGGTGACGGCGGGGCGATGGGTTATGAAGATGACGGTCTTGCCCTTGTCGGCGAGGATGTTCTTCAGCAGCTGTCTCTCCGTTTCGGGGTCGAGGGCGGAGGTAGCCTCGTCGAACAGCATGACGGGGCGATTGCGCAGCAGGGCGCGGGCTATGGCTATGCGCTGCGCCTGCCCCTCCGAGAGTCCGCCGCCCTGCTCGCCGCAGATGGTGTCGATGCCATCGGGCAGGTCGGCAACGAAGTCGGCACAGCTCTTGCTTAGGACTGCCCACATCTCCTCGTCGGTAGCCGAAAGCTTGCCAAGGCGGAGGTTGTCGCGTATGGTTCCGCTCAGCAGCGTGTTGCCTTGTGGCACGTAAACGAAGTTGCAGCGAGTGCGTGGCGAGATGGTGGCAGAGGTAGAGGCATTGTATATGGATGCGTTTCCGGCTTGCGGCTGAATCAAGGCAAGCAGTATTCTTATGAGCGTGGTCTTACCTGCCCCTGTCTCTCCTAATACGGCAGTGCATGTGCCTGGCTTGAAGTCGAAGTTGAGATCGTGCAGCACGTCACCGTCTTCGCTGTCGTAGGCGTATGTCATGTTGCTAAGCTTTACCCCGCAAGGGTATTTTATCCGTATGGGTTCGCCCTGTTCTTCCAATGGGTTTTCCTCAAGCTCCATAAGGCGCTCGGCGGCGGTGAACACCGACACGAAGGCAGGAACGAGCTTGGTGAGGCTCTTGGCAGGGCTCTGTATGCGGTTCACGAGCTGGAGGAAGGCGGTCATGCCTCCGAAGGTGAGCGTGTGTGCCGACATGCGTATGGCTGCCCACAGAAACGCCACGAGGTAGCCGAGGGCGAAGCCGAGATTGAGCACGAGATTGCTGAACACGGAGAACGCCGTGCGCTTCACCACCTTATGGCGCAGCACGCTCTGCGTCTTCTCCAGCCTGTCCACCATCGGCGTTTCGCTTTCGAGGGTCTTTATGAGCATGCGGTGCTGTATGGTCTCCTGCAGGGCGCTCTGCACGTGCGAGTCTTCCGTGCGGACATCCTTCGTGAGCTTGCGCATCTGAGCTACGTAGACCTTGCTCACGGCTATGAACACGGGGATTATTGCCACGGTGATGAGTGCCAGCACGGAGTCCATAGAGAAAAGATAGCAAAAAGCGCCGATGAACATGGCAAGCACGGACAGCGTGCCGGGGATGGTTTGCGTGAGGAAATTCACAACGTTGTTGACATCAAACTCCAGTCGGTTCAGCACGTCGCCGGAGTGGAAACGCTCCTTGCCGTGCCATTCAGAGCGTAGCAGACGGTCGAGCAGGTGCTGCTGCATCCTGTTCTGCGCCTTGATGCCGAGGATGTTTTGCACCCATGTGCTGGCAATGCCCAGCGCAAAGTCGCAGAGTATCAAGCATCCCATCAGCGCCACCGCCCAATAGATGGAGCCTTTGGCAACGCCCGACGCTACGTCGATGGCGTGCTGCACAGCCCACACCTCGGCAAGCGACACGCCTACCGACACAAGCCCTATGGAGGCGTTGAGGGTGGCTTGCAGGCGGTTGCCGCGCCACGCGCGCCACAGCCAGCGCAGTATCATGCCGGCTGGATATTTCGACTTGGGCAGACTGAACAGTTGTTTTGTTGAGAAGGTCATGTGCGGTATGCGTTATAATGTGGTTTACGCCTTGCGGCTTATCCTCTTTGGTCGGCTCCCCACATGAGCTTCTCCCGCAGTAT
>CAZZNO010000240.1:0-3263 GCA_964655685.1 uncultured Prevotella sp.
AAGAAAATTAGTAACTTTGTGGCATGACATTCCTACGATACGTTGCAAAAGACATTCTGGCAAAACATGGCAAGAAAGGGCTTGCCGACGTGGCAGTTATATTCCCCAACAAGCGAGCCTCGCTGTTCCTGAACCAGGCTCTCTACGAGGAGGCGGGGCAACCGGTATGGAGCCCGGCTTACTATACCATCAGTGACCTTTTCCGCCGCAACTCCCAGCTCACGGTTGCCGACCGGATGTCGCTTGTCTTCCGCCTTTACAACGTATTCGTGCAGCTCACGGGGTCCGACGAGAGCCTTGACCATTTCTATTCGTGGGGGCAGCTGATGCTTTCCGACTTCGACGACATAGACAAGAACCTCGTAGATGCCGACAAGCTGTTTATCAATCTTAAGGCTTGGGAGGAGATGAAAGACTTTTCTTTCCTCAGCGAGCAACAACGCAAGAGCCTTGAGGAATTTTTCGGCTCCGTAATAGCCGACACCGCCTTGCAGCAACGGTTCAACGACATATGGCAGCATCTCGGGCAGATATACCACGCCTTCCGCGACAGCCTGAGGAGAGAGGGGCTCGCCTATGAAGGCATGCTCTACCGCGACGTCGCCGAAAACGGCATTGCCGGCTTCCACCACAAGCACTACATCTTCGTTGGATTCAATCTCTTGCAAAAGGTTGAGCAACAGCTGTTCCTTAAGTTGAAAAACCTCGGGCTTGCCGAGTTCTACTGGGACTACGACACATATTATATAAATGACAAGCACGAGGCGGGGCGATATATAGCCCAATATCTCGACAAATTTCCCAATGAGCTTTCCTCTCGGCGTGCCTCCGAGGGCATTGACACTGACGAGGTTTACAACAATCTCTCCAAGCACAAAGACATCACCTACATCTCCGCGCCTACCGAAGACATACAGGCGCGGTATGTGACCACATGGCTCAGAGAACGCTTCTCCGCCGATGCCTCAAACCTCAACCCCCAAACCCCAACCCTTGCCATAGTGCTTGCCGACGAGCGCCTCCTTCAGAACGTTATACATTGCCTGCCCGCCGAGGTGGGCGACGTAAACATCACCACGGGCTATCCCCTGTCGGCATCGCCCGCCACCACGCTCGTGCGCGCACTGCTCAACCTACAGCTCAACGGGCAGTCCGATGACGGCAAATACTACAGGCTCAAAGCCGTAAACCAAGTGCTGCGCCATCCCTACGCCAAGTATCTCTCAGACGATTGCCTCGCCCTCTATGAGGAGCTGAACGCCCACAAGAGCTTTTACCCGTCGCTGGCATCGCTCACGCAAGGCAGGGAAGAAGCCGTTGCCCTCTTGTTTAAAAAGATTGAGCCCAAGGGCAACACGCTGCCCCTGATTGAATGGATGGCCGACCTCCTGAAACGCATAGGCATAGGCTCGCGCGGCACCAACGACCCCTTGCTGCACGAGTCGGTCTTCCGCATGTACACGTTGCTGCAACGCCTCGGCGACATACTGGTTGTTTCAACCGACGGCAGCCAAGGCATAGCCGGCGGAAAGCAGATGGTGAGCACCAACGTCTTGCAGCGCCTGATAGGCCAGCTCGTCGACACCACGTCCATTCCTTTCCACGGCGAACCGGCTCTCGGCATACAGATAATGGGCGTCTTGGAAACGCGCAACCTCGACTTCGACCACGTGCTGGTGCTCTCATGCAACGAGGGCAACCTGCCCAAGGGCGTCGACGACGCCTCCTTCATACCCCACTCGCTCCGAAAAGGCTATGAGATGACCACCGTCGAGAACAAGGTAGCCATCTACTCCTATTACTTCCATTCGCTCATGCAGCGCGCAAAAGACGTCACGCTGACCTACAACAGCTCCACCGAGGACGGCAGGCAGGGCGAGATGAGCCGTTTCATGCTGCAATATCTTGTTGAGAAAGACAGCAGGCAGCACGTAGCGCGGCTCACCTTGCAGTCGGGGCAGAGCGTCACGCCCGTATTGCGCGCCCCCGTAGAGAAGACAGGAAAGGTGAAGGAAGCGCTGGAAGCCATCAGGTCGCTCTCGCCCACGGCTATAAGCCGATACCTCAGGTGCAACCTGCAATTCTACTACAACATCATCTGCAATCTGAAAGAGCAGGACAACGACGAGGAGGACGAGATAGACAACGCCACCTTCGGCAACATCTTCCACCGCACGGCTGAGCTCATCTACACCCACCTCTCAGGCGGGCAGCACCGGCACACCGTCACGCCCCCGATGATAGAGTCGCTCATGAAGGACAAGCCGGCGATAGAGCGTTTCCTTGACCGCGCTTTCAGCGAAAAGCTTTTCAAGATTGAGCCGGAAAAGACAAACACGCCGTCAGACAGCCACACGCCACGGATAAAATACAACGGCTTGCAACTGCTCAACCGCAAGGTGCTGTACCTGTACATCCTGCGGCTGCTCAAGCTCGACGCTAAGTCAGCCCCGTTTGACATTATGTCACTCGAAGAAAGCTTTTATGACAACATGACATTCATGGCAAACGGAAAAGAACGCACGCTACGGCTGGGAGGGCAAATAGACCGGCTCGACAGGACTGCCGACGGCACCCTGCGCGTCATCGACTACAAGACGGGCATGCCGCTCACGTCGGCACCGCCATCCATCGACGACATTTTCAACCCCAAATATGTAGACACCAAGCACACCGTCTATTATCTTCAGGCGTTTCTCTATTCCTCTATCGTTAGCTTCAGCAGGCAGGCACGCGCCACTGTGAACCAACACGATGCGCCCGTAGCCCCCGCCTTGCTATTCATTCGCGAGGCAAGCGGCGACGGCTACAACCCTGTGCTTAAACTGAAACAGGAAGCCGACGGCGGCACTGCCAAGCGCAGCTACAAGCCCGTGGAAGACATACGCAGCGTCTATCAAGACTATGCCGTAAGGCTTAAGGCGCTCCTCTCCGAGATATTCGACACCGCCACGCCCTTCCGCCCCACCGACTATGTGGAGCGATGCGAGCTCTGCCCATACAAAGACATATGCCTTTTTTAATGCATAATTCATAATTCATAATTCATAATGAGGGGTGTGGACGATAATTATGCATTATGCATTATGAATTATGAATTAATTACCGCCCCCACCCCAATTATGCATTAAGCATTATGCATTAATTAAGCATAATGAATTATGCATTAAACTGAGCCTGGAAGGCTCGCCGCACTCATATGGGGGTATATCAAAATGAGCCCAGCGGGCTCGCCGCACTCATAACCCCCACTCATCCTCGAA
>CAZZNO010000241.1:0-1808 GCA_964655685.1 uncultured Prevotella sp.
TTGCCGGCTGTCTCAATGTTCACTTCGCCGTCGTCTACGAACAGGGTTTCTTCAGGAACGAAGCCTTCTCCCGCCAGCATCTTCTCAAATATCTCTTTGCCGGGCTTCATGCATTTCTGCTCATAGCTCAGATACTGGTGCTCGTGCGGGATGTAGTAGTCTATGCCGTGTCCTTTGCCGTCGAACTTGTCGCTACGGAACCAAGAGGTCACGTATGGATTAGTATTAGAGAGCAAAGCCACATTATATCCCTCAGCCTTAAACTTTTGTACATATTCGAGATTTGATTGTGCCACTTCTACTATGAAGGACAGCCAAGCCTTTTGGCATTCTTCCCAACTTACTTCCCGACCTGCGTGCTCAGAAACTTCGCGTCGGAAGTTTTCGTCAGTAATCTTCCCCGACTCCATATCGCCGAAGAAGCCCTTCTGATAATATAGGTTCATATACTCGCCGACGCTCTTGAAGCCTAACGCCTCGAAAGCGTCTATGCAGCGTTGCAGCTCAATCTTGCTGAATACCCCGCCAAAGTCAAATACTAAATTCTTTATCATGTTGCCCTGCTTTTTTATACAGGTGCAAATATAATGACTTTTTTCCGAAACCCGTCTTCGCTTGCTAAAAAATATGCAGAATGCCAATCCATTCAAGCTTCTGTAGGTATAGCTCTTTTGGTAATCATTTGAGTTTGTAAGTTTATAAGTTATCGAGTTTGTAAGTTGTTGAGTTATCCACTATTTAATTGATATTAAAGGCTCAAAAACTTATAAACTCAAAAAACTCAAACTGCCTTCCAGCATTCTGGGTCGGGAGCGTACATTGAACCGTGATAACCGGCGGCAACGGCAGGACAACCACGGCAGAAACGCAAAAGTTCGCACTTGCTGCACTTTTCAAAATTCTCATAGATACGATACTTGTCCATCTCCTCGCCGGTAAACAAGTCGTAGAGGTCATCGGTCAGAGCATTGCCGACCTTACTCTCCATTCGGCGGCAGGCATAGCAAGCACCATCGCTGAGAATTGTGAAATGACCATTGCCACAATTACAGCCATCATAGACAATGTCATCATCGGGATAAGACTTCGGGTCGAAGAGTCCATGCTCATATTTGAACAGTGTCCAAAGATGATCCTTCAAACTAAAGTAAGTATCCGAATCTTTATACTGCTGGAACTTCTTCCAGCATTCCTCCATCATCCAATGATATTCCTCCGGTGAACAGCACGTCTCGCGGCTCTGGCGGTCAGGACAATAACGTGCAAAGGCGAAGACATCGGCATTGTGGGCAACGACAACATCAATAAGTGGTGGAACTTCCTTATAGTTCCATCGGCTCACGGTTGTCATTATTGCCACGGGTATTCCATTCCGTTGCAGTACAGGAATGACATCCAATGTCTCCTTAAAACTTCCCGGACGGCGGATTCGGTCATGGGTGGCTTCAAGTCCATCAAGGGAAAGTTGGTATTGGTGGCAACCGCTGTCCTTCAACCTCTTGCAGACATCGTCATTGAGGTGGAACGGATTGCCAAGGATGGTGAACGGAATATCACGATCTTTAAGCAAACCGACGAGCGTCCAGAACTGCGGATGCAGTATAGGGTCGCCGCCGGTGATATAGAGGTAAGGCTTCCGGTCGGCTTTTCGACCGAAAGTCTCAATGTTGTCGAGCACTTTCCGCATGTCGCTGACAGTCATCATCTTGAACTTCGCGTGCGAACCAAGTGCATAGATATAACAGTGCTTACAACGTTGGTCGCAAGCCTCGGTAATGTGCCATTGAAATGAAAAGTACTCCATTGTT
>CAZZNO010000241.1:1908-3263 GCA_964655685.1 uncultured Prevotella sp.
GACGGCTTCTCAGAAGCGCCACAAGCTGATGGTTTCTCACTTGAACCACAAGCACTGCCACAAGCAGAACCTGCGTTCTTCTGCATCTTTACTGAAAATAAATTCTTAAGCATAGTTGTAAAATTTTTATGGGTTAAACGATATAATATTTATTACAATCAACTCTAATCTTGAATCAACTCTAATCTCGGAATCAACTCTAATCTCGGAATCAACTCTAATCTTTGAATCAACTCTAATCTTTGAATCAACTCTAATCTCGGAATTAACTCTAATCTCTAATCACTAATCTTGAGGATAATCTTCCCTCCTGCCGTACCTTCTTCAAGCAGTCTATGAGCTTCGACAATGTCCTCAAGTTTGAACACCTTGCTATACAGCGGCTTGAGATGGTTATTCTTGATAATACTGAATATCTCATCCATAATCTTCTGTGTAGGGAAGTTGCTATGGAAAGCAGACAGGAAAGTCCCGTTAGGAATGAATCCTATCGGCGAGAAGTTCTTGTAAGAGAACACATTTCCAAGAATGCCCGTAATGCAGACAAAGCCAGGATGGCTGACGGTGAGCATACTGTCGCGAAGAGTCTTCAGCCCTACCAACTCAAGAATTTTGTTAGGCTGCTTTTGTAGTTTCTGGCGGTTTATCTCCCCGTCGTCAACAATGCAGTAGTCGGCGCCTATATTGAAAAGCTTGTCAAAAGAAGTCTCCCTGCGGCTTGTGCCGATAACGGTCGCTCCCATTGCCTTAGCAAGTTGAATGGCAGCCTGACCGACAGTGCTCGTTGCACCACGTACAAGCAGCGTGTCGCCTTCCTTCAGCAACAAGCTTTGGGTCATTGAGCCGTAAGCCGTGAAATAGCTCTCGGGAATGGCAGCAAGGTCAATCCAGTCCAAATCAAGGTCAACCTTGAAGACGTGATTGACTGGAAGCAGCACATATTCCTCATAACTGCCGTTGAATGAGCGCCCCATTCCACCCATCAGTCCGACGACACGCTCTCCTTTCTTAAAGTCAGAATCCGATGGATCGGCAATTTCGCCAACGCATTCTATACCCGGTACGACCGGCGTGTTGATATAGTCCTCATCAGCCTCATATTGGCGAAGGATAACCTCTGAATGATTCAATCCTGCTGCATGAACTTTTACCAACACCCATCCCGGACGAACCTCAGGCTCTGGAATGTTGGTTACGTGCAAGTCCTCAGCCTTGCAACATTTATCTATAACTACGGCTTTCATTGCTTTTATTACTTCTTATTTCGAGCACAAAATTACAAATGTTTCCTTAAAATTACTTTATCAATTCTTCATTGAAACCATTCAAAATTAAAGATTTCTGTTATTTGGGAG
>CAZZNO010000242.1:0-3260 GCA_964655685.1 uncultured Prevotella sp.
TAGAAAGCATAGGGCTTCCTTGTTCGGACCGGGGTTCGACTCCCCGCAGGTCCACTTCATTTTACAGTTGCGCCGCAGGCGCGCCATTAGCACGAATTTGCGATTAGGATATACTTCCTATTCGCAAATTCGTGTTTTTTGTATCAAAATAATCATTTCGCTTGCGATTTAATGCAAATTATGCTACCTTTGCAATCAAAATCTTTCTTTTTATGCTAATCATCATTCGTAATACCCACGAGTACGGCCCGTATGACGAGCAAACCGTGGCAAGATTTGTAAACGAGGGAAGGCTGTTGATGAACGACAAGGCGCGTGATGCCGAGACCGGACAGGAAGGCACCATCGCGATGATGCTGCTCAGCAAGGGCATCCGCCCGCGCGTAGGAAGCAACGGCTCGTTGTCAAAGCAGCTCAAGCACGTAGGCAGCGACATTATCTTCCCCCGCGAAGACCTCAAGCGCCATAATCTTTTCGAGGACAAGAGGCTCCTGGCGCTGGGTGTAGTTGGGCTCGGGCTGTCCATAATCATGCTGCTGCCCATAGGCGGCTACCTCGTGTTCTACTTCGTCTCGCTCTATTTCGCAGTCATCTGGGGACTTTTCTTCTACTATCTTTTCTCCACCCGGCAGGTGAACATCAAGACTACGGTCTTGACATTTTTCCTTACGCAGGCAGGCGTCTTCCTCATATTCGGCTTCTTGCACAGCCTCAACTTCTTCTATATCTTTACCAAGATGATATTCCCGCTGAGCATCATAGGCTACATCTTAGGAGTTGGCGTGACCGAGGAATTTACCAAGATGATACCTCTTTTCATTTTGCAGAGAAACTCTAAAGAGCCCATGCTGCCGCAAACGATGGTCTACTACGGACTTATGGCAGGTATAGCCTTCGGCGTATTCGAGGGCGTGCAATACCAGACCACGATAAACATACAGGCTGACTACACCACTGCCTTCGTGCTGAACATAGCCCGACTGACCTCCCTGCCCTTCCTGCACGCCATCTGGTGCGGCATGGCTGGCTACTTCATCGGCATGGCAGGGCTTTATCCGCGCTATCGCCATGCACTCTGGTTCCTTGCCCTTGCCATACCCGCCACGCTGCACGGACTCTACGATTCGTTCGCAGGGGTCAGCTACCTTGTGTCGCTGTTGGTTGCCGTCTTCAGCGTCCTGCTTCTCATGGCTTACATGAGAAGGAGCAACAAGCTCAGAGAGAGGCTCAGAGAATAGTTTAGCCTATACCGCTCATAGGAAAGACGAAACCATAAAAACAAACCGATTATCGGCAGACTTTCAACAAACCGAACAGGGCATTGCTACCCGTTAAGGACATTGCCAAAGTTTATATACAGGATAACATTATGTGTGGAATAGTAGGATATGTAGGCAACCGCGATGCCTACCCAATTTTGATTAAGGGGCTTCACCGCTTGGAATACCGTGGTTACGACTCTGCCGGAGTGGCACTCGTGAACGGCACGGGCAACATGAATGTCTACAAGGCGCGCGGCAAAGTGGCAGACCTTGAGACCACTGCCAAAGACAAGGACTGCTCAGGCACCATAGGCATAGCCCACACGCGCTGGGCAACCCACGGCGAACCGTCGGTGAAGAACGCCCATCCGCACGTATCCGAGTCGGGCGACCTTGCCATAGTCCACAACGGCATCATCGAGAACTATGCCGTCCTGCGCGACCAGCTCAAGGCTCGCGGCTACCATTTCCACAGCGACACCGACACCGAAGTGCTGGTCCAGCTCATACAGTATGTCATCGACCGCCACCACGTCACGCTGCCCATAGCCGTAGCCAAGGCATTGCGCAAATGCATTGGCGCATACGCCATTGCCGTAATCGACCGCAAGGAGCCCTCTCGCATAGTGGCGGCACGCAAAGGCTCGCCGCTCGTGGTGGGCGTGGGCAAGGACAACAGCGAGTTCTTCATTGCCTCTGATGCCACGCCAATAGTGGAATATACGAAGGATGTAGTTTATCTTGACGACAACCAGGTGGCAGTTGCCGAGCCCGGCAAGGAGCTGCATGTGTACAATCTTGACCAAAGTCCCGCACCGGTAGAGGTGAAACAAGTAGACCTCGACATAGACATGCTGTCGAAAGGAGGCTTCCCCCACTTCATGCTGAAGGAGATTTTCGACCAGCCCGACTGCCTGCGCAACTGCATGTCGGGCAGATTGCTGCCCTGGAACAACATCGTGAACCTAAGCTGCATGAACAACCATCGCACACGCCTGCTGCGCGCCAAGCGCTACATCATCGTAGCATGTGGCACGTCGTGGCATGCCGGACTCATCGGCAAAGAGCTGATAGAAAAATACTGCCGCATACCCGTAGAGGTGGACTATGCCTCTGAGTTCCGCTACCGCGACCCCGTAATCTCCCCCGACGACGTAGTGATAGCAATATCGCAGAGCGGCGAGACCGCCGACACCTTGGCAGCCATACAGCTTGCCAAGGCAAAAGGTGCTTATATCTTCGGCATAGTGAATGCCGTGGGCTCAAGCATTGCCCGCCAAACCGATACCGGCATCTATATACACGTAGGGCCTGAGATTGGCGTGGCTTCCACGAAAGCGTTCACGGGTCAGGTGGCATGTCTCGTGATGTTCACCCTCGCCCTCGGCAGAGAGCTCGGCACCATGAGCATGGACGAATACACCGACATGACGCGCGAGATGGAGAACATACCCGAAAAGATTGACCAAATACTGTCTCAGAACGAGAAGATAAAGACGCTCGCAACTCATTACGCCTCAGCCAAAAACTTCCTATATCTTGGGCGCGGTTGGAACTATCCCGTCGCCTTGGAAGGTGCCCTGAAGCTAAAGGAGATAAGCTATATACACGCCGAGGGCTATCCCGCCGCCGAAATGAAGCATGGCCCCATAGCCTTGATAGACGAAAACATGCCGTGCATGTTTGTTGCCACACACTTGAAACACACGCCTAACCATAACGACGACGGCAGCGGAAAGATTATCTCCAATATGCAGGAAGTGAAGGCTCGCCACGGACACATCATTGCCGTGGTGACCAAAGGCGACGTGGAGGTGGCGCGCAATGCCGACGAAGTGATAGAGATTCCTAAAACATATCCCGCCCTCGCGCCTCTGCTCAGCGTCATCCCGTTGCAGCTTTTCGCCTATCACATGGCTGTCTTGAAAGGGCTCAACGTCGACATGCCGAGGAATTTGGCAAAGTCGGTGACCGTGGAATAATCGCATTTTATAAAGA
>CAZZNO010000243.1:0-3241 GCA_964655685.1 uncultured Prevotella sp.
CGAGGATGAGTAGGGGTTAAAAGTGCGGCGAGCCCGCTGGGCTCATTTTGATACACCCGCTTTTTTTGTTATAGAAACTTAAAAGCCTGCCATCAATAAAACAAAAGCAGAAAACAAAGCCTCTTTCTGAATATTTTTTTGTAACTTTCGGCCATAAAAACATAAATTTATAAACACGCAAAATAAATAGTAATGGCCAACTTATTCAATGGGGAAGGCAAGGGCAACCGCAACGACTCTACAAAACGCACAATAATATCGTATTTCATAAAAAACGGTAACGCCACTACCAACGACGTAGCGCGTGCCATAGGCGTCAGCATGCCAACAGCCTCAAAGCTCATAGGAGAGCTGTGCGCCGACGGCTATGTGAACGAATACGGCAAGCTCGAAACCGACGAAGGCAGGCGCCCACAGCTTTATGGCATCAATCCGGAGTCGGGATACTTCCTTGGTGTTGACTTCGACTACAATACTGTCAACATTGGCCTCATAGACTTCAGCGGACATCTTGTTGACCTTGAGCTGAACAAACCCTTCACGCAGAGCAACGACATGGAGAACCTCGATGCCCTGTGCGGACTCATAGCAGAGTTCATAAACAACATCGACGTGCCAAAGGAGAAGATTCTCACAATGAATGTCAACATACCGGGGCGCGTGAATCCCGAGACAGGCTACAGCTACAGCATATACAACTTCACCGAGACCCCTCTCGCAACCATGCTCACCGAGAAGACGGGCATTGAGACAACGATAGAGAACGACAGCCGCGCTATGGCATTCGGCGAATATGTTGCCGGCAACGTGAAGGGTGAGCAGGACGTGCTGTTCTTCAACGTCAGCTGGGGGTTGGGCATGGGACTCATACTCAACGGACAGCTGTACAAAGGCAAGTCGGGCTTCGCCGGCGAACTGGGGCACATACACGCCTTCGACAACGAGCTGATATGCCATTGCGGCAAGAAGGGTTGCCTGGAAACAGAAGTATCGGGCAGCGCGTTCCACCGCATCGTAAAAGAACGCCTCGCAGCAGGCGAAGCCTCTACCCTGAACACCGACAAGGACGGCAACTATTCGCTGCAAGACCTCATAGAAGCTACCAACAACGAAGACTGGCTGTGCATAGACGTGGTGGAAGGCATAGGGCAGAAGCTCGGACAGCGCATAGCAAGCCTTATAAACATCTTCAACCCCGACCTCATAGTGCTTGGCGGCTCACTGTCGTGCACGGGCGACTATCTGTTGCAGTCGGTGCGCTCGGCAGTGATAAAATATTCGCTCAGCCTCATCTATAAAGACACAAAGATTGTGCTGTCTAAACTGCAAGACCGCGCAGGCGTGGTAGGCGCCTGCATGATAGCAAGGAAAAACGCGCTTGAAGAATAAGCAACCACAAGAAACAAGAATTTCACTAAATCATAAATCATAAACAAACCATGCGAAAAACTATTTTTTCAATTCTGATGCTGTTGGGCGCCACAGCAACCCAAGCCGCAGTCAATGCCGACTACAACAGCGTGCTGCCTGCGCCGCAAAGCATTACAGCCGTAAAAGGCAAGCCTTTCCTGTTCACTAAAAGCACTGTTATCTTTACAAAAACAGGCAATGACGACATGCAGCGCAATGCCATGTTCCTGAGCGACTATATCAATGACCTCACGGGCATAAAGCCAAACGTCGTGTATGCTGGAAAGGCATCAAGCAAGAACTGCGTATCGCTTGTGCTCGACAGCAAGGCACGCAACATCTCTCCTGAGGGCTATCGCATAAGCATCACCAACAAGGGCATCACCATCACAGGCACCACGCCCGCCGGTGTGTTCTATGGCGTACAGACACTGCGCAAGTCGCTGCCCGTGACGCAACACGCATGCAAGATGTCGAAAGTGAGGGGAAAGGCTTGCAAGAGCAACATCCCTACGGACACCATCTCTTTTGAGGCTGCCGTCATCAACGATGCACCACGCTTCGGCTACCGCGGCATGATGCTCGACTGCTCGCGCCACTTCTTCACCGCCAACGAGGTGAAAGCTGTGCTCGACATGCTTGCCCTGCACAACATCAACCGCTTCCACTGGCACATCACCGACGACCAGGGCTGGCGCTTCGAGGTGCCCGGCTATCCAAAGCTGACAACGGTTGGCTCTAAGCGCGCCGCTACGGTCATAGCCCGCAACTCCGAGCTCACCGACCAGACTCCTTACGGCCCTTATTTCTACACCGACGCTGAGATACGCGACATCGTGAAATATGCTGCCGACAGGTACATAACCATAGTTCCTGAGATAGACATGCCCGGACACATGATGGCTGCCTTGGCATCATATCCTGAGCTCGGATGCACAGGAGGCCCATACGAGACTGGTCAATACTGGGGTGTCTACCACGACATTCTGTGCGCTGGCAACCAAAAGGTTTACGACTTCCTTAAGGCTGTGCTCGACAAGGTGTGCGACCTGTTCCCGACATCTGAGTACATCCACATAGGCGGCGACGAGAGCCCGCGCGACAGATGGGAGAAATGCCCGAAGTGCCAGGAGATGATAAAGAAGCAGGGGCTTGTGGCAAAGAACGGGCAGAGCAAGGAAGCCATGCTGCAAGGCTACCTCGACCGCCGCGTGCAGGCATACCTTGAGACCAAAGGCCGCAAGATAATCGGTTGGGACGAGCTGCTGGGATGCGACGTAGACACCACCGCCACCATCATGTCATGGCGCGGAGCCGAACCCGGAGCCGCAGGCGCAAAGCTCGGACACGACATCATTATGTCGCCGACATCACACTGCTATTTCGACTTCAACCAGTCAAAGGATCACTATCTCGAGCCCACCTTCTGCTATGCCGACCTGACCGTACAGCAGGTTTATGACTGGGATCCTGTGCCTGCCGGCGCAACGCCGCAAGTGGCAGCCCACATCAAGGGCGTACAGGCAAACGTATGGACTGAATACATCAAATACAACAACGTCCTCGAATACATGATGTTGCCTCGCCTCGCAGCTCTTAGCGAAGTGCAATGGATGCAGCAGGATAAGCGCAACTTCAACGACTTCAAGAAGCGCGTGACATCACTCCGCCATATCTACGACCGCTACGGCTGGACTTATGCCCACCACCTCTGGCCCGACGAGTTCCGCAAAGTGGCAAGGCAGTACTAAAAAGTTTTTACAAAAAGTCTTCTGAGAATCGCGTATTTGCAACGAGGCAGTAGGTCGGTTGCAAATACGCGATTCTCAGG
>CAZZNO010000244.1:0-3222 GCA_964655685.1 uncultured Prevotella sp.
AGTGTAAGGCTGCGGAAGAATGTCGTCTCACTACCGGAAGTGGCTTCTACTCGCTTGTAACCTTTCGGCGCTGGAATATCGCCGATGGTCTTCGCATGCCAGGGGTTACTCACATTTGTCATGTAGAGGAACCATGCGGCTCCACAGACCAACAACACGACAAGCACCCTAAAAACGGCAAGCATTCTATTTAAAAACTTCTTCATGTTTACACTATTGATGTTATTTGATAACTTACAAACATTGTCCTAATACGATTATTCTTTTCCTTCCATTATGCTGGATGCAGGATGAACAGTAGTAGTTGCGCTGCTGCCGACGTGCCGATATACTTGAAGCCACGGACATGAAGGTCATGAGAGAGCTGTTGTGCAGAGGCTGTAGCGTCATCATTCACAAACTGCCGCAGGTAAGCTTCAGAGGAGCCGAATCCTTCCTGCACCTTCACAAAGGCTTGGGCATTTTTGATGACGGCGCGGATGCGGTCGGGCGACTTTATGCCGTTGTCGCCATTGGCGATGCTCTCTGCTTCCTCATCGGTCATCTTCGCCACCTTGTCGGGATGGAAATGGTGAAAGGGTGAGTTCATCTTCGCGGCAAGGTCGCCTGTCGGTTGAGCGATTTGTGATAAAGAGACGGCTGCCATGGTAAGCCTGAAGAACCACAAATCGTCTCCCGACAACAGCTTCATCTCCTTCCGGCTCTCGTCAAGCTCGGCTTCCCGTCGCACCCTCTCGGCTTCCCGTCTTTTCCTTTCTGCTTCTAAACGCGCTTTCTCAGCTTCCTCGGCAGCTTTCTTTTCCGCCTTGATGCGTTCTTCCTCAGCCAGCTTTTCGTAATAGTTCTGTAGACCAAAACTGATGCGACGGTAGAGTATCACATTGAGCGTCATGAACAAGAAGATGGGCAGCACCCACGAGTGCATGAGCCCGTAGGCTGTGGTCTTATTACCAAGGACATTTAGATAATCTAAAAAAATATGCCATTGCCAGGCTGCCTCCCCGCCAATGAGCCTGTACAGGAAGTAGAAGTTGAAATTGATGACCCCTGCCGTGTAAAGGACTGTGCTAATCACGCCAGAGAGAACCATCTCGCTGACCCCATGACTGCGCATGTCTTTTATCAAAGGAATGAAAAGCGAAAAGCAACTTGCTATACAAACAGCTGCAAGACCGTAGACGGCAATCGCCACATTGGCTGGCTCATGTCCGTCGACCTGTGTCAGCGACAGGATGGCATTGCCGATGGCCTCAACGACGACGGAGTCGGTGGCAAACGCCGATACCAATAAAGCAATGATGGCTAAGAGCAGCACGATGGCGTAGCACCAAGTCAATGGTCTGCCTTGCGGAATGTTCTCGTCCTGACCATTGTGGCGAGATTTCCCATTATAGAGTATAGAAGCAAAATCTGAGACTGCCATTACAATGACAAAAGCACCTCCAACAAGCAAGGCCAGTGTGCCAATACCTAATATATAAGATAGCCATCCTGGAACATGGACAAATGTGTCAACAAAAGCATCAAGAAGATTCAAGAACAATCCCATGCCCGCCACAATCATACAAGCGGCAAGGCAAAAAGCCAAGACTTTCGTTGTCCACTTCGTTGCAACTCTGAAATGTGATTGCGTTTGCTTTACTATTACTTTTTTCATTTCCTCTGCTTTTAGTTCCTCCAACCATCTTGCACAACAATTGTATCGCCTTTGAGTGGCACGAAGACGCTTATATAGTCTCCGTCCCAATCTTTACAAGGTTTTTTATCGCCGTTTTCCACCAATCGCCATTTTGTTCCTCTTGTCCGGTCGATAGGTCGCCGGTCGGGCAGGAAACGATAATAATAGCCTGGTGTATTTCCATCATTGCCGTCGGACTTGCTCCAACAGTCGGAATCGCGCTGACAAGCCTCGTCGAGTTTCTTATAGAAGTCCGCACCAAGACAGTCACGAGGTACAAAGCGCACCTCGGTGTAATGCCACATAAACTCATAGTGGTATAATGAGTCGACTGCTACCACCTCGGGAAAATCCACAAGCGTGGCACGGCGCAAATCCTCGGCAGTGTGATAGTTCACGCTTTCGGGCTTTTCATCATACGCATCATGGAAATCGCTATAGAACCCAATGACGGCTGCAGATACAACCATTGCGACAACCGCTATGCCTCCAGCATAAAGTAAATGTAAGTAGATGTCATCATCTGTTGCTTCATGGGCAATGCCTAATCCCACAGGCGTGACAATCATAAAGGTGATAAAGACATACTTCATGTTGTCGTCAGGGAAGAAGTATTTTATTAGTATAAGAGCTCCATAGATAATGGCACCCATGATGGCAATGAGTAGCAGCCATCGGCCCGCCCACTTTAGAATTTCCTTCATATCAGAGTTTTTTATTTTCGCTTGCAAAATTAGCGTATATTTTCTTTTCTCCCAAGAGAATATAGAACCGATGGATTAAATGCCATTCTGTGGTGATGAAATGTCTGTTTGAAATGATTTGTGGCGACGCCGCCCTCGGCGTCGATTATCAAATGCTTCCGATGCCGAAGGCGACGTCGTGTATGAGGAATTTCGACGCCGAGGGCGTCGTCGCCACAAAAGAAACAAGTTGTTTTCGTGTTAAGCAGTCGCATTGCAAACACCATGCCAAGCCTGCAACAGTCTGTAATTCAGTACGTTTTGTTTTATCAAATTAAAGCTATAACTTTGCAGTCGATTTTTCTAACTATTAAATCAACTAACTATGGTAGACATTAAGAACTATTCTGCAACACAGCTGCTCGGTTGGGCAAAGATTCTCGCCAAGAGTACATTCGGCAAGAAGTCAAGCTACACGCTTTCCTTCGAACAAGACCCTGACGGCAAGTGGTATGTCGTCTTCCCTGGATGGCCTCTTGACCGCAGTCACTTGGAGATGGTGGCAGGAGCCGACGACATGCTCTCGCTGCTCGACACGGAACACAAGCACCTCGTCACGGTTTTCGTCATCCCTGCAAAAAAGAAAGAAGTGCATGAGGGCTACATTCAGCTTACGTGCATCAAAAGTTCTTTGACAGGCGGCGCGTTCTACACCGTACAAGGTCTGCAAGGTTGGGACACCAATCCCCCATGCCATCCGTGAGAAAGAACTTTGGCTCTGCCCCGTCACGCTCTGCGTCCTCGGTCATTACCCGAAGTACATCTATGTGAGAAAGAAGATGATGTGACTAGAAAGATAGA
>CAZZNO010000245.1:0-3166 GCA_964655685.1 uncultured Prevotella sp.
CCGCACTCGTAACCCTCACTCATCCTCGAAGCGAAGCGAGAGGTGAGTGGGGGTGACTATGGACGTAGGGACACAGCCCGCGAAGGGCTGCCGCTTTGTATAAATTGACTTTCAAATGAATTTTATCTGAAATAGAGGCAATAAGATTTATCTTAAAACGTTTTTTTAATAAACTACAAACGCTATGGCTTATACCAAAAGTTATTATCACATCATTTTCCGTACACACCGTTCAGAAAGAACCATAGAGGAAAGACACGAGAGGGAACTTTATATGTACGCTTTTGCAACATGCAAGAACTATGGGGTTAAATTGTGGCGTATCAATTCTATGCCAGACCACATACACATGCTGGTCTCGCTTCCACCTGTCATGTCTGTCGCCAGCTTCGTAAAAGGAATTAAGCAGACACTTGGCAACTACATGAAAGATAATGCGAAAAGTTTCCCGATGTTCAATGGGTGGGCCGATGGGTACTGTAGCATAACATATTGTGACAAGGAGAGGGATTTGGTAATAGAATATATCAAAAACCAGAAAGAACACCACAAGCATGTGCCATTTGCCGATGAGATGCGCAGTATCATGCAAGATGCCGGCATAGAAATAAATGATGGGTATTTTAAGAAGGATTGGGAAGATTAAGTCCGCGCATCCTTAAGACACTACTATCATTTCATGATCGTGGCTCACGCTTGCACTCGTAACACGTCTCATCCTGCGAAGCAGGTGAGGCGGGGTATTGCGTATGGTGTGCGCCCGACCCTATGAGGGGTCGCCGCTGGACATCATGCATCTACCAGCGGCAGCCCTTCACGGGCTGCATACTCACCAAGCGCTTCACCCCTGGTCACCGTGCTGACGCACGGATGACCAGGGGTTACGAGTGCGGCGAGCCCGCTGGGCTCATTGGCAGGGGGATATGCGCATGGCACTGAGGCCGCATGAGCCTGGAAGGCTCACAGCACTCGTAACCCTGTCTCATCCTGCGAAGCAGGTGAGGCGGGGTATTGCGTATGGTGTGCGCCCGACCCTATGAGGGGTCGCCGCTGGACATCATGCATCTACCAGCGGCAGCCCTTCACGGGCTGTGTTTCCCTGCACTCATTGCCTACCCCCACTCACCTCTCGCTTCGCTTCGAGGATGAGTGGGGGTTACGAGTGCGGCGAGCCCGCTGGGCTCATTTTTGACACACCCATCTTATGCATGCGGCAGCCCGTGTAGGGTTGCCGCAGGTAGATGCTTGATGTCCAGCGGCGACTAATAATATTTGTTTTTGTTTCTTTTTTGGTAGTTTTAGGATGGCTACAATGATTGTCTTTCGAGCCAATCTTCCAGCTTTATATTGCTGATACGCTTAAAATCCTTGGTGTTGTCGGTGACCATCGTCAAGCCATTGACCACAGCGGTACACCCTATCAGCAAGTCAAAATTGTTATGTGCAGGAGTGCCTGCCAGTCGGGATAAAAACCTAATAGATTTCCTCCCGAAACGACAATAACAGAGGGAAATCAAGGCCGACATACGCTCATGTCCTACCATACGTGCTCTAAGTCACAATTATTTATTATCTTTGAGGTCTAATGTATAACCCTCTAAAATTTAGGCTTATGAAAGCAGTATGCGGCCTTGATGTCCACAAAGATAGTGTTTATCTTTGTATTTTGAGCGAGGAAGGCAAATTAATCGAGAAATTTTGAACTACAAAATTTTTGTTTCAAAGAAATTTTTTATCTTGTATATGCCAATATCGTGTTTATAGCGGCCGAGCAGAAGTTGTGGATTGACATTGTGCTTATCTGCTTCTGCCTGGATGTATGGAGCGATTTTATAAGGTACAACATTACGAGTCTTTGCCATGAACTTTTTCCAGTCGGCATTTGGAATAATCGCATTCAAGGCAAACTCGTCAGCTTCAGACTCCTCTATGTCCTTCTTATCATCCATGAGATTAATCATTGCCTTGCCATTTTGGGTAAGGTGCTTAAAAACATGACCTACTTCATGTAATATGGTAAAAGCGAAATTGTCTATGGAAGCTATTCTTTCTGTGATGACAATCGTTGGCGAGTCTCCTATCCAAAAGGACATACCATCAACAGGAACTTGCCCAACTTTATTAACAACAAGAAGCCGAATACCATATCTATTAAGAACATCTTTGGTCTTGCTTACAGTGTCCTTGTTCTCTTTAAAGGCATTGTTCAACTCTCTTGTCAGCATCTCTGTATCTGCACTTTTGTCAAATGTACATAAAGCAGAATTGTCAGCTTTGGAGAGGTAATAGCAATAATATTTCCAAGACAAAATATCCGCAGGATTAGTTCTCACCTTTTCTGACTTACGAAAATAAGAAAGTTCCATTTCTTCAGCCTTCAAGCCAAAGAAATCATCTAAATTATCTACGTCAAAGACTTCAAAGATACGTTTTACATCCTCGATTATATTTCCTCTAACGATACCGACTTTTCTAAAAAAGGGAATTGACACTTGGTCTTTGATAACATTCCAAATTCCCAGCATTTTACTCTGCAATACAACTCTTTCACTCCGTTTGGCGCAATCCAATTCGTATTGCGTCTGGATGTTCATGAGATATTTTGCAGAAATGCCGAGAGCGTTTTCCAACAACAATGCCATTTCAGGTGTCAGAGAACGTTTGCCTTTTATGACATCATTCAGAATGGATTTCTGTATGCCTGTGAGTTTGGACAATTCACTCTGCTTCATATTACGTGCAGACAATTCGTCCTTAATCACTTCGCCTACATGAGTTGCCTCAAATGGGACAGCATGATTGAAACTAAACTTAGTCATAATGATGTGATATTTCAATTAATTCTATTTCGGTAATGATAATACTGCCATCGGCAGAAGAGCTTTGAAAAATCAATCGCCAGCTTCTATTACATCTTACGGATTCTTGGTCTTTTCGGTCACCATGTAGCCTCTCATAACTCAACCCCTTATCACGCATAATGTCTTCAATTCTTGTTGCAGCTCTCATTTTGTTGACAGCCTTAACATAACCTTTGATTACGGCTATAGGAAGTTTTTTGTACTTCTTGTCAAAAGTCTTGCCATTTTCGAACAATTCCAACAAAGCCTCGTCTTCACTAGTTATGTTCATATATTATTCAGCCATACAGTTTAATTTTGTGCAA
>CAZZNO010000246.1:0-3097 GCA_964655685.1 uncultured Prevotella sp.
AGGGCTGCCGCTGGTAAATGCCTGATTTCCAGCGGCGACCCCTCACAGGGTCGGGAGCGCACCCTACGCAATACCCCGCCTCACCTGCTTCGCAGGATGAGACGGGGTTAAGCAAGCGGCGAGCCTTCCAGGCTCTATAAAGCTATTTTGATACACCCTCTTAAGCAAGCGGCGAGCCTTCCAGGCTCTATAAAGCTATTTTGATACACCCTCTTAAGCAAGCGGCGAGCCTTCCAGGCTCTATAAAGCTATTTTGATACACCCTCTTAAGCAAGCGGCGAGCCTTCCAGGCTCATTTGGGTCTTTGCGGATATTCATAAAATAAAAAAAACATGGCAAACGAAGGCAAGGGAGCGAAGCTCTATTATTCTATAAAGGAGGTGGCGCAAATGGTTGGCGTGAACGAAAGCACGTTGCGCTATTGGGAAACGGTGTTCCCATCGGTGAAACCGCGGACGGCGGGAGCGACAAAGGTGCGCCAGTATACCGACAAGGACATTGAGGAGGTGAGGAAGGTGTACAACCTCATAAAGGTGAGGGGGTTCAAGATTGCTGCTGCGCGCAACTACCTGAAGCAAAACAGGGACAGTGTGGACAAAAGCTCGGAAGTGATAGAGACTCTTGTCGGTGTAAAGAATCAGTTGGCGGAGATAAAAAGAATGCTGGACGGCATTTGAAGACGGGCAGAGGCTGCAAGCCTTTTTCTCTCCTTCATAGCTTGCCGTTTTCACAGTATCTGCCTCACGTCTTGCATGTCGTCTATTTTCTTCAGCCTGCCCATGATGGTCTTTACTTCGTCGCGATCGTGCACTTTTATTTCTATCTGTCCTTGGAAAATGCCTTCGTCGGCGGTGAAGGACACTTTGTGTATGTTTACGTTCATCTTGTGGGATATGACTTCTGCCACGTCGTGCAGCATGCCCTTGCGGTCTATGCCGTGCACCTCGATAGTGGCGTCGAAATAGAGAATGCGGTGCATGTCCCATCGCGCATCGAGTATGCGGGGGCCGAAGCTTGCCTTTAGTTTAGAGGCTGTGGGGCAGGAGCGCTTATGTATCTCTATGTGCTTTTTGCCGTCGATGAAGCCAAGGATGTCGTCGCCGGGTATGGGGTGGCAGCAGTTGGGAAAGATGTACATGCCTATTGTGCGCTCTGAAATTATGCATGGTTTCTTCTTGTCGAAACCTTCGCCCGTGGCTATGAGCTTGGGGGCTTCCTCGCCTGCCTTTCCGTCGGTTTTCTTCTTGTTGCCACGATGCAAGAATGGCAGGTACTTGCGCCAACCTGACGTGGAGCTCTTGCCTTTGCTTTGCAGTTCCTCGTAGTCTTTATCGCTCAGTATGACGGTTTTCTTTCCCAGTGCCTCCAGCAGGTCGTCTTGTTTTTCCATGTCGTGGAACCGGCATAGGCGGCTCATGAGTTCGGGCGTAAGCTCGAGTCCTTTGTCTTTCAGCCATGCTTCGAGAGCTTGCTCGCCTTGGCTTTGCAGCTCACGGCTGTCGCGGCGTAGTATTGCCTGTATCTTTGAGCGTGCCTTCGCAGTAGACACGAAGTTTATCCATGATGGTTGCACGTGCTGCGAATTGGAGCTGAGCACTTCCACCTGGTCGCCGCTTTGGAGCTTGTGGCTGAGCGGCACGAGCTTGTGGTTTACCTTCGCGCCTATGCAGTGGCTGCCGAGGAAGGTGTGTATCTGGAAGGCGAAGTCGAGCACGGTGCTGCCCGTAGGCAGGGTTTTCACTTCTCCTTTGGGGGTGAATACGAATATCTCTGTGGCGAAAAGGTTAAGCTTTATGGAGTCGAGGAAGTCCATAGCGTCGGGCTGCGGGTCGTCGAGTATCTCCTTTATGGTGCCGAGCCACTTGTTCAGCTCGGTGTCCTCGTCGGAGTTGTCGTGCTCCTTGTATTTCCAGTGGGCGGCGAAGCCCTGCTCGGCTATGTCGTCCATGCGGTCGGAGCGTATCTGTACTTCTATCCACTTGCCCTGTCGGGACATCATGGTGGCGTGGAGGGCTTGGTAGCCGTTTGCCTTCGGATGGTTCACCCAGTCGCGCAGGCGGTCGGGATGGCTTTTGTATATCTGGTTTAGCGCTACGTATATCTGGAAGCACTCGTTAATCTCGTCTTTCCGGTCTTTAGGCGTGAAGACGATGCGCACGGCAAGTATGTCGTAGATCTCCTCGAAGGTAATGTGCTTGTTTTGCATCTTGCACCAGATGGAGTACGGGCTTTTCACGCGTGCCTTTATATGATAGGTGAAGCCCATCTTGTCGAGCGACTCGCGTATGGGGGCGGTGAAGTCGTCGAAAAGCTTGTTGCGCTCTGCCTCGGTCATGGCGAGCTTTCTCACTATGCGGTCGTATTCTTCGGGATGCTCGAACTTGAAGCTGAGGTCTTCAAGCTCGGTCTTTATCTTGTTGAGCCCAAGGCGATTGGCTATTGGGGCGTAGATGTACAGCGTTTCGCCGGCTATCTTGTATTGCTTGTTGGCAGGCTGCGAGGCAAGCGTGCGCATGTTGTGCAGGCGGTCACAAATCTTTATGAGGATGACGCGTATGTCGTTGCTCATGGTGAGCAACAGCTTCTTGAAATTCTCAGCCTGTGCCGACGCATGGTCGCCGAATATCCCTCCGCTTATCTTTGTCAGCCCGTCAACTATTTGCGCTATCTTCGGCCCAAAGATATTCTGTATGTCTTCTACGGTATAGTCGGTGTCCTCTACCACGTCGTGGAGCAGTGCCGAGCAGATGCTCGTGGAGCCAAGTCCCATTTCCTCGCACGCTATCTGTGCCACGGCTATGGGGTGCATGATGTATGGCTCGCCCGAAAGCCGCCTCACGCCCTTGTGGGCTTGGCGGGCGAAGTTGAAAGCCTTCGTGATGATGTCCACCTTCTTGCGGTGGCTTGAGTGAAGGTAGGTGTCAAGCAGATGGTTGAAGGCATCTGTTATCATCTTGTTGTCGGCTTGCTCGCGCTCCTTGTTTTTCAGCTCTTGGTCGTCCATAAGCAATTCATAATGCTTAATTCATAATTCATAATTCCTAACTTCTAACTTCTAACTTCTAACTCCTAACTCCTAACTTCTAACTCCTAACTT
>CAZZNO010000247.1:0-3074 GCA_964655685.1 uncultured Prevotella sp.
TTGCCCTTGCTGCTGATGGCGTTATGACATCGTAGCTCACACGCTCCACTTTCAGCTCAGGACGTGTGAAGCATGCGAAGTCGCCCCATACTTCAAGGCAGTATTCTTTATCATGATATTCCATATATTTGAGTTTATAAGTTTACAGTATAAGATCGTCATCCAACCACTTATTTTCAAAGACGAGACCTGTATTGTCATCGTAGTTGCTGCAATCAGGCAGCACGTATATGTAGTCGCTAAGTTTTAACGCTCCCATGCGTTCAATGTCGTCGTGTCTGCCGATAGGCACAGTCACACTGTATCGCTGTAGCTTGCGCATAAGATTTGCGGAATATTCTCCGTTGCGGAGCTGTTCTGTCAGTGCTTCGCCTTCTTCTGAATAAGGTACATATACTGTCAACGAATTGTCGTCTATCATCTGAAAAGCATTGGCGGCTGACTCAAAGTCTGGACACTGCTTATAAAGGAAGTCAGTAATTCCGGACTTGTCGGTATCGTTCAACTTGGCATAAAACAATCGGAAGTAGTCTTTGGCTGTTTCTGAACTAAGAAAATCGTCTTCTCCGGCATCAATCAGGTCTTCTGCTGTGCTTGCAGCCTTTGCCATTATTCCACGAAGCCTGGAACCTTCAATTTGAAATACATGCACCAGCCCCTCCTTCATTCTCCCTTCTCTGTTACAGCGTCCTGCTGACTGGGCAATAGAGTCAAGCCCTGCCATTTCTCGCCATACTACGGGAAAGTCAATATCAACTCCAGCCTCTATGAGTTGAGTGCTGATTACTTTTACAGGTTCGTCATTCCGTAACCGATTTTTGATTATGGCAAGTTCTTCGCTGATATGCTGCTGGCACATCATCCTTGACAGGTGGAAAGTGTCGCTCTTGTCGGGTAGGGCATTGTAGAGTTGCTGTGCCTCACCACGGGTGTTGACCACGCAAAGCACTTGCTCTGACTTTGAAATCTCATTGGCAAGGGCATTGTAAGAATATGCCTCTTTCTTGAAGTCTATCTTTACTCTTCGCATAGCTTTGAACAACCCATCGACATCGTGGATTATCTCCGTGCTTTTAAGTCCTTCGAATTTCGCCAGTCCGCTTCCTATTGTTCCTGAAAAGGCCGGTTGCGTTGCCGTGGTGAACAAAATGCTGGTTTCCATGTATTTGTATAGACTGCCTAATATGTCTATTATCGGCTGTAGGTTCTCTGCTGGAAGTGTCTGAACCTCGTCCAAAATGAGAACTGACTTGGCTATGTTATGTAGTTTACGGCAACGTGAAGTCTTGTTAGAGTATAACGACTCAAAGAGCTGCACGTTAGTTGTCACTATTATAGGCGCATCCCAATTCTCCGTGGCAAGTTTTATCTTCCGCCTTTTGTCATCGGGCATCTTATCGAAGTCTGCATAGCTGTGATGCTCTACCACATTGTCTTCACCGAATATCTCACGCAGTTTGTCTGCCGTTTGCGTGACGATACTGGTGTAAGGAATTGCAATGATTATCCGCTTTAAGTCGTGCTTCATAGCGTGTTCCATCGCCCAGATGAGTGACGACAGCGTCTTGCCGCCACCAGTCGGTACGGTAAGACTATATATGCCTTGGGGCAAAGAACCATCCTTCCTGCAAGTGTCTTGAACTTCGGCTCGAATGGCATTGACCTCTGTTTTTGGTGCATTCTTGCCCAATTTGCCGAGATAGTCATCAAGTACGGGCTTCATTTGCTCCAGTGTTCTATAATGTCCTCTTGCGGAAAAGTCATCTGGCTTCATGAACCTTTCTGTGTCCAACCAGTCTGCGTCAACAAGGCATGAGAAAAGCATACGAATCCATAGATGCCATGCCTTGGGCTTACTGCTGTTATTGTCAAAATAGGGCATCGGCAAAGTAGGCGGATTTTTGTCTTGGGGTATAAATTGTCTGATGTCGTCAAGGTAATGCTGGCATTGTGATGAAAGGTGAAAATGAAGATTGCTACGTCCGTCACCGATATAATCCATTAACCCACTGTGATGTCCGCAAATGCAATAGGCTAGAGGAAGACATAAGCCCTTCAATTCTTCTTTTGCAAGTAAGGTGCCTGCCGTGGCATGGTCTACCTTTCCAGGGTCACGTATGGTAGTATCATATCCCGATGAAGCAATGATATGCTGTTGGAACTTAGGCGAGTATTTCCCGATGTCATGCCATAATCCGCACAACTTTGCCCATTCGCCTGCACCGAAACATTCGCCCATTTCTTTTGCCATGATGGCCGTATTTTGACAATGTTCTTCGATGGATTGGAGGACAAACTTTCCATCTTCTTTTTTAATATGAGCAAAGGATGTCATTTTGTTTTAGTTTAATTCTGCAAAGATAAGTATCGTATGTGCCAAACTGGTGCGCATGTAAAAAATCAAATTCTTTTTTGCGTTTAATCCAGCTATGAACTTATCATTCTTATTTATGGTTATTACAGAATAAACATAGAGAAAAAATAATATAATGACAAATTACAGAGAATATCGCGCAGCCTATTTTCGCGGATAACGGGTCGGCGGTTTTGTATGGTCACTTGGACATTTCGGGTGACAGAAGGTAACAGCGGACGCGAAGAAAGCCTTTCTGAGTTGATATCCGCAGTGCCAGACTGTAGCCGACGTGGATCATATATTCCGGCGGCGATGCCTGGTCATGACGCGTTAGATATTATCTATCAGTTTCATTCGGCGTTTCTTGCTTATTCCGCTGTGAACACGAACGCTTGATTTGATATCGTAGAAGATACCCTCAAGCCATTGTTTGTGTTGGGAATAATCTTATCCCTGTAGTCGTGGGAAGTCCATAGCCAAGGCATATGGCGTTTGACGCTCAAGTATGCAATGCGTAGTTTTGGACGCTTACGCACACTCGGTTATGACTTGAGCTTTGTTGCGGCGAATACCTCCGTCAATACGGCGTCAGCAGCCCTTACATTTATACTTTTGGATGCGGCCTCGCAGACCATTGTGGGCCACATTTGAAGACCCGCAGAAAAAGCATTTTTTAAGCATATCAATGATAATCTTTGCAATGATATGTAAATCAGCA
>CAZZNO010000248.1:0-3024 GCA_964655685.1 uncultured Prevotella sp.
GCGGGGCTTGTGTTGCTGAGTTATGATATACGTACGCCGTGCGCGGGTCTAATGTGCGGCGTATGTGTGAATTAAATACGGCGCAGGAGTGATGCTTCTGCGCCGTATTTGTATTTTTCACACTTTAGAACCTTCTCAGGTTTAAGCGGAAGCTGTCGGTGCGGAGCACCATGTAGGAGCCTCCGAGCTTCTCCTTCAGGAAATGTTCTTCCAAGTGTTGTATGCCGTACTGCCTCAGCTCTGACGGCTCGGTTAGGGGTGTGTCGCCTCCGCCCTCGACGTCTTCGTGCCCTCCGTTTATATAAGGCGTCAGCAATATGAGGCTGTCGCCAGTCTGCTTAAAACGGTAGAAAAACGAGGTGCTGCCGCCGTTCAGCAGCAAAAGCTTGTGCTGAACGCCCCAAAAGAGCTGTTGGTGGCTCAGGTCGCATTTTCCGCCCGTACGTATGGTGTCAATGCTTTCCAAGTGCCAATAGCCGTCGAGGTCGCCGTTGTTGCTGCTTTCAATGGTGCATGAGGCTAAAAGGGCGAGTGCGCAAAGCGTTCCCAAGCATCTTCGGAGCGCAGTCTTCGCAGCCCTGGCTATGTTGCTGTATAATAAATCGGTTTTCATTTTCTTTAAGAATAAACTTACGTGTTGGCAGAAGCTTTACAGTTTCCCGCTCTTGATAATGGTTATTTGCAAGCCCCTGTTATGTCCGAGAATGCTTCCGAAGTCCATGCCGTATGCTCCTTTCACAACCCATTCATGCGGGAAATGATAAGCAGCCTCGACCATGAAGCTGGCGTTGTGGCGCGGCTTGGGCGTGTAAGGGGTGTCGTAGGTGCCATAGCCGCGTTGCCATGAAGCCAAAATGCGGTAGTTCAGCTGGTCGGTGGGCTCGCCTTCGAGTCCGAGGTGCCAAGCCACGAAGCGGTTGTCCTCAATGCGAATCTGCCCGTTGTCGTTGTATATCGGCGAGCGGTACAGAGGGTTGCCCATCACCTGTCCCCAGTGTTGCCAACCGGTGTAGTTGTTGTGGTTGTAATAGTTGTCTCGGCCGGCAATGTGGTCAGGAATGTTAGAAGTGCGGTCGTGGTACACAGGCCCGCTTTGGTACTTGGTGTAAAGATATTCCAACACTACAGACTTGAGCCATCGCCCCGTTTTTATGTTTACCTCGCCGCCGAGCATAATGTCTTTCAATGAATATAAGAAGAACTTATGCTTTTTCTTTTGCATGTATTCGCTTCCTTCCCCATAGCCGTCATAGTCGAGGAAAAACATCTGCGAGTGGTCTTCGAAATAGTGGTCATAATATATGGCGGCTTTCCAAGTGTCGGCATCATAGGTCAGCCTTCCCACCCAGCTGCCGAGCTGGTTGCCCTCGATGTTGCCGTATGCGCCGTCCGTAGCGTCCTGTCCGCCGGGGATGAAGGCGTTGTAGAAATCCTTTAGCCCATGCCCTGCTTTCATGCCAACGGGCTTTCCGTCCTCGCCAATGCGATAGGATGTCCCGCCAAATTGAGCCGCCATCTCCAGCCCCACTTCAAGGTATAGAGGGTAAAAGGCATGCGGCTTGCCTATCAACAGGTAGCCTGCCTTGCTGTGATAAAGGGCGTGCTCGGTGAAGCGGCTCTGCTGCTTGGTGAAATCCTTTTGCCAATCGTCGTCAGTGAAGATACCGTATGCCACGTGTCCCTTCACGCTCAGCCATCGCCCGAGGGCAGGAATTGTCCAGTAGTCAGGCAGCGCGAGCCTCACCTGCGGCACCGGCCTTGCGTTTATGCCAAGCGTTTGCGAGCCGCTTGACAGCCTGTTGTTCTTAAGCTCCATAGGAAATTCTTTCTCGCCCACCGTCAGCGTGCCGTGTAGCCAGCGTGCCTCTATATATGCCTGTTGCAGCACCGCCTTGCTTGTGTAGTGCGTGGTTGCGGCCATGTCTATGCCGTAGCCTAAGCCCCAGCGGCGCGCCGAGTCGGCATTGAGCGGCCGGCTTACGGCTCCGCGCAGGTAGCCGTTGTTTTTTTCAAGCGATGAAAGTCCGTAGCGGTTGGCGTTGAGCCACAAGGGAGTCTTGTCGTCTGAGAAAGAGCCTTGCATCTCCACTTTATATTGCATGTCGCTGAATGGATGAGCTTTCTGAGTTTTGCCTTTGTCAATATCCTGCCACAAGTATTGCGCCGCGGCAAAGGATGATTGAATCAGGCAAAGAACAAGTATGAGTAGGGTTTTCTCCATATAGTTCATATTATTTCTTGCAAAGTTAAGCAAAAATATCTAATCTCAATGCTTAAATCTGAAATCAATAGGGATTTTCCCCTTCCAGATAGGGAAAAATCCTTTTATGTTCAATCATTATTGCCTAATTTTGCAACGTGAAAGAACGAAAATGTAGAACATATAAAAAATTAAAGATATGAAACGGTTTATTTTAGCACTTGCAGCAATGCTCACCATCACGATGAGTTCGTCAGCCATGAGTTACGAGCAGGCTCGCGACCAGGCGCTTTTCCTGACCGACAAGATGGCATACGAACTTAATCTTACAGACGACCAGTATGAGGCTGCCTATGAGATTAATCTTGACTACCTCATGCGCATCAACTCTTATGACGACCTCTACGGTGTTTACTGGAGGCAGCGTAATCTTGACCTGAGCTATATCATGCTCGACTGGCAATATCGCGCCTATTGCGCCGCTTCTTACTTCTATCGCCCGCTTTATTGGGATGGGGGCTATTGGCACTTCGGCGTTTACGCCCGCTATCCTCACCGCGACTTCTTCTATTTCGGTTGCCCAAACTTTGTGATAAGCTATCATGGCGGTCACAGCTGGTATCGCAACGGCGGTCGCAGCTGGTACTACGGTCGCAGATGGGATGGCCCACGTGACGGCGGCCCGCATCCGGGCATGCGTGCACGTTTCGACAACGGACACTACGGCGCCGGCTATCGCTATGAGCCCGGTCGCCGCACATGGAGTGGCGGCCCGCAGAACAGAGGCATCGTTCCCGGCAACAATGGCAACCGCTCGTTCGGCA
>CAZZNO010000249.1:0-2963 GCA_964655685.1 uncultured Prevotella sp.
TGACCATTGTAGACAGATTTCGAAATCACTTACCAATTTTACTGAATTTATTTTTCCATGAAAATCTTGTGGCTATTCAAAACTTTCATTATCTTTACCGCCGAAATCGCGTGTGCTCCTGCACACCTATAGATGGTCTCATGCCGCTTGAGAACCGCATTATCGTTGAAATTGTTAATCGTGGCATCCTGATGATAGTAACTTCATCCTACATAAAGAGCCGACTCTGCTAAATAGCAATGAGTCGGCTCTCGTATTTCAGCGTTTACAGTTTAGCTTAAAAGAATGTGCAGAGTTTGTATCTGATTAGATTCTATTATTTGGAAGGGTTCACAGGAACCTCAGGCAGTTTTATTAACTTGCTATAGTGTATATTAAAATCAAGATACTTTGTCTTTGGATGACCAACATTGGCTACACCATAGCAGCTCACACGGCGCAAGATGCTGTTGAAGTCAAGCCTCCATGTGTTTGGCGTTCCTTGGGGAACAGAAAAGATGTAGTCGGTTCCACATTTAAACGTGCTACGTGCCGCAAGACAGCAATCCTCGAAGTCAACCTGGGCATGAGAGAAGAAGCTGTATTTCCCTGCAGCATCACGCATCTCGAAACTCCAGTTTGCCTTGGTGCTGTCACCAGCTGCCACACTGTTGTTTGTAACTACCACATCATCTATCGTGTAAGTAGAGGAATGGTTGATATTGAGTCCGCCTGAAACTTCTGGTCCAGAGGTAGAAACCTTACCGCCGATATTAAATGACACGCCTGATGTATATGTGCGGCTGCTTTGGGTTGTAGCAGGCTCATGCTTGTGGAAAATCACACTCTTGCGGGCTGTGTTGTTATAGAAACTCGTTTCAAATTTCTTGCCGTATGCTCCATAAGTCTTCCATTGTGCATCATGATAAGCACCAATGTAAGCATCCTTCATATTGAACGTCATCTCCTGATGTATGAAGTAATACTGCCTATTTTCCCTCTCGCTGTAAGCATTCCAGATTTGCAACTCTAGGAAGTAATGAGCCGGATGCTTCTTATCTTTGTTGTTCCTCCACCAATTATAAGTATATTGAATGTCAACCTTTTCAGCTTCCATCATCTCAGTCAGTTCATCATCTTTTCCGTTTGCCGGAGGCAGGAGCGCATTTTCTATAGAACCGGCTATTGACTCACAGAACTGTCCTTGAGAATAGTCGCTGATGAAACCACTCTCGTTACCGGCATTATCGTTCGCCAATGGTGGAACGGATGCATCATCACCTGTACCAGAGCCGTCAGCATCAGATATTGTGATAGGTTCTGCCTCGTCTACGTATGACGAAAGACATGTGTAAAGGCTTCTAGCGCTGGGCAGATTACGTGCCATCACCCAAAGCAATTGCTCTCCGTTAGAAGGAGCTTGGCTGTCAGCCGGGTATGGATTAAAACAGCCGAGCATGGTGCACAAGCGTGCGAAGTCGGCAGAACTGCCGCCATTCATGAGCATTACAACACCTGCCTTTTGGGCACTTCTGAGCAGTTCACAGATGGCGTTGTCGCCAAGCATCCTGTCGAGTGAAGATACATCGAATGCAAGAGCATCACCGGGATTGAAATCGTGGTTGGTTCCTAACGGCTGTACATTTTTATAGCGTGCCAGGATATTGTCAGCCATCGACTTCTCATTGTTGTTTGTCAGACTCCAATCTATTACATAAGCTGTACGGTTAAGCTTTTTGCTTACGATGTCGTTAGTAGGGATCTCTACTTCCTCAGAAATATCGGGATCTACTACTCCAGGAGTATCATCATCCGAATTACATGAAGCGAGGAACAGTGGGGCAAGCAACAAGGCTGCAACACCAATACACCATTTGAAGTGTAAGAATACCATTGTGGTCGTTTTCATTTTATTCTATATTTTTTTGGTTTATAATGTTTGATGGTGCAAAATTAAAGCCTTAAAGCCTTACAACCAAAAAAACATACCCTTTAATATAGTCAAATCGATGAAAAAAGACCCTTTAAAACAGTCAAATCTACTGTTTTTTCCTGATATAACGCCTTATTACCACCTACGACACCTACAAACTTCATGTAAATCTGGCAAAAACAGGAAGGCATGCACCCTCCTGTTTTTACTGTCATTTTCTTGTCCGGCTATTTTCAAAACCATCCCAAGCCTTATTGACATTGACAATAGAGGTCGTTGCGGAGCTCAACATATTTTTTGCTCCATAGCATTCCACAGTAAACCATCCGTCATACCCGGTCTTTAACAATTCTGTTATTATATCCTGCAAAGGCACAATGCCTGTCCCGATAGCCAAAGACTCACGGTCTCTCATCGCCTTTCTGTCTTTCAAATGAAGATGGCGGATTTTACTTCTGAAATGATGCAATGCCTCCATGTCATCCTCGCCGCAGAAAGGGAAGTTGCCTGTATCAAGTACCATGCCAAGCCGAGGGACAGCTTTGAAAAGCTTGTCAAGGGCTGCCGTGTTATAGCAAGGAGAATTAACGTTGTCGAAATCTTCCACCATTATTTCAAACCCTTCTTTCTTAGCCTGGCCAACAAATTGCTTTATTCTTTTAAAAGCCAATTTATCCACGTTGCCGTCTGCCTTATCGGGTCTGAAGCCAGGAACCAGAAGCAAACGCGTGTACCCGTTCTTGCGCATAAAGTCAAGGGCTTTGCGGCATTCGTCCTTTTTCTCTCCCTGATAGAAGTCGATGTGACTGATGGCTGAAGCATGTTGGAAGCCGAGGCTGTCAAGGGTGCGCTGGTCTTTGTCACTGAGGTTTACCGATACGTCTACCCCATTGTAACCAAGATTTTTAACTTTACTGGCAGCCTCAGCAAAGCTGATTTTCTCCTGTCTTGCAATCTCTCCGATGTGGTCACAGAAAATAGAGATGTGGCGCTGGGCAATGCAAGGCAATGCCATGAACAGCAAAATGGAAATGAACAGATTCTTCATAAT
>CAZZNO010000250.1:0-2933 GCA_964655685.1 uncultured Prevotella sp.
ACATTGTCTATGCGCACGAGGTTGACAACGGGAAGCCCTGGGGAAACAGTCTGTCCTATTTCTACATTCTTTTTAGAGATATAGCCGCAGAACGGGGCATAGATACGGGTGTCGCCGACGCTCTTGCCTGCAATGCGTGACTGAGCCTGTGCAGCCTCTAACTGAGACTTAGCCTTTTCGAGATTACTTTGCGCTTCCACCCATTTGATTTCTGACAATGAACCTTTGTCATGAATCATCTTCATACGGTTGTAGGCATCAAGAGCCTGTCCGTAAGCCGAGCGAGCCGTCTGTACGTTTGCCTGTGACATTTCCAAACTGTTGCGCTGGTTCTGCCCGTCGGTGACTGCAATGAGCTGTCCTTTGGAAACCATCTGACCTTCGTCTACGAGCAACTGCTTAAGCGTTCCGCCAACAGTAAAGCTGAGGGCAACGCCATTCATCTCTTCAATGGTTCCTGTATAGCTCTCACCGCCCACGACATCACTAACGCCAACTGTCTCTGCCTTCACCTTTACAGGCTGAAGTACTTCTTCTTTCTTTTTCCCGCAGCCGCAGACAACCAAAACCGTCAGCAGCCCAATCAATGTTCTTGATTTCATTTATAAATCTATATTATTTGTTATTCTGCCTTTTAAAGAAGCTATGCTCCAATGTCTTTTTTATCATTGCTTTGTCTTTTTTTGCCTAAGACGCTGCAAAATTGCACATAAAAAGTGAGAGTTACATTTTCTTTTTTGCTTTATAAATTAACCTATTTGCCGTTTACTACTAAAAAGAACATACATTTCTACCAAAAGAAAACGATTTAATGAAAAAATATTGCCAACTTTGCAACTATAAAGACAATTAAATACAAAAACGCAATGGGAAAAGAATACCCGACTCTTGCCAAAATGGCGGAAAAGAAAATGATTGTGGTGGACTACTCTGATGAAGATATTGCCATTATTGACAATATCAATGACCTTACTGAGGTTAATCCAACCAGGCTACACAACAACTTTATCTCCATCATTAAGCGTGGGAAAGCACAGATGAAGGTAAACGGCGAGACTGTGACGATAGGTGAAAACCAACTGTTTCTATGCCCGTCAAACACTTCGCTTACCGACTTCATGTTCTCCCCCGGACTTGAATTTCGCGCAATATTGCTCTCTGATAATATTATTTCGACCTTTCTCCGCGATAAAAGGAATGTGTGGAATGACACTATGTACATCTACAAGCTGCACGTGGTAACCATCAAGCAACAGCACACAGAGTTTCTTTCCGACATTTTTCACGCACTGCGGATATTGGTAAATGGCAAAAACGAAAACAACCCATACCGTTCTGAAGGCATACGGGGGCTTATCTACAGCGTTGTCTTTGGGCTCTACGGCATCTTGTCAATGACTTTGCCTGATAAGGAGAAAAAGAGAACCATTGTCAGAGGAGACAACATCTTCCAACAATTCCTCAGACTACTGAACGAAAACAAAATAAAGGGCAACCACGTAGAAGACTACGCCTCAGAGCTATGCGTATCGCCAAAATACCTCTCGACGGTTTGCAAAAAGGCTACAGGCAAAACCGCAAAAGAATGGATAAAAGAACATATAAAGGAAGAAATACGCTACTACATGAAAGAAACCGACCTCACAATAAAGCAAGTGGCAGACAAAACCGGCTTCGTCAATGACTCTTTCTTCTGCAAATACGTCAGGCTGAACTTCGGCATGACACCGATGCAGTTGCGGCAAAAATAGCGCATTTGCATTTTTTGGATGCAAGAAGGAAATCTTTATCGGCAGATTTGTATCGTTTTCCAATTAAAATTATTACTTTTGCCACCGAAATAGCATAGTATGAAATACTATTAGTAAAATCTACTCCACTTGTGGGCTTCTGATTTTTGTGGAGTAGATTTTCGGGCACTTCGGCATCCGCGGAAGTGCCTTTTTTTATTTTCTGCAATCAACCTCTAAATAATCATTATTTAATTCGATAATATGCCATTTTTGAATTATTTGTTGTAACTTTGGCACTGTCAAATCATTAAAAAGGAATCGAAGATATTTTTTAGGAGGTATAATAATGAAGAAGAATATTTTTACTGTAGCATGTGTGGCTATGCTAATGGCAGCCACTTCATGCAACGCCCAAGGCAATATCCAGTTGCCTAAGCCGTCAATGGACAATAAAGTTACGCTGATGCAGGCGTTGCAGAACCGCCACTCTACACGTGAGTTTGCTGACAAGCAAGTTCCTGACAATGTACTGTCTACAGTGCTATGGGCTGCATGCGGCGTCAACCGTCCGAGTGAAGGGAAGATTACTGCTCCGTCGGCTATGAACGCACAAGACATTCTGGTTTATGTTGTCCGCAAAGACGGTGCCTATCTGTATAAGCCGGAAGACAACAGCCTGCAAAAGGTAAGCAGCAAGGACTTGCGCTCTGCCGTTGCCGGTCGTCAGAGCTTCGCCGCAAGCGCACCTGTATCATTGGTATTGGTCAGCAACCACAACAAGTTCGCACAGCAGCTGCCTAACGAGGTTAAGGTTCGCATGGGCGTTGTCGATGCAGGCTATGTTTCTGAAAACATCTGTCTCGTTTGCAGCTCGCTCGGATTGAACACTGTTCCCCGTATGACTATGGACTCTGAGACATTGAAGAAAGAGCTGAACCTTGACGATAACTACGACTTTGTTCTCAACAGCCAGATTGGTTATCCGAGAAATTAGCATTGGCATCATAACTATAAGGATTGGCGGCAGCCCTTCCAGGGCTCCCTTTAATGCATAATTCATAATGCACAATGCATAATTAATTCATAATTCATAATGCATAATTACCGCCCTCACCCAAATGAGCCTGGAAGGCTCGCCGCACTTTTAACCCCCACTCATCCTCGAAGCGAAGCGAGAGGTGAGTGGGGGTAGGTAATGAG
>CAZZNO010000251.1:0-2884 GCA_964655685.1 uncultured Prevotella sp.
CGGGAGCTTGTTCAGCCTTCTGAAAAAGCATAGTCATGATGCAGATGCAGCGGGGAACGAAACGCCGATGGAGCGCGCGGCTGTTGCTGTGCGTCTTTCTGCCTGTGCTCATGCTTGCCTCCGTGCACGTGCACAGGCAGGCAGAGAGCGTTTCAGCCTACTGCTACGAGTGCCTGCACCACCTGCACCACAGCGCTCACCTGTCATCAGCCTCCATAACGATAGACAATTGCCTGCTTTGCCATTTCCTCTCTACGCCATACATTGCGCCAACCACCGTCTTCATGGCCGTGGCCGTAGCTATAGTTGGCAGGCTTGGCTCTCTGTCTACAGCCCGTGTCACGGCAGCCAGCCGCGGCACGGTCAGCCTTCGTGCGCCCCCTGTTTGTTTGTAACTACTTATATTTTAAAACATTACAAACAAACATTTTCCTCTGATGAACAGAATTTTTTCTATTCTGCTCATGGTGCTCGTGTGTGCGGGCATCATGGCAGCACCGTCTGATGGCAAATGCCGTCTTGGCGGCAAAGTGACCGACAAGCGCAGCGGCGAGCCCCTTGTCGGCGTGACCATATATTTTCCTATCCTGTCTACAGGCACCGTGACCGGCGTTGACGGCAGTTACAGCATAAGCAACCTGCCGCAGCGGAAGACAAGCCTGCAAGTGAGCTATGTGGGCCACAAGACGATAGTGGCTGATGTAGACCTTGCCAAGACATCGCACATGGACTTTGCGCTCGACGAGAGCGACGCACAGATAAACGAGGTAGTGGTGACAGGGCTCACGGGCAAGTCGCTGGCTAAAGACTCCCCCACCCCCGTGACGGTTGTCGGCGCTGCACAGCTCCGCTCCACCACGTCTACCAACATCATCGACGCGCTGAGCCTGCAACCGGGCGTGGCTCAGATCACTACGGGCGGCGGAATATCCAAGCCCGTAGTGCGCGGGCTCGGTTTCAACCGCGTGGTAGTGGTGAACGACGGCGTAAGGCAGGAAGGCAACCAGTGGGGAGCCGAGCACGGCGTAGAGATAGATGCGCAAAGCATCTCGTCTGCCGAGATACTGAAAGGCCCCGCCTCGCTCATGTATGGCAGCGACGCTATGGCAGGCGTGATAATCTTCCACGACGAGGTGCTTCCGCCGCCCGGCACGATGCAAGGCGGCGTATCGTCGGAATATCAGACCAACAACGGGCTGTTCGGCCATTCGCTGAACGCCAAGGGCAACACCGGCGGCTTCGTGTGGAGCGGCAGATGGTCTGGCAAGATGGCGCATGCCTACAAGAACCGTTCCGACCGCTACGTGCTCGGCTCGCAGTTTCGCGAGCGCGCGGCGCAGGCTGTTGCCGGACTGAACCGCAACCGGGGCTACAGCCACCTGACCCTGAGCTATTACCACCTCACGCCAGGCATCGTGGAGGGCGAGCGCGGCTATAGCCACAGCTATGCCAAGAGCCTGCCCTTTCAGCAAGTACACCATTACAAGGCTGTGAGCGACAACACCTTCTTCATAGGCGACGGCACGCTGCAAGCCGTTGTAGCCTATCAGCAAAACCGCCGGCAGGAGTTTGAGGAGAGCCCGTCAGTGCCGGGGCTCGACTTCATGCTGCACACGCTGAATTATGACGCACGATATAGGCTGCCCGTTACCGACAGGCTGAAGCTTGCCGTGGGCGCAGGCGGCATGTGGCAGCGCTCGCTCAACAAGGGCGACGAATACCTCATACCCGCCTACCGTCTTTTCGACATCGGAGGCTTCGGCACCGCCACTTACACCGCCGGCAGGCTCACGCTCAGCGGCGGCATCCGCCTCGACAACCGCCGCCTGCGCAGCTTCGCCCTCGACGGCATGTTCAGGAAGCTCAGCCGCAACTTCACAGGCATCACAGGAAGCCTTGGTGCCGTCTTCGCCATAAACGAGAAGGCGAACCTGCGGCTGAACGTAGCGCGCGGCTTCCGCGCACCCAACCTCAGCGAACTGGCATCCAACGGCGTGCACGAGGGCACTGTGGAGTATGAGCTCGGCAACCCAAATCTCAGCCCCGAATACAGCCTGCAAACCGACCTCGGCTTCTCCTACACGTCCCCCGTTTTGTCGGCGCAACTCTCGCTGTTTGCCAACTTCATTGACAACTACATCTTCACCCAACGGCTCGACGGTGTGAAGACCGACGGCTACGACACCTACCGCTACGTGCAGGGCGACGCAAGGCTTGTCGGCGGCGAGGCATACGTAGACTTCCATCCCGTAGAGCGGCTCCACTTTGCCAACACGTTCTCCTACGTCAACAGCGTTCAGCTGCACCAGCCCCGCGAAAGCAAGTACCTGCCCTTCACGCCGGCACCGCGCTGGACATCAGACCTGCGCTACGACCTCGTGCGCGACGGGAAGACCCTTGACAACACCTACGCCGCCGTGCAGATGAAGTGCAACCTGCGGCAGAACCATTTCTACGCCGTCAACGCCACAGAGACAGCCACGCCATCATACACGCTTTTCAACGCATCGGCAGGCACCGACATTCGCCTGCGCCGCCGCAAGGTGGCAAGCCTCGCCCTGGCGTGCAACAACATCTTCGACCGCATTTACCAGAGCCACCTGAGCCGGCTCAAGCGTCTCGGCATCAATCCCGCCAACGACCGCCGCGGCATCTTCAACATGGGGCGGAACGTCACCGTGAAGCTCACCGTGCCTTTGGAAATCCTTTCCATGTAAGAACCGCAAAAAACTTCAGCACAGCAAAGCAACTGTCCATACACTGTAAATTTACAAAAACAAATTGCAAAAATACAAAAAAACGACTGCACAAGATATACAAACGCAATGTCTTTGCCGTTTTATTTGTATTTTTGCAATTGCGCACATCAAGCACTCATAAACTA
>CAZZNO010000252.1:0-2858 GCA_964655685.1 uncultured Prevotella sp.
GGATTGGGAGATAAAATAATTTCAGTCATGCCATTAATCACGGTTCTTACTCCAACTTATAATCGTGCTCATTTGTTGACACGGCTCTATGAGAGTCTTTGCCACCAATCGTGTAAAGATTTTGAGTGGATAATTGTGGATGATGGGTCTGCTGATAATACAAAAGATATAGTAGAAGGATTTATATCTACATGTAGGTCTTTCTTGATAAAATACTACAGGAAAGACAATGGCGGGAAGCATACGGCAGTGAACTTCGGAATAAAGAAAGCGCAAGGTGAATTACTGTTTATAGCAGATAGTGACGATATGTTGCCGCCAGATACCATTGACATTGTTGCTAAAGAATGGCTGTTGGTCAAAGGTAATAAGCATATAGGTGGCATTGCAGGGCTTGACATAAATATGAAGGATGGGAAGCTTATTGGTTCCGGCTTACCAAGGGAGCATGTTGATTGTAATGCCATAGATATACGTTATGTCTATCATGTTTCAGGAGATCTGAAAGAAGTTTTTCGTACGTCGGTGTTGCGTGAGTTCCCATTTCCCGAGATACCAGAAGAACGTTTTTGCCCAGAACAGCTCAATTGGTTTCGCATTGCACAGAAGTATGATTTGCATTATATTAATAAGCCTGTCTATCTTGTTGAATATGAATCTGATGGGCTTACAGCCGGGATAACCAAGGTTCGTATGCACAGCCCCATTGCTTCGATGATGACTTATGCCGAGATGCTGGGATATGACATTCCGTTTAGGGTGAAGGTCAAGGCGGCGATAAACTATTGGCGATTTAGGTATTGCTATAGACGTACGGAAGATAATAAAGGTGTAAATATACCAAAAGTAAGTGCTATTTGGTCTTTAGCTGCTCCTTTTGGTATGCTGTTTCACCTAAAGGATAAGAGAACGGTGGGAAAGAAAAATAAGTAGGGTTTATGTTGGCAATGTATGGAATATTTCTTAAATTTGCCATGTGAACTTTATATTGATACGGTTATGGTACAATACCCTATAGGAATACAGACTTTTTCGGAGATAAGGCGGCAAGGTCTACAGTACATAGATAAAACAAAATTTATCTATATGTTGGCGCATGGGACAAAAAATAACTTTCTCAGTCGTCCACGCCGATTTGGAAAGTCGTTGCTTGTAACTACGCTGCAAGCCTATTTTGAAGGAAAGAAGGAACTTTTCAAAGGCTTGGCTATTGACAAGTTGGAAACAGAGTGGGTAGAATATCCGGTTATTCATTTGGACCTTAGCAGTGGCAAGTATTATGAATACCGTCGGCTTTTGTCAACTCTTGACAATATCCTTATGCCTTACGAGAAGGAATATGGAATTACTCCTAAGGATAGCACTGCATTCGGTGACAGGCTGACGAATATCATAAGGGCAGCTGTGTCGAAGACCGGCAAGCAAGCAGTGATACTTATTGACGAGTATGATTCTCCGATGCTTGACAGTATGTCGGACGAAGATTTGCAAAAGAAGATTAGAAATACATTGCGTGACTTCTTCAGCCCATTGAAAGCTAATGAGGGAAATCTTCGCTTCGTCTTCTTGACGGGTATTTCAAAATTCTCACAGCTTAGCATCTTCTCAGAATTGAACAATATCAACAATCTTAGTATGAAGGATGAGTTTGCGGCTATATGTGGATTTACCAAGCAGGAGGTCTTGGAAAACTTCCATGATGGAATAGAGAAGATGGCTGATGCAAACGATATGACATTTGATGAAGCGGTGGAAAAGATAAAACAAAGATATGATGGCTATCGCTTTTCTCCACACGGCGAAAATATTTATAATCCTTACAGCCTGCTCAATGCTCTTAATGACAAGTCTTTCGAAAGTTATTGGTTCGAGTCGGGTACACCAACTTTCCTGTTAGAATTGATGCAGAATAAGAATATGCTCGTTCCTGACTTGGAGGATATTATAGCTACAAGAGACCAGTTTGATGCGCCCACGGAACGCGCATCCGACCCCGTACCTGTGCTTTACCAGAGTGGGTATATCACTATCAAGCATTACGACTATGGTGTTTATACACTTGCTTTCCCTAATGAGGAAGTGCGGCAAGGCTTCAATACTTTCACGCTCAACTATATAGCTCCGGACTATGGTCGTCAGCGCACAGCCTTTGGCTTTCGCTTTGGGCAGGCTCTGCGTGCAGGTGATGTAGATACGGCTATGAAAGCTCTAAAGGTTTTCTTGGCTGGTTTCCCATACGATGTTCACCATAACCGTGAGGACTACTTCCAAGCTATACTCTATACTGTGTTTGTTACAATAAACTTCACTATTCGTTCAGAGGTGAAGACTGCTACGGGGCGGATTGACTTGCTCGTACAGACCAAAGATTATATTTATGTTATGGAGTTGAAGCTTGACAAGAGTGTGGACGAAGCATTGGCGCAGATAGACAGTAAAGATTATGCTCTGCCTTATAAGAATGATGGCAGGAAAGTCTTCAAAATAGGTGTCAACTTCTCGTCAAAAGAGAGAAATGTCACAGATTGGAAAGTTGTTGAATAGATGCGTATTCTTCAAGTCATAACATCTTTGCTTACCGGTGGGGCTGAACACATAGTCGTGCAGCTTGCCGAGAACCTGTCTTTAAAGGAAAATACGCATTGTGACATCTGTGTTTTCGATGGTGAGGATGCACCTTTCATGCACGAGATTGAACAATATAATAATGTGTTGAGCGAGAAAGGTGTTGAGCCGATAAAGATATACAAGTTGGGCAAGGGCGTTTACAATCCGCTGTATATCTTTAAGCTTGCACGCCTCATGCGCCATTATGACATAGTTCATACACATAATTCATCTCCACAACTATTTGCTGC
>CAZZNO010000253.1:0-2836 GCA_964655685.1 uncultured Prevotella sp.
CTCAGCGACCGTAAGAACGGCCACTCGCTGCTTGCCAATGCCAACGGCTCAACGCTGACCGCCATCGCTTACTCCACAGCCGGCAACGCTTTTACGGGTAATGATGGCGAGATTGCAACTTTCAAGGTTAAGCTTATAGGGCCCAACAGCACGTGCTTGGACTTCTCCAAGGCTTTGCTCACGGCGCAATACCGTGGCAAGACAATGGATGTGCTGTCCGACAAATATGGTGCAGGCGTTACTATCCGCAGTCCTCGCATCAGCACAAGTTCTACAACAATCGACATGGGGCGTACACCTGTCACAGAGACGGCATCGCAACAACTTAACGTGCGCAACTATGGCAACGCGTCGCTACGTATAGACCGTGCGACATTCTCTACCGACGGCTTTGCCATAAACGACTTGCTGGTAGTAATTCCTGCCGGTCAGAGCCAAACGCTCACAGTGGTCAGTACGGACAGTGTGCAGAAGACCATCAACACCACCATGCGTCTTTACAGCAATGCGCCCGACAACCGTATGGTAGCCGTAGCGCTTACTGGCAGCCGTTTCATCACTAATGCCGTGACGCTTTCCGCCGCTCCAGCCTTCCTCGGTCATCGTGCGGAGCTGCGAATAGCCCTTGAAAACACTTTCGACATAAAGGGTTTGCAGTTTGATGTGGTGAGGCAGAAGGGAACTTTGTCCTTGAGCAGCACTAATGCCGTGTCAAAAACCTCACGCATGGGAGACATGACCGTCACCTACCGTACGGCTGGCGACACTGTGAAGGTGCGTGCGTTCTCGCTCTCCGACACTGCTATAAAAGCAGGCAACGGCGACATCATGTCGTTGTTTTTCGATGTACCTGGAAATATTGCAGAAGGCTCCACTACATATAAGATTGCCAACATAAAGGTTAGCCGCTCGTCAAAGGAAGATGTCCACTCAGACATCACAGACCCTGCCACCGCCATCTCTTGGTATTTACTTGGCGATGTGAACCACGATGGCATAATAGACATATCGGATGCGTCGGCAATAGCGAGCTATTCGATAGGCGACATACCAACTGTATTTAGGACAAAGGTTGCGAATTTCAATCAAGATGCCACTATAGATGTCTCCGATTCTTCGTCTATTGCAAGCTTTGTAGTAGGAATAACAAAAGACAATAAACAATGAAGCATTTTATAGCCACTTTATTCTTTAGCTTAATCTTTATCAGTGCCCACAGTGCAACAGCGTATAACCTGCATCTGTGGGATGCCCACGTTGATTATACGGGCAATGGCAAGCTTTACATTGGGGTTGATTGTGATACCGTCACATGGAACGCATTCTCGTTTGACATAGCGCTTCCCAAGGGTATCACGATGACATACAATAGTTCTGGCAGGCCGGACTACTCTGCATCGGACCGCATAGCATCGTTCGCCGTGCTCAGCAATTATCAGAAAGATAAAGATGTGTATAGCTTTGCTGCCTTTCATACAAGAGAAGGAATGCAGCCGGGCACAGAACCATTTATGGTTGTGACGCTTGTTGCTTCTGACGATGTGCCCGACGGGACGTATACCGGTACGTTTAAAAACATTGTCTTCACTACAAAGCAAGATCAGACATCCAAATTATTTGAGAAGACGGCAGATTTCACTATCATCGTTGAACATGGTGTGGCTCGCCTTGACGAAACATCCAAGGAGGCTCCAGTTGCCAGCAGTGGCACAGTGAAAGCTCAGGTGAAACGCACCATAAAGGGTGGCGAATGGTCAACGATTTGCCTGCCATTCGCAATGACAGGCGACCAAGTGAAGACGGCATTTGGCGATGACGTGCAATTGTCCGACTATACAGGTTGGAGCGACGAATACGCTTCAGATGAAGACGAGAATCCGTCGAAGATAACGGTGCAGTTCACAAGACTTAATGCTGCTGACGGTATGGAGGCAAACCACCCTTACATAATAAAAACTACGAAAGACATCACAGATTTTGAAGCCGATGGCGTGACGATAAATCCGGAGGAGGAACCGACTATAAGCACCGGCAGCAAGCGCAAACATGATGTCGGCAGTTTCATAGGCAACTATGTGGCAGACTTCACAGTACCTGAGGCAACGTTGTTCATCGCCAACAATCAGTTCTGGTATTCCGTTGGCAAGACAAAGATGATGGCCTACAGAGGCTACTTCGAGTTTGAAGATGTCTTGAAGTCATATTATGAAGATGCTTCTTCGGCAAAGGTCAGCTTCTCTTTCAATGAGGCAACTGGCATTAGTGCTATTCATGATAACAATGAGCAACAGGATGTTTACACTGTTGGCGGTGTATTTGTAGGTAAGGAAGCAAATAAGAACTTGCCCAAAGGCATATATATAAAAGGTGGAAAGAAGTTTGTCATAAGATAAAAATAATATGGGAAAGACTAAATACATATCACCTGATATAAAAACAGTATCGCTTGGCATTTCGTCTATGCTAATGTCAAGCGATGGGATAAGCAGCAATGAAGGTATTTCAGGCGGAGGCAGAGACGATAATGGACACCTTGTGCCTGCTGCAAAGAAAGGATATTACCCAAAAATGAAGTCTTTTGATCCTTGGACAACGTGGGATAATAAATAGCAAGCCTCATTCCCTCATAAAAATGTGAGAATACCATCTTACGGGTATCAGCCTCTCCATGAACGACTACGAACAACAAAGCGGGATGGTGAATGTCCCACTTTATTGCGCCGAGCCGTTCTTCTCTGAAAGAGGGGGATAACTTGCACGAATCTTAAAGATATATGATTTTCTCCATCTTCAAATATCTTCTCAACACCAAGCGACCGCTGATAGACAAGGTGCC
>CAZZNO010000254.1:0-1211 GCA_964655685.1 uncultured Prevotella sp.
TTTGTAGATTTATATAATGAAGGATTAATATATCGTGGAGAGAGAATTATTAACTGGGATCCAGAAGCTATGACCGCACTTTCTAATGAAGAAGTAATTTATAAAGATGTTGAAGGTGCTTTCTATCACATCAAATATTTTATTGAAGGGGAGGACCAATTCTTAGAAGTTGCAACTACTCGTCCAGAAACATTATTTGGTGATACTGCGGTTGCGGTTAATCCTAGTGATGAAAGATACAAACATTTAATTGGTAAGAATGTTATTTTACCAATTGTAAATAAATTAATACCAATTGTAGGAGATGTTCATGCTGATCCTGAATTTGGAACAGGTGTTGTTAAGATAACTCCAGCTCATGATCCTAATGATTTTGAAGTAGGAAATAGACATAATTTAGAACGTGTTGTTGTTATGAATCCAAATGGAACGATGAATGAAAACGCGATTGGTTATGTTGGAATGGATCGTTTTGCTTGTCGTGAAAAACTAGTTAATGATTTAAAAGAACAAGACTTATTAATATCAATTGAACCTATCGTTCATAGTGTAGGGCACAGTGAAAGAACTGACGTTATGGTTGAGCCTTATTTATCAAAACAATGGTTTGTTAAGATGCGACCTCTTGCTGATAGAGTTTTAGAAAATCAAAAAAATGAAGAAGCAAAAGTTAATTTTGTTCCAGAAAGATTTGAAAAAACTATGAATCACTGGATGGAAATAACATATGATTGGTGTATTTCACGTCAACTTTGGTGGGGACATAGAATCCCAGCTTGGTACAAAGGTGAAGAAATCTATGTTGGTATTAATCCTCCAGAAGGAGAAGGTTGGATACAAGATCCTGATGTTTTAGATACTTGGTTCTCATCTGCTTTATGGCCTTTTTCAACTCTTGGTTGGCCTGAAAAAACAAATTTACTAGAACGCTATTATCCAAATAATGTATTAGTAACTGGATATGATATAATTCCATTCTGGGTAAATAGAATGACTTTCCAAGGACTTCATTTTACTAACGAAAGACCATTTAAAGATTGTTTAATTCATGGACTTATTCGTGATAAAGAAGGAAGAAAAATGTCTAAATCATTAGGTAATGGTGTCGATCCTATGGATGTTATTGAAAAATATGGATGTGATTCATTAAGATTTTTCTTAACAACATCAACCGCACCTGGTATGGATTTAAGATATGATGAAGAAAAAGT
>CAZZNO010000254.1:1311-2823 GCA_964655685.1 uncultured Prevotella sp.
AGGTTAGAGTATTATGATAGGATTATTAGAAGATAAAAGAACTGAATTTAAAGTAAAAATAACCGATGGTCTTGAAAAAGAAGTAATTGCATTTTTAAATACCGATGGTGGGAATGTTTTTATTGGTGTTGATGATAAAGGAAATGTCCAAGGAAATTTAGGAAATATAGATTTATTACAAAGGACAATAAAGGATAGATTAAAGGATAATATTATGCCTTCAACTTTAGGATTGTTTGATGTAGTTGTAAATGAAAAAGATGGCAAAAAAAATATACAAATTATTGTAGCAAAAGGAAATGAACGACCTTATTATTTAAGAGGAACGGGAATAACGCCAGATAGTTGTTTTATTAGAGTTGGTTCTTCAGTTGAAAGTATGAATAATGAAACTATTCTTGATTTATTTTCTAAAAGAACAAGAAATTCACTAAAAAAATATAAAGTCACCAAAACAAGATTTGGAATTTAAAACATTGAAGATTTATTATCAAGAAAGTGGTTATGAAATAAATGATAACTTTTTAAAAAAATTAGATTTATATGATGATAATAATGAATTTAATTATATAGCCTATCTACTTTCTGACAATAATAACATTTCAGTCCAATTTGCAAAATATGAGGGTGACGATGTTTATAATTTAATAGAGAATGAAGATTTTGGATTTTGTTCACTGATAAAAATAACCGAAAATATTTTGAATAAAATAATGTTAGAAAATAAAACTTATACGAAAATAGAAACTCCAGTTAGGAAAGAAATAAAAATGTATGATTATAAAGCTGTAAAAGAGTTAATAACAAATGCTTTTGTTCATAATGATTGGTGTAATGGATATTCTCCAAAATTTGAAATATTTGAGAGCAAATTAGTTATTTCATCTAATGGTGGCCTTCAAGAAGGTGTATCACAAGAAGAATTCTTAGAAGGATTTTCAAATCCTAGAAATCCTGAATTGATGAGAATTTTTAGAGACCTAAATTTTGTTGAGCAACTTGGAACAGGTATACAAAGAGTATTAAAAACATATGATAAAAATATATTTGAATTTTTTTCTAATCATATACGAGTAACTGTACCTTTTAGTAGAAATGAGTTTAAAGAAAAAGAGGGTTCATTAACAAATATAACAAGTGAAAATCTTAATAAACTTCAAAAATCTATTATAAAATTAATTATGGATAAACCAAATATTACGCAAGAAGAATTATCAAGACTACTAGATGTAAATAAAAGAACAATTATAAGAAATTTTAAAGTTTTACTTGATGAAAAATATATAGAAAGAGTCGTGGCCAACAAAAATGGTTATTGGAAAATAAACAAAAAATAATTTGTTTGATACTAATTTATAAAAAAATACAAATTAAAGTGCTAATTAGTGCTTTTTTTAATTGATCTTTAGAAACCTTCCGGGCGAAGTGCGGGAAGTAAAAACCACACATTATATGTGTGGGAATTAAACTCGTATAGAAAAAGAGCGGCACGTCTGATATAATTTAGGTGTT
>CAZZNO010000255.1:0-1154 GCA_964655685.1 uncultured Prevotella sp.
CGGCTGGTGTTTGCAAGGAGGGTCTTGCCTTCGTCTTGCAGGTTGATGAAGTCGCCGTACGAAGTGTTTACGCAACGTGGCGAGAAGCTGCGGGCGGAATTGGTGGAGACGTAGATGCCCTTGCTTGTGGCGGCAAGAATCTCGCGCCCTACAAGGAGGAGGTCGCGGAAGGTGCCGTAGGATGCGTTGTTGCAGCGTGGCACCCATGAACGGCCGCCGTTGCTGGAGCTTTCAATCGTGTTGTTGTTTGAATTGATGCGAAGCAGTTCGCCTTTGGAGAAAAGTCCTCCACCTGTCTTGATTATCTGTGGCATAGCTTTAAAGTTTTATAGTAGTCTCTCTGTAATTGTTATATTGATTATCTGTTGGCAAAATTAGGAAATTAATCAATACGCTCCAAATAAATTCTTAAAAATCTTTACATATGAACCATTATGAACCATATTTAGTAAAACATTGTTAAGAAATAGTGGCAAAATTGTGTTCATATTCTGCATGCACCCTTATGTTGAAGTTGTTCATGCGAAGCACGTCAGCGAGGGAATAGTGGAAATGGCAGCACAGGGCATGAAGCATGTAGCAGACTGTGATGCCATTGAATGCAGGCTTGAACAGGGAACCGTCAGTCCATGTGTCGCCATCGTCGAAGAAGTCTACCAGTTCTTTCCTTGCTTTTTCCTCTGACATTCCGAAGTTTTGCAATAGCTCGTGAATATGTTTCATGGTGTGATTATCCTCTCGATCAAATCTGTTGAGAACGCCAAGCATGAAAGTGAAGTCAGAGCCATACCAGTCGTCGTTGTCGAGCTTCTTTACGGCATATTCGTCGTTCCAGTCATAGTCGAAAGCAGCTTCAACGCAATGGTCTTCGGTATTCATTCCCGCATCGTTAAACACTTTCCACATTTCAAATGTTTTGCTGAACAATTGCTGTGTAAGGTCAAGCAGATGGTCGTTCAACTCGCTCATCAACTTGACTTCTTCGTCTGTGGGAACCATCAACTCGTCAAGGGCTACCTGACGGACTTTGATGAGAGCCTTAAGCCGCTTCCACGTCTTTTCGTCGATATGCGGAATGTGGATGCTGTCGCCGGCAATTGCCCTTATGCGTTTCTCCACATGGTTTATTATGTTGCGCTTTTTGTCGGCATCGG
>CAZZNO010000255.1:1254-2764 GCA_964655685.1 uncultured Prevotella sp.
CATAGCCTTTCTCCTCAATCTGCTGCAAGGCAATGGCGGCACTCTGGTCGTATTTGAACTCGAAAATATAGATGTAGTCCTTTGTCTTGGCTATCATATCAATGCGGCCGTCGGAGATAGTACGCTCAACGTCAACATAGAAGCCGAGTAGCTTGGTGACTATATAGAATGCGTTTTGGAAGTACAGCTCCGCATTGCCTACTATCTTGTAGTCGGTATCAGAAAAAAGCACTTGCATGCGCTTCATGAAGTCCTCTGGTTTGCCTTGGCGCAATGTCGTGACAAAGTTGCGGATATACATTGGACCGCCTTCATTACCGGTATTGACATAATAAGGCATTAAGTAGTTGGTGAAGCCTTCTTCTACTTCTTCATTAGGGAAACCTAAGGTGTAGACCTTGAATTCCTCGTCATATCCTTTTATGGTCAGGTATCCGCTCTGATATATTATGGGTATGGGGCTCTGGTTCATAGAGTCTATAGAGTTGAGGAAGTCGGCTGTGACCTGTTGCTCTGTGAGGTCGGGAAGGTAGAAGTTGTCCCGTTTCAAAAGCCTGACGAGGAAAGTAGGCGTACCGGTCTCAAACCAATAGCTGCCAAACTTGCTGCTGCTGAAAGTGTTGAGCAGGCTGAACGGGTTGTAAACAGGAGTACCGTACTCTACGAAGTGGTAACCGTCATAACGTTTTTTCAGCCTTGCGCAAGTCTCGTCATAGCTGATGTTGTAGCGCTCTGCAAGTTTCTGTATCCCTTCCTCGAAGTATTGGTGCATCTCGTCTTCAGTTATGCCACAAATGGTGTCATATCGCTCATCCATAGATATGTCGATGAGGTTGTTCAAGTCGGAGAATACGCTCACCTTGCCGAACTTGGTAACACCCGTAAGGAATGCGAAGCGTATGTACTTGTCCTGCGACTTTAAAGCTCCATAAAATGCTTTCAGTGTATTGCGATATACTGTTTGCAGCTCAGAGTCATTGATCGCCTGGAGCATCGGCTTGTCATATTCGTCGACAAGTATCACTACGGGCTTTCCCTCTTTCTCTGCAACTCGCTTGATGATTCCCTCAAAACGCTGGGACAAAGTAGCCTCATTAGGATTGCGCCCGTACTTGTCCTCTAAATTTGAAACAAAGAGATTAAGCCTTGAGTCTAAGACCTCCTTAGAGTCATACTTGTCGGTGTTAAGGTCAAGGTGAAGCACAGGATAAACTGTCCAGTTTTTTTCCAGCCTTTCTATGGCAAGGCCATTGAACAGTTCCTGCTTGCCACTGAAATACGCGTCCAAAGTAGAGATAAGCAATGACTTGCCGAACCGGCGGGGACGGCTTAAAAAGTAATATTTACCCTCATCTGCCAACTTGTATATAAGTGCAGTCTTGTCTACGTAGGTATATCCATTGCTTCGTAGACTCTCAAAGCTTTGTATTCCTATTGGGTACTTCATGGCTTGCGTTTTGATTACAGTTGCAAACTTACGAAAAAATATCGAAGTGGGGGAATGAAATTG
>CAZZNO010000256.1:0-2750 GCA_964655685.1 uncultured Prevotella sp.
TTGATCCGGAGCCGTCACTGGCTCCGGATCGCTTTTTTATATAAGTCCCAATTCGACTTTGTGTTCCCACCTAAAAATGCCGTATAATTCTGTGAATACAGTGAATAAATACCCAAATGCACCCAGAAATGGGTGCATTTTTACTGTCTGGTCATAGTAACCAAACCAGAGGTCTGATTTTGTGGCATTGTGCCGAAATCGAAATATCAAATTTGAAGGAGGCAGAAAAACCGCAGATACATTGATTTTGCCTTGCTTAATCGTTGTTTTCGGTTGCACATCATTCCAACTGATTTGATACCCATTGCCCAAACGAAGCACATCTAAGACCCACCATACTCTCCGGTACTAAGTATCGAACTTAAAAACAACGAGTTCAATACTTATTTAAGGAGCATATACATCATGGGTAATCTAAAGAGCATTGACTTTGAGCGTTGTACTTCTGGCATCGAGTTTGAGGGCTGGGTTTGTGATTTGCTTAGGAAGCTGAGCTTCGCTGCTGACCGAGTCGGTAAAAATGACAGTGGCGTGGATATTATCATGAGGGCTAAATGGAATGATAAAGTATACAGATTTTATATCCAGTGCAAGTACTACAATAAGCCGATTGGCAAGACTCCTGTACACGAAGTTTTCGCCGGCACTGCATTCCACAAGGAATATGGTAGACCTGTCGTAATTGTAAATAATACTATGACTTATGAGGCTCGTCGTTATGCTAAAGAGCTGGGTGTAGAGATTATAGCAGAGCCTGAGTGGGATGAATTTGAGAACATCATTAAAAACAGTGCAGACAGCAACCCCAATCCTCGTGAGGGATTATTCGGCTTAATGATTGCTTCTCTGCTGAACGAGAGAAGTTACATACCACAGAGTTTAATCAACGAGGATACCGGAAAGGCTAAGAACCAGCAGGAGCTTAAACTCCAAATCATATCCGAGTTCGACGAGGCAAAGGAACTATCCAAAGAAGCAGGCAGATTACAACTAAGAGCATCACAGTATCAAGAAAGAGCCCTTGAAATCCAGAAGAGAGCACTATTAAGAAATCTCACCTACGATTGAAGGGCAAGCGCCAATAATGGAGGAGGCGCTAAAAATTCCATAGATTGGGGTGGCCTCACTATGTCCGACTTTTTCAGTGACATAATGAAGAATGGTGCCCTAGATAGTTTGACAGCAGACCAACTGGATGAACTGATTATTAGGGCGCAAGCAATAAGGTCGGAACATCAAAATACCAAGGAAGAAGAAATTATAGCCGCTTGCAGGCATTGTGGAAGCATTCGTATCAAGAAGCATGGGACAACCAGTAAAGGAAGCATTCGGATGATATGTAAGGACTGTGGCAAAACCTTTACCCTCTCTGAGCACCCAGACACCAGACTGACCAGAAACCAGATGGCAGCTTTGTTTATGGGTATTATTGAGAACATACCAATAGGTCAACTCGCCGCCAGAATGGGAGTCAGCAGATCAACAGCACACCGACACAAAATCCAGATTGGAGACATACTGTATCAACGAATGGCAGAAAACCTCGGTGCCGTCAATGAGAACGGAAAGCCGACACTGGCATTTGAGGGAGTGACACAGTGTGATGAATGGTACTGTCCAGTATCGTTCAAAGGAAAGCGAAACCCAGAGTTCTTTATCTGGAAGTTGAGGCGGTTCCCTCGTCACAATATGACAATGGAAGAACAGAACGATTACTTAAAGAAGCATGGCTTATGGGAACAGATACTGGCGGTTCCGGGGTTCCTACAAGAACTTAGAGACAATACCAAGGCTCACAGAAGAGGTATCAGTAATGAGCAAGTATGTATCATGGTTGCAGTAGACACCGAAAAGCAGATGATTGCTAAGCCAGTATCCGTTGGCAGACTGGAAACCTCAGACGCACAGAAACTGTTAGGAGGCCGATTTAGCCGAGGTTCCACACTGGTAACAGACAGTCACGGAGCATACCCGACACTGGCAAAGCGCGAGAAAGTACCTCATGTTCAGATTGAGTCCGGCAAGCACACCAATGGTGCTTACAATCTGGGTGAAGTCAACGGAGTACACTCTCAGATTGAGAAGATGCTACCAGAAAGTGCAGAAAGGTTACCAGCAACCAAGTATCTCAACCAGTACATGGCAATCTTCATCTGGCTCTGGCAACATAAGGGCCTATCACTGGAGGATAAGGTTTACTTGCTTAAGAAAACCATCGCCGACAGTGCCGACTACAAGCAGAACTATGACCAAATCAAAGTCCGACCACTGGATATCAACACCAAGGGAGAGTTCCCTAATGTGGTGTGATAGAGCCAATGGGAAAAGCAGAACCATCACTCAGAAATGGGTGGTGGCTCTGTTGGTTTGTGTGGATGGCTAGTTGCAAATGACAGACAATCTACCTAATCCGCTTAAAAATAACTAAAAACCAGAAATTTTAGTTGAAAAGAAAACAACTGACAGGCTAGTTGATAGTTCTTTTCGACAGATGGAGGTTTTTAGTCATGGCTGAAAGATTAACATTTGCTGAGAAGTTACAAGCAGCCACAAATGAGGATAAACAGGTAAATCCCATATATGTCAATGTAATCAGCGCCAACCTGTCAAAGTTGGGTGGTGGCATGGATGCCGACAATCCAAAGTACGACCTATATACAGATGGAGTATTTGACTGCTACTATCTAAAGGATGATGGTGACAAAGAATGGTTCCTCTTGCAGTTGGAGTGCAAGCAGGATGTGGATCTG
>CAZZNO010000257.1:0-2713 GCA_964655685.1 uncultured Prevotella sp.
GGATGAGTGGGGGTTATGAGTGCGGCGAGCCCGCCGGGCTCATTTTGATACACCCTCTTACGAGTGCTGTGAGCCTTCCAGGCTCTATAGGCTCATTTTGATACACCCTCTTACGAGTGCTGTGAGCCTTCCAGGCTCAGAGTGACTTATTTTGATACACCCTCAATGTCGTTTTTACGCAATGTCTGTTTTATTCAGTCACCCATTCAATATGTCCGGGCTTTGCATTAAAGTCGGGCAATTTGGAGCCACGGCTGTAAGCCACAAGCGAAATGGTGAATCTGAGCACCGAATAAGCCGGTATATTGCTCGACGACGACTGCGTGGTGCCATAGCCGAGCGTCCAAGGTATGTAAACCTCCCATTGGTCGCCTATGTGCATGTGCTGCAAGGCTGTAGAGAAGCCGTCTACCACACCGCTGACCACAAAGTCGGCTACGGCAGCCTGGCTGTCATCCAGCCCATTGGGATTGGTCGTGTCAAATACATATCCGTCCTTATAGGATGTTGACGGAAGCAAACGCCCGGTATAGCGCACGCGCACGGAGTCGGTGTAAAGCGGACTGCCTGAGCCCGTGCCCTCTTTGAGCACGTTCACTATTATGTAGTCGGTGTTCTTGCCCGTGTTTAGCGTGTCCTCAATGCTGTAGTTTTTTATAATCTTCCACGAAGCATCGCCACTTGATACTCTCTGCCGTGTAGCGGTATAGAGGCTGTTCCAGTAGTTGGCGTTGGTTGCCTGCCAGTTGGGGTATTCCTCAGTAGTGTTGTCATCCTCAGAACATGAAGAAAGAAGCAAGGCAGAGGAAGCAACAAGGCAAGAGCCCAAGGCTCCGCAAGCCCCTCCAAAGAAAGGGATGTTGATTACCAAAAGAGCTTGAAGCAGCACCTTCCGGCAAGTTTTTGCGTTACGCTTAATACCTTTAACAATACTATTAATTGTTTTCATTGTCTATTTCTATTGCAACCTGTAGTTTTTGTGAGTATCATTAATGCTCTTTTGGTAATCAATATCTCCTCCTTTCGCCACCCTCCCCTTTGGGGGGAGGGCCGGGTTTGGGAGAAAGCTTTTACAAGTCCTTGATTTCTTTTGCCAGCTTCTTCAGCACACTCGTTATACTTACGCGCTCCTCAATGATGCTGAGCAGATTGTCGATTGGCACACGCTCCTGCTCCATAGTGTCACGATGGCGCAGGGTGACGGTGTTGTCCTCAAGCGTCTGGCCGTCGACGGTCACGCAGTAAGGAGTACCGATGGCATCCTCGCGACGATAACGCTTGCCGATAGAGTCCTTTGCGTCAATATGGGTTGTGAAGTGGAATTTCAGGTTGTCCTGAATCTCCTGAGCCTTCTCCGGCAGCCCGTCCTTGTTGACCAACGGCAGCACGGCGCACTTGATAGGAGCCAGTGCGGCAGGCAATGACAGGACTACGCGCGTAGAGCCATTCTCCAGCTTCTCCTCGTTGTAAGCGTGACACATGACGCTGAGGAACATGCGGTCTACACCGATAGAGGTCTCAACATCGTAAGGCACGTAGCTCTCGTTCTTGTCAGGGTCGAAGTAGCGCATCTTTGTGCCGCTGAACTTCTCATGCTGTGAGAGGTCGTAGTTGGTACGGCTGTGTATGCCCTCTACCTCCTTGAAGCCGAACGGCATCTTAAACTCTATGTCGGTGGCGGCGTTGGCATAGAAAGCCAGCTTCTCGTGGTCGTGGAAACGATAGTTCTCGTCGCCCATGCCGAGAGCCTCGTGCCAAGCAAGGCGAGCCTTTTTCCAATATTGGAACCAGCGCATCTCCGTGCCCGGCTGGCAGAAGAACTGCATCTCCATCTGTTCGAACTCACGCATACGGAAGACGAACTGGCGGGCGACAATCTCGTTGCGGAAAGCCTTGCCAATCTGAGCAATGCCGAAAGGCAGCTTCTGGCGGGTTGTGCGCTGAACGTTGAGGAAGTTGACGAAGATACCCTGTGCAGTCTCAGGGCGGAGGTAAATCTTGTTGGTTGCGCCTGCCGTAGAACCTATCTCGGTAGAGAACATGAGGTTGAACTGGCGCACGTCAGTCCAGTTCTTTGTTCCGCTTATCGGGTCGACAATGCCCTCGTCGAGGATAATCTGCTTCAGCTCCTCAAGATCCGGGCCCTGCATAGCCTTGGTGTAACGCTCGTGCAGTGCGTCGCGCTTCTTCCGGTGCTCAAGCACGCGCGGGTTGGTGGCGCGGAACTTAGCCTCGTCGAAAGCGTCGCCAAACTTCTTGGCAGCCTTTTTCACTTCCTTGTCAATCTTCTCGTCGTACTTGGCTATCTGGTCCTCTATGAGGTTGTCGGCACGATAACGCTTCTTCGAGTCACGATTGTCAATAAGAGGGTCGTTGAAAGCATCTACGTGTCCGCTTGCCTTCCATACTGTAGGGTTCATGAAGATGGCTGCGTCTATGCCGACAATATTGTTGTGCAGCAACACCATAGAGTCCCACCAGTATTTCTTTATGTTGTTTTTCAGCTCCACGCCGTTTGGTCCGTAGTCGTAAACGGCGGCTAAGCCCTCGGGATAAATCTCTGAACTTGGGAAAACGAAGCCATATTCCTTGCAATGGCTCACAATCTTCTTGAAAACATCTTCTGCCATGATATATTTATTTTTACTTCTTTGCCTTGCCTGTTTGTCTTATAAGCCGCAAAGTTACAGCTTTTTCGGCGATAAAATGCCGT
>CAZZNO010000258.1:0-2701 GCA_964655685.1 uncultured Prevotella sp.
AAAAGGCAGCAGAAAGATAATCAAATATTTGCCATAATCTACACTGAATATTCAGTCTAATCAATCAAAAATGAGTATCTTTGCTGAAAATTAATGCTATGACAACAAAAGAGATTTTCTTTGCAGGCGGCTGCTTTTGGGGAACGGAACACTTCTTCAAGCAGATTGACGGTGTGGTTGACACGGAAGTAGGCTTTGCCAACGGCAACACCGAGAACCCGACATATAAAGAGGTGTACACTGACACAACCGGTTATGCCGAAACCGTGCATGTAACTTACGACCCGGATAAAGTCAGCCTGGAGTTCCTCCTGACCCTGTACTTTAAAGCCATTGACCCGACAAGCATCAACCGGCAGGGCGAAGACAAAGGCACTCGCTACCGCACCGGAGTATATTATGTTGACCCTAATGACGAGCCGATAATTCGCAAGGCTTTTGAAGACGAGCAGAAACATATCGACGGCAAACTTGCCGTTGAGTGCTTGCCGCTAAAGAACTTCTACAGGGCGGAGGAATACCATCAGGACTATCTTGACAAGAATCCCGACGGCTATTGCCATCTCCCCCAGAGTCTCTTTGAGTATGCCCGTAAAGCCAAAATGAAATAAGGCGGCAATATCGGTAATCTCATCCGTACTATATTCGTAACGGCGTTCACCGACTATCAATGTATCGCTTGGATGAAAGGCGGATATTCATTTTTTAGCAATTAAGTGCAGATTAATATCCGAGTGTGAAGCGCTCCTTGTGGTGGGCAGGCTTCTCAAGCTCATCGACCATTGCTACAGCGTAGTCCTGAACGCTGATGTGGCTTGTGCCGGTCTTCGGGTCAACGATAAGGTCATCCTTGCCAAGGCGGAACTCACCTGTTCGTGTACCATTCTTATCAAATTCGCCTGCCGGTGAGAGGAATACCCAGTCTATGTCGTTCTCCTTTGTCAGAGTGTTGAGATAGAAGTCGCCGTGAGGACGGACAAAATCCATAATTCCTGCCGGAATTGCACCTGAATCAATGGAACACCTTCAGTGTTTTCATTCCTTTTGCTCCAAGTTTCTTCATAATCTATGTTTTGTTTGTCCGCACTGCAAATTTAAAGATAAAATTCTGAATAAAGAATGCCAGGCGCAAAGAAACAACACAAATCTAAGCATCTGAACATTTTTATCTTCTATAAGACAATGGAATTTGCATAAAAGTGTATTACCTTTGCAACCAAAAGGGTAAAAGATAAAGAAAGTAAAAAAACATGGCTAACAAAATAAACAGACGACATTTCTTAGGGCTGCTTGGTGGGGCAGCTGCTGCAACCGCAACCGGTGGTCTGATAGGTTGCAAAAAGAAAGGCGACGAGCACCTCGCCGCTTACGACAACGTACCCGTCGGCAAGATGACCTACCGCACCAATCCGTCTACCCACGACCATGTTTCTCTACTCGGCTACGGCATGATGCGCCTGCCGGTGATGAACTCAGACGGTAGTCCGACGACATCGCGCGACAATCCTAATGCCGCTGTCGACCAGAAGCAGGTGAACAAGCTCGTGAAGTATGCCTTGGAGCACGGCGTCAACTATTTCGACACATCACCAGCCTATTGCCAGGGCACATCAGAGCAGGCTCTGGGCACGGCGCTGAAGGCGGCAGGCGTCAGTAGGGACAAATTCAACATTGCAACGAAGATGTCGAACTTCGCTCCTGAGACACACACCCGTGAGGCAAGCATAGAGATGTTTCAGAACTCGCTGAAATACCTGCAGGTAGACCATATCGACTATTATCTTCTTCATGGTATTGGCATGGGCGGCGAAGACGGTATGGACGTCTTCGAGAAGCGGTTCATGGACAACGGCATCCTCGATTATCTCTTGGAGCAACGTGAGAAGGGCGTAATCCGCAACCTCGGATTCTCTTATCATGGCGACATCAGGGTGTTCGACTACCTTCTTGCCAATAATGACAAATATCACTGGAACTTCGCACAGATAGAGCTCAACTATCTCGACTGGAACCATGCCCACGAGATTGTTATCCGCGGCAAGCATAACACAGATGCCAGCTATCTGTATGCTGAGTTGCAGAAGCGTGGCATTCCGGCAGTTATCATGGAGCCGTTGCTTGGAGGACGACTTGCAAACCTGAGCAACAAACTTACGAATATGCTCAAACAGCGCGACCCTGACCACACCATTGCAAGTTGGGCGTTCCGTTATGCGGGCAGTCCGAGGGGAGTGCTGACAGTGCTCAGTGGCATGACCTACATGGAGAACCTGCGCGAAAACATCGTTACATTCTCTCCACTTAAGCCTGTGACGGAAGACGACAAAAAGTTATTGTACAAGATTGCCAAGGAGTATGCAGCCTTGCAGACCATCCCTTGCAACGAGTGCAACTACTGTATGCCGTGTCCTTACGGTCTAAACATCCCAGGCATCTTCTCCTATTATAATAAATGTATCAAGGAAGACAACGTCGTCAAGGATCACCGCGACCCTAACTACACAAAAGCACGCCGCGCCTTCCTCGTCGGTTACGACCGCACCGTTCCAAAGCTTCGTCAGGCTGACCACTGCATCGGGTGTGGGCAATGTGTCGAGCACTGTCCGCAAAGCATCCAAATACCTGCAAAGATGGCTATGATTAGTGACTACACGGAGCAACTGAAACAGCAGATTGCCGTCAGGCAGGAGATTGTGAGTTA
>CAZZNO010000259.1:0-2689 GCA_964655685.1 uncultured Prevotella sp.
CAGGAGTCATGGAAGACACGGCAAGTAACAAGCCTAAATGCGAACCTGCCGACATAGAAACGACTCCTATTTTTTCTGGGTCGAAGCCGCGTTTCAAAGCTTCACTACGAACAAGGCGCACTGCACGCTGGGCATCTTCCCAACCTGATTGATAGAACGGTAATCCTTGTGGTCTCGGTGTTCTATACACAAGACTTACACATTGGACTCCTTCTTCTGTCAAACGTTCATGCCATGTCTTAACTAAGTCTACATCACAAGTTGTATTATATCCTCCACCACTAATCAGTATCATGCACGAGCCATTACGCTTATCCTTTGCTGGTGCTTCATACCATTCGATATACGGCCTACGATACTTGTCTGCATTAAAGCCTTTGCTTTTCACAACGTCTATCATAGCCGCTATCTGAGAAGATTGGGCATTTGGCATCTTACCCTTCGGCCATAAATACTCTCTATGGTTCACATGCGCCGAAGCAGTAACCGATATTAACAATAAAAATATAAATCTTAAATATGATTTCATATGGAATATTCTATTTTAACTTTACTATGTAGGCCTTGCTAAAATCAGCATTAGACAAGTTTACCGTAACGATACGTTTCTTTGCGTTATAATCATACTCTGTCGTCTTTCCGTTGACCGTGACTTGAGCAGGCATTGCCGCAGAGAGGAACTGAACCTCATAGTGGCGCACGGCGGGCATGCCATTGAAGACGCCCTGCCGCGGCTTGATGGTCAGCACCGTGGACTTGTCAGTAGATTTTTGAAGAATTGGAGTGATGGTGTATTTGCCATGCTGATAGCCTTCGTCATCGTTGGCATCCTCATAATAGCTGAGCCTGCCGTCAGCCCCTGGCACGACCTTCAGTATAAGCGTGTCAGGACGTGACTTCAAGTCATAAATGCGAGGGAAACAGGGAATGATTGAACCTGCCTTGATGAAACAAGGTATCTCGTCAAGTGTGTATGTGCCAGCGTAAAGCTTATTGCCGGCGACGAGCTTGTTGCGACAGACATCAAACCATTCACCTTCAGGCAGCCACACGGTTTTGCGTGAAAGCTTGTCGGCGCCTGCCGGCGCAACGATGGGTGCCACAAGCATGTCATCGCCGAACATATACTCGTTTTCAAACTCGCGGCTGTAAGCCTCGTCCCTTTCCGGCCATTCATAATAGAGCGGGCGGCACATGCCCACGCCCGTGTCGTAGGTCTTGCGCGCAGCATTGTAGATGTAAGGCATAAGCGTATAGCGCAGGTAAACCGTGTTTCGCAACTGTTCAAAGTTAGGATATTTCCATATCCTGCGCTCTATCTTTGGATCATTGGTAGCATGAGTACGGAAAATGGGAGTAAATACACCGAACTGCATCCAGCGCAGGTACATTTCCGGATTATTAAGTTCTCCTCCCCAATGACCGCCGAGGTCATGCCCCCAATAGTCAAATCCAACATTGGAAGCCGTTGCTGTAAAATATGGTTGAAAGGCAAGGGTTGTGAATTTTACTGTAGCATCGCCAGAGAAGCCTATGGGGTATCGGTGGCTGCCCAACCCGCCCCAGCGGTGGAAGATGAACGGGCGGCGGTCCTTGCGGTGCAGCTTCATGTCGTTGTAGAACACGTGGTTTATCCAGAACGTATTGCCCAGACGGGGGAAGTACTTGCTCGTAAGCTCCTGTTGCCAGTCGAGCCACCAGAAGTCCACGCCCTGCGCCTCACGCTTGCGCAGGATGTCGTTGAACATTGCGCGGTAGAAGGTGCTGTCGGCGAGGTTCCACGGCACCACCTTTGTGTCCTTGGGCATGTGCATGTCACGCACCACGTCGGCAAAATACTCCTCGTCGTCGTCAACGCCGTTGGCAGGGTGCAAGTTCAAGCCAACCTTCAACCGGTGCTCGTGCATGAAGCGTATGAGCCCTTCCGGGTCGGGAATGATGCTCTTGTCCCACGTCCATCCCGTCCAGCCCTTCGTGTGCCAGTCCATGTCGAAGATAAACACATCTATGGGTATTTTGTTCTGCTGTATCTCGTTGGCAAGATCCATGAAGTCCTGCTGTGTATAGCGCCAGTAACGGCTGTACCAATAGCCCAAGACATAGAGCGGCGGCATGGGTATCTTGCCGGCAATCTTCGTGAAGTCGGCAAGCGCCTTCTTATACTGATGCCCGTAGCCCATGAAATACCAGTCCACAGCCAGGCTGTCTACGGGCAGCGCCAGCCAGGGTATGCCGTCCACGCTCTTGTCAAAAGCAAACGTCGTGCTGCCGTCGCCGCGCCTGTGCTGCGGGCTCTCGTCGATGACTGCCCAGCCGTCGCGCGACAGCACGCCGTCCTCCAGCTCCTTGCGCTTGCTGTCACCATCTTGCCCGTCGAGCGTACGGGTTGTTCCTTTCAGGTTGCCCGTGGCAGGCATGCCTGGATGCCAGTCCACCGTTTTGCCATTCAGCATGAAGCTTATGGTGAGGTTGCAGCCGCTGTCTTTGTCCGCCAGCTGCGAGCCCACCTTGTAGCGCAGCGTGAGAGCTGAAGTCTTGATTTGCAGCCACCCGTCCTTGACCGTCTTCGAATACTTTGGCACAGGCAGGTTGCGGTTCACCACGGCGAACGTGGCACGATCTTCAAACAAGCCCTTGTCGCTGTACTGTATGCGAATCATCTCCGGGGTCAGCACCGTGAAGCGTGCCT
>CAZZNO010000260.1:0-2652 GCA_964655685.1 uncultured Prevotella sp.
TTCCATGCTAAAGGATGCAGCCATTCCGGAACTTCTAGGAAGGAAGTGCGCACCGTTGCCTCCATCCTGAAAATCGACGCGTTGCAATAGACGCTTACCGACACCCGTTTCTCATAAAGGTTGAAGCGAAGCCCCGACTGCGTCACCGACACGTGCTTTACGTTTCCGTCGCCGTCTGTAATAGTTACAATAGCCATGCGATTTTCGGGGTTTAGCTGTTCGTCAACGCTTAGCTTTACGCTGTATGCGCCATCACTCACCGCCTTGCACCAGCTGTCGCTACTCTGCACGCTGCTTATGGGCGATGTGCTTTTCACAGTTATTTCGCCGTCACCTCCGGCTGAGGCAAAGTCTACCTTCGATTCCGTCACGACAAGGGGCGACGCGGGTATGTCCTTGCCATCGTCTGAGCAGGAAACCATGCCCAAAAGCATAAGACAGACCATCAGCCATCCTGTATATTTTCTTATCTTCATATTTGCAACAAAATTAATGTTTTTATTCTAAAACAGCATCAGTGTCCAATACCATAGTGAACCAAATGTCAGGTCTTGCCTTGCTTGTGAACTTTACGATATATTTAAACGGTCCAGGATTAAACTCTACGCTGTACGGGCTTGCAGCATCCAAAGCCTCGGCAAATCTAAGGTAGCTGTTATACGGTTCTCCCGTAGCCTGCCCGGAACGCGCACGGTCAATGTCTTTGAAAACAAAAGTGGAATTGTCATCGGAAAGAGACACATCAATATCTACTTCAGATAAATGACCATAATTGACACTTGGATAATAACATATATATAAACCATATTTGCCTGGCGTTTGGTATCCCAAATATCCCTTGTTGGTAATAATCGCCCATTGCCTCTCCTGCTCTATCCTGTGCGCGTCATTGTATTCATATTTAAAGCAGCTGTACATAGAGTCAAGATACTCGCAGTTGTATTTAGTGTTTTCTGTGTTTTCCTTAAAAGCCCAATTGTATCGTGCGTTGAAGAACTGATCCTTCACCGAAGGCATCTTTATCACCGCCTTTCCGTCTTCTGATACAAGGTCGCCATTGGTGGTGTTATATGTGAAGTCCTTCATGGTGGTTCCGTCGTATTCCATAGGCTCATAAAATCCGAAGCCCTCAGGGCGGAAGATGATGCGCCCGCTTGCCTCTACCTTAGTGGAATCTGCGGAGATAATCCTAAGAATGCCATTGGCGGTTATTACAAACGGATGTTGCACACCGTTGATTGTAAAATAGCGCCTGTCAGGCAATAGAGTTGCGTCAGTCATGTCGGCAACCTTGCTTATGTATTCGCGCGGGTTGCCCTTCAGCTTAAACATGGTCATGGTATTGCCATATTTCTTGCCTCTAAGGAATATGGAGTCCTCATTCTCGCTTGCACGCATAAACTCAAACTCATAGTCGCCCATATAGCCGGCATAGTTAGACGTTGTGGGTCTTGACCAGAAGTGGAATGGCAAATTGTATGTATCAAAAGAAAGTATTATGCCTTGTTCCGCTTTTACATCATATTTTGATGTTACAACAGAGCCGGCAGGCCATACTTTAGTTGTTGTAAATGTTAGTTGGGAGCGCATATCAACATCCTCGTCCTTAAACTTGGCTGTGTAAACATATCCACCTATTTCCGTAGGGTAGCCAGGGAAATACTCCATCACCCATCCGCTGTCAGCGCTTTGCAATAGCTGTTTGTATTTTGACACGCTGTTATTGAGCCTTTGTGCTGCCGTCTCGGGGAAATAGTCGTCAACCTCATTGGAGCATGAGGCGAACCATAAACCTGTGGCAGCTATTAACGCTACATAAAATAATATCTTTTTCATAGTAAATGCTTTGTTATTCGAGGCTTGTCAAGTCAATATTATTGTTGCCTACTTCATCCAGGCGGCGTTGCACCACGTCGCGAAGGCGTTCAAGGTCTATGCCCCACTGATTTTTGTAGTATTTCTTTGCCATCTCAAGCTTCTGGTTGATAAGAGCCACACCAGCATCATACTGTGACCTGAACGGCTCATCCATATCATTATGACTTGGGTGATTATTATTTACTATTTCATATTCCCATTGCTTTGGTGTAAGGCAAAGATATTCAGACACTGTTTCTGCAAAGTCTTCCCTTGGCTCGCTCATGGCATACTGGGTGATAAAGCCTTTTGCCCTAAAATTACCATCGTACCTTGAATCATAATTAACCCAGTCTCCATGCCGATACCCCGATTCTGTTATTTTCTCAAACTCTTTGGGATAATCCTTCAATTGGTTCAGGATGTGAACAAACTCATGGTGCATGGTATGGAAATAATATTCGTTTAGCATTTCTGCATTGTCAGCTGCCGTCATGTCAACTACGTTTACACCATAGAGCACAACCTTTATGCCTCCCTCGGCTGTTCCCAATGTGTATGAGCCACTACGGTTTAAACCAAACGAGCCTATAAAGAGAATCTGCTTTGGCACATAGCGGCGCGTAAAGTCAATGCCAGCCACCTCGTCATAAGCTCCGAGCCATGCGTGCTTTATGATGTGCGCAAGCTGTATAGACTGATCGGTTTCGGCAGGTGACAGAGATTCGTATTGGAAGTCTGTTTCCATGTCCGGCAGCTTGTACAGCACACGTATGTTGTATGGCAGCACATAGT
>CAZZNO010000261.1:0-2608 GCA_964655685.1 uncultured Prevotella sp.
AAGCTGTGTAAAAGTTTTTCGACGTGTATAAACAAAAAGGAGCATGCCAATATTTTGACATGCTCCCTTTGTTTATCAACATGTAATGGCTGTTGCCACTATAGTGTATTTACTTCAGGTTCAGGCTTTTCTTTATTGCCTCAATCTTGTCCATAGCCTTTGCTGTGAGTGCTTCATACTCAGATGCGTCCTTCATGGTGTCCTTCACCTCAATGTAGAACTTAATCTTAGGCTCGGTGCCCGACGGGCGTACGCTCACCTTGGTGTCGTCGTCGCAGAACCATTGCAGCACATTGCTTGGCTCCGGCATGTTGAGGTCGGTTTGCTTGCCGTCGATGTCCGTTGCCTTGAGGGTCTTGTAGTCTTTCCAGAGCACCACCTTTGAGCCACCCAAGTCCTTCGGCGGATTAGCGCGGAAGTCTGCCATCATCTGCTGGATCTCGTCGGCTCCGGTCTTGCCCGGGCGCTCTACGTTGACGGTGAACTCCTTTGAGAAGCCGTACTCCTTGTATATGTCCATAAGGATGTCGTAGAGAGTCTTGCCCTTATCCTTTGCGTAAGCGCAAATCTCGGCGAGCAGAGAGCAAGCCGACACTGCATCCTTGTCGCGAACGAAGTCCTCAGCCAGGAAGCCGTAGCTCTCCTCACCGCCGCCAATGTACTGCTGTTTGCCCTCTGAGAGCCTTATCTCGCGTGCTATCCACTTGAAGCCGGTATAGCAGTCGCGCATCTCTACGCCTTGTTTGTCGGCTATCTTCTTGATGAGCTCGGTGGTGACGATGGTCTTAACGATGAAGTCGGTTGGCTTCAGCAGACCCTTTGCCTTGCGGTTGGAGATGATGTACCACAGGAAAATCATGCAGGTCTGGTTGCCGTTGATGAGCACCCACTCGCCTTTGTCGTTCTTGCAAGCCATGCCCACGCGGTCGGCGTCAGGGTCGCTTGCCATGAGGATGTCGGCGTCTATTTTCTTTGCAAGGTTAAGTCCGAGCGTTAGAGCCTCTGCAAATTCAGGGTTCGGGCGGTCGACGGTGGGGAAGTTGCCATCCTTAATCATCTGCTGCGGCACGCACCATACGTTGTCGAAGCCCCAATAGGCCAACGAGCGTGGTATGATCACGCGGCCTGCTCCGTGCAGCGGTGTATAGACAATCTTAAGGTCGTGCTGCTTGGCTATGACCTCGCGGTCGATGGAAATAGTGCGTATCTGGCGGAGATAAGGCTCGTCGATGTCCTCACCGATGATTTGTATGAGGTCGGGGTTGCCCTTGAACTTAACGTCATCGATGGTGCATTTGTTCACCTCGTCTATAATGCCTTTGTCGTGTGGTGCCAGCACCTGTGCGCCATCCTCCCAGTAAGCTTTGTAGCCGTTATACTCGCGTGGGTTGTGGCTTGCCGTGATGTTCACGCCGGCTTGAGCCTTCAGATAGCGTATGGCGTAAGAGCACTCCGGTGTCGGGCGCAGGTCGTCAAAGAGATATGCCTTGATGCCGTTGGCAGAGAAAATGTTGGCAACGGTCTCGGCATACAGGCGGCTGTTGTTGCGGCAGTCGTGGCAAACGACTATGGAAATTTGCTCACGGTCCTTGAAGTTCTTTTTCAAGTAGTTGGCAAAGCCTTGTGTTGCCATGCCCACGGTGTAGATGTTCATGCGGTTGCTTCCGGCTCCCATGATGCCGCGCAAGCCACCTGTGCCAAACTCGAGGTCCTTGTAGAAAGATTCTATAAGGTCGGTCTTGTCGGGATTGTCAAGCATTGCCTGTACATCCTTGCGTGTCTGCTCGTCAAACGATGGGCTCAGCCATTGCTTTGCTTTGGCTTCACACTGTGCGATAAGCTCTTTGTTGTCTTCCATATTTGTCAAAATGGTTTAAAATGTTGTATTATGTTTTCTGTAGGCAAAGATAGTATTTATTTTCCGTTTAGGGGGAGATATTCAATTAAATTTTGTAAATTTGCGTCCGATTAAACAATAAGGATAGAAAATATGTATTTCACAGGAATAACAATTGCTGTTTGCACATTCTTGATAATAGGCATCTGCCATCCGCTTGTCATAAAGGGTGAGTATTATTTTGGCACGCGCCTGTGGTGGGTGTTCCTTTTAGTGGGCATTGCCTGCATAGTTTGCTCGGTTTGCATAAGTAATGCAATACTTTCGTCGCTTGTAGGCGTGATGGGAGCCTCGTCGCTTTGGTCGATAGGTGAGCTTTTCCATCAGAAAAAACGCGTGGAAAAAGGCTGGTTCCCCATGAACCCTAAAAGGAAGAATGAATATAACGAAAAGCCTGCGGAAGGGTAGGAGTGCATGGTGCTTCGGCAAGGATGTTGCCGCTGTATGTCAGCGGATTTAGCCTCACCTGGCAATTGTTTTCATGAGCGACGCAATGGCTTGTATTGATGCCTGAATGGACTGATAAGTCGGTAAGTGTTCAATCTTTTTTCAAAAAAAATGCCATTTTGTTTGGCTGTTAAGAAGAAAAGCAGTACCTTTGCAACCGCAATTCAGAAATGAGCCTTTCGAGACTTGTTGACGATGAGTAAAAGAATGCGCCCTTAGCTCAGCTGGTAGAGCAACTGACTCTTAATCAGTGGGTCTAGGGTT
>CAZZNO010000262.1:0-2582 GCA_964655685.1 uncultured Prevotella sp.
GAATAGGAAACCGGCCAGGTTTCTGTCAGTTTGCCGGAGGGATTTGCTTTTCCTGTGAGCAGATTCGCCATAGCTTCACCGCCAGCCTGACCGGGCAAACCCATGTATAGAATTGCCTTGACCCGATCCGCCCAAGGAAGCTCCATGGCGCTGCCGCCCAGAAGAACCACCACGGTGTTGGAATTCGCCACCGCTACTGCTTCGATCATCCGGTTATGGCCTTCCGGCAGTCCCATATGCTCCCGGTCAAAGGCTTCCGATTCATAAATCTCCGGCAAGCCTGCCACCACAATGGCAATTTCATGGGCTCTTGCCGCCCGAGCAGCTTCCCGCAGGGCATATTCTGTCACATTGTCCTGGGCATCACAGCAAGCAATGAATGGAACATCCGGCATGGCGTCCGTCAGATTGACCAGCTTGGTAGGATTGATATGACTGCTGCCGCTACCCTGGTAACGCATTTCCTTAGCCATATGACCAATCAGTACCAGATCCGAAGAAGCAAGGGGAAGAATCCTTTCCTCGTTTTTCAGCAGCACCGCACCCTGCTCCGCAATGGTCTGTGCAAGTGCGTGGTGCGCATCCCAATCCACGGGAGAGGCTGCTACCTGCTGCGCCTGTTCCACCAGCCGCAGAATCCGCTCCACCGAAGCATCAATATCCGCCTCGGATAAGGCACCTTTTTTCACTGCTTCCATGGCTGCCCGCTCCATAAAGCGGGAGCCGCCGGGCATATTCAGATCGCAGCCCGCTTGGAAGCCCTTGATTCGGTCATTCATGGCGCCCCAGTCCGTGACCACCATGCCGTCGAAGCCCCATTCGGTGCGGAGAATGTCCGTCAGCAGCTTCCTGCTGTCGCTGCAATGTTCACCGTTGATTTTGTTGTAGGCACACATCACCGTGCCGGGGTGTCCCTCTTTCACGGCAATTTCAAACGCGGCAAGGTATATTTCCCGCAGAGTCCGTTCATCCATCTGGCTGTCGCCGTTCATACGTTTATATTCCTGACTGTTGGCAGCAAAATGCTTCAGGCTGGAAAATGCGCCGGTGCTCTGCTGCCCCCGGATAAAAGCCGTTGCCATCTTTCCGGCTTGGTAGGGGTCTTCCGAGATGTATTCAAAATTTCTGCCGCCCAAAGGGTTACGTTTGATATTGCAGCCCGGCCCCAGCACCACCGAAACCCCTGCCGCCAGGGCTTCCTTTCCAATGGCCTCGCCCTCGGCGGCATACAGCTCCCGGTTCCAGGTGGCCCCCGCCGTCACAGCCGTAGGGAAGCAGGTGGCAGGCAGCGATTTGTTCACGCCGATCATATCCGCTTCTCCCTTCTGGCAACGCAGGCCGTGAGGGCCGTCGGACATTTTGATGGCCGGAACGCCAAGATGCGGCAGCTCCTTCGTGCGCCAGAAGTCCGCGCCGGTACAGAAGGCGATCTTCTCTTGCAGCGACATCTCTGAAATGATTTTCTTGATATTCATGAATTGGTTCCTCCCTTGCTGGCTGTCTGTTCAAACTTGTTTTAAAAGGCCGGTTGTGAATTCCAACAAACATTGACTTTATGTTTCACTATTCCTTATTTATCATACCATATGTGAATCTTTTTTTGTTTACAGTTTCGTATGGAATATGCTATAATGGTAATGGATTGGAGGGGGTAACATGAAAAACATAGATTTGAAATATATTTGCAAGGTGATAGGAAATCTTTCCGGTGTTCCCATTCGCCTTTTTCAAGGGAATAATCTGTTTTTCTACCATTCCATTGTGGATCTTCCCAAAGACCCCATGGAAATGTACAGGGACGATATCTGGAATGTGAAAACGAATGTCGGATATTTTGTAACGAAGCATTTTCACTACTATGGTGTCATCAATTCCGGTGATACAAAAATTGTGATTGGCCCTACAAGACAGACTCCGGACAGCGATCAGGAGCTGCGGGAATTGGCTTTTCGGGCAGATGTTCCGGCAGCGGATGTAGAGGAATTTGTGGAGGGTATGAAAAGCATTGTCCGTATGCCATTGGAAAGCATTATGCAGACCCTCTGCACCATCAATTACATCCTCAATGATGAAAAACTGGAGTTGGAGGACATCACCATCTACGAAGCAGAACAGAATGACCTAAAAGAACTGCTGGAACGGCAGCACAGTGACCAAGCTTTTGCACACAGGTATTATGATGAAACACGCATTTATGAGCATAACACCTATACCCAGGAGCAGCAGATGCTGCGCATGGTGAGAAAGGGCGATACGCTTGCACTCCGCAAATGGATTGCGTCAGCACCAGCTATTCGGGGTGGGACGCTGGCTTCCGATCAGCTCCGCCAGGTAAAGAATATGTTTGTTGTCACTGCTACTTTGGTTTCCCGGGCTGCCATTCAGGGCGGACTCAGTACGGAAGATGCGTTCTCCCTCAGTGACGCGTACATTCAAAAGTGTGAACTGCTCAATTCCCTGGATCGGATCACAAACCTGCAATATCACATGGTTCTGGAATTTACAGAGCGTGTGGAACGAATCCGCTTCGGTGGAAAGCCTACACAGCTCACCGTTGCGGTGATTAACTATATCCAGCATCA
>CAZZNO010000263.1:0-2574 GCA_964655685.1 uncultured Prevotella sp.
AAATACTACAGCCACTTCGCTTACAAGTTCTCAGTGAAGTAATACAGTTAGGAGGTGCTGGAACCGAGCAATCACCAGCGGCAGCCCCTCCAGGGCTGTGTCCCTACACCCTTTTGTCTACCCCCGCCTCACCTGCTTCGCAGGATGAGGCGGGGTTATGAGTGCGGTGAGGCTTCCAGCCTCATTCCTTTCCCTATCATGACAGTAGGTACGAGTGCGGCTTCCAGTCTCATGCTTTCCCTGTTTCCTTTCTCTATCATGACAGTAGGTACGAGTGCGGCTTCCAGCCTCATTCCTTTCCCTATCATGACAGTGGGTACGAGTGCGGCTTCCAGCCTCATGCCTTCCCTATCATAACAGTGGGTACGAGTGCGGCTTCCAGCCTCTATAGGCTATTTTGATATACCCTCTGTAGCGGATAATGGTATTTTCTTTTAAAATACTTGGCAAAGCCATTGCAGTATTGAATTAAAAATAGTATCTTTGCGGCGCAATCACGCCCCACTTACGCTGTAGGGGCGGCGTGTTTACATGGCAGACATAAACAAAACACAATAAAAACAACCATCCAATGAACGACATTAAAGTGATGAACCACGCAGCCGACAACATACGCATACTGGCTGCAAGCATGGTAGAGAAAGCTAAGTCGGGGCATCCGGGAGGTGCTATGGGAGGTGCCGACTTCATAAACGTGCTCTTCTCCGAATATCTCGTCTACGATCCTGAGAACCCTACGTGGGCAGGGCGTGACCGCTTCTATCTCGACCCGGGCCACATGAGCCCCATGCTCTACGCCGCGCTCACCTTGCAAGGCAGGTTCACCATCGACGACATCAAGCAGCTGCGCCAGTGGGGCAGTCCGTGCCCGGGCCACCCTGAGCTTGACCTTGTCCACGGCATAGAGAACTCGTCAGGGCCCCTCGGTCAGGGACATGCTATGGCAGCAGGCGCCGCCGTGGCAGAGAAGTTTCTTGAGGCACGCCTCGGCAAAGCGCCCATGCAGCACCGCATATTCGCTTACATCAGCGACGGAGCCGTGGAGGAGGAAATATCGCAGGGCGTGGGCCGCATAGCCGGAAAGCTCGGGCTCGACAACCTCATAATGTTCTACGACGCCAACGACATACAGCTCTCCACCACCGTGAGTGAGGTGATGAACGAGGACACCGCAGCTAAATACCGCGCATGGCACTGGAACGTGATAAGCATCGACGGCAACGACGTAGAGCAGATACGCCGCGCCCTCGACGAAGCCATTGCCGAGCCCAAGCGCCCCACGATAATAATAGGTACCACCGTCATGGGCAAGGGCGCGCTGAAGGCAGACGGCACAAGCTATGAGCACAGCGTGAAGACACACGGCGCACCGCTTGGCGACGGTGCCTACATCAACACCATAAAGAACCTTGGCGGCAATCCCGACGACCCGTTCGTGATATTCCCCGACGTGCAGAAGCTATATGACGACCGGCGCAAGGAGCTGGAGAAGATTGTTGCCGCGCGCCATGCAGAAGAAGCCCGTTGGGCAGAGGAGAATCCGGAGAAGAAAGCCCTCATGGACGAGTGGTTCTCAGGCAGAGCACCAAAGATAGACTGGAGCAAGGTGGAGCAGAAAGCCGACGTGGCAACGCGCGCCGCCTCGTCAGCCTGCCTGAAGGTTCTCGCCCACGAGGTGCCGAACATGATCTGCGCCTCCGCCGACCTGAGCAACTCAGACAAGACCGACGGCTTCCTGAAGGAGACCCACGACCTGCAAAACGGCGACTTCACGGGCGCCTTCTTCCAGGCAGGCGTGTCAGAGCTCACTATGGCTGACATGTGCATCGGCATGATGCTGCACGGCGGCGTGATAGCGGCTATGGGCACGTTCTTCGTCTTCTCCGACTATATGAAGCCCGCCATACGCATGGCAGCGCTCATGGGCGTGCCGGTGAAGTTTATATGGACTCACGACGCGTTCCGTGTGGGCGAGGACGGGCCTACGCACGAGCCTGTGGAGCAGGAGGCTCAGATAAGGCTCATGGAGAAGCTGAAAAACCACAAGGGCTTTGACAGCGTACGCGTGTTCCGCCCTGCCGACAGCTACGAAACAACCGTGTGCTGGCAGATGGCTATGGAGAACACCGACACGCCTACAGCTCTCATCCTCTCGCGGCAGGGCGTGAAGTGCCTGCCTGAGGGCAACGACTATGAGCTCGCACGCAAGGGTGCCTACATAGTCAAGGGCAGCGACGCCGACCCCGATGTCATTCTCGTGGCAAGCGGCTCGGAAGTGGCTACGCTCCTTGACGGCGCCGCGCTGCTGCGCCAGGAGGGCATACGCGTGCGCGTGGTAAGCGCGCCGTCAGAAGGCTTGTTCCGCCGCCAGCCAAAGGAATATCAGGAGCAGGTGCTGCCTGCCGACAAGAAGAAGTTCGGGCTCACGGCAGGACTGCCCTGCACGCTCGAAGGACTCGTGGGCATAGGACCTAACAGCCGTGTCTACGGCTTGGAGAGCTTCGGCTTCTCGGCTCCCTACAAGGTGCTCGACGAGAAGCTCGGCTTCACGGGCGACAATGTCTACAAGCAGGT
>CAZZNO010000264.1:0-2526 GCA_964655685.1 uncultured Prevotella sp.
TGCTTCGCAGGATGAGACGGGGTTAAGCAAGCGTAGAGCCTTCCAGGCTCTATAAAGCTATTTTGATACACCCTCTTATTTCTAAACCGTTCTCCACGCTTTTAGCGTAGAGACGAGAGAAGTCTTATCAAAGACTTAGAGGCTCCTGTCAAGGCGTGTGTAGCCATACTTTGCCTCACTGCCAAGCTCCTCCTCAATGCGGATAAGCTGGTTGTACTTAGCCATACGGTCGGTGCGGCTCATAGAACCGGTCTTAATCTGGCCGCTGTTTGTAGCTACAGCGATGTCGGCAATAGTTGTGTCCTCAGTCTCGCCCGAACGGTGAGAAGTAACGGTGTTGTAGCCGTGACGGTGAGCCATCTCGATAGCCTCGAGAGTCTCAGTCAGAGAACCAATCTGGTTGACCTTGATAAGGATAGCGTTAGCAACGTGCATCTTGATACCCTTCTCCAGGAACTTGGTGTTGGTAACGAACAAGTCATCACCTACGAGCTGAATCTTGTCACCCAGCTTAGCGGTAAGCTTCTGCCAGCCTTCCCAGTCGTTCTCGTCGAGACCATCCTCGATAGAAGCGATAGGATACTTGTTGCAAAGCTCCTCGAGGTATGCTATCTGACCCTCATCGTCAAGCTCCTTGCCGTTAGGATCCTTAGGCATACCGTTCTTCAGCTGCTTGTAGTTGTAATACCACTTGCCATCCTTCTCAGTTGCAAACTCAGAAGCAGCGCAGTCCATAGCGATAGTTACGTCCTTGCCCGGCTCGTAACCTGCATCCTTGATTGCCTGGCAGATGCTCTCAAGAGCGTCGTCGATGCCATTCAATGCAGGAGCATAACCGCCCTCATCACCTACAGCAGTAGAAAGGCCACGGTTCTTCAGCAACTTGCCAAGAGCGTGGAACACCTCAGCACCGCAACGGATAGCGTCTTTCTCGCTCTGAATCTTCTCGTCCTTACGCGGCTGAATCATGAACTCCTGGAATGCAATAGGAGCTGAAGAGTGAGCACCACCGTTGATGATGTTCATCATAGGAACAGGGAGAGTGTATGTATTGCAGCCACCGATGTAACGGTAGAGAGGCATGCCCAGAGCCTTGGCAGCAGTGTGAGCGGCAGCCAATGACACGCCGAGAATGGCATTTGCGCCAAGCTTGCTCTTTGTAGGAGTGCCGTCGAGCTCAATCATCTTGTAGTCAAGACCACGCTGATCTGTAACGTCCCAACCAACAAGAGCAGGAGCGATAACATCGTTTACGTTGGCAACAGCTTTCAGGACACCCTTGCCACCGAAACGGCTCTTGTCGCCATCGCGAAGCTCCAGAGCCTCGTTCTCACCGGTAGAAGCGCCAGACGGAACGCTTGCACGGCCCATAACGCCGTTCTCAAGAGTAATCTCAACCTCAACTGTCGGGTTGCCACGTGAATCAAGTATCTCACGGGCATGAATCTTTTGAATCTTCATTGCTTAATTACTTTTATAATGTAAAACAAAAATTTCCATTGCGCAAGCATGTTCAGACTAACGCTTTTCAAGCGAAATTGTCTACACGCCGCTTTTACTCATGCAAAAATAATGCATTTAGCCCGATTGGCAAAGCAATTGCGACAAAATGTCATTTCGTTTTAGGTTTTTTAATGTATTAAATCAAAGCCTTGTACACTGCGACATAACCGTCAACCATCTTACTGATGTCATAGCACAAGGCACGGCGGTAACAACGCCTTGCAACGTAGTCATAAAGCAAGGAATTGTCGCAAAGCCGCTCTATTATTTCCGCCAGTTGCGCATCGTCACCTTCACGGAACATGATGCCATAGCCCTCAGTCACCTCGCGCAGGCCATTGACCCGAGATGCTATAAACGGCCTTCCGGCAGACATGCCCTCTACATTGCTCAACGACAGTCCTTCCCAATGGCTCGACATAACCACGATGTCGGCAGCGCGCAACACACGTGGCACATCCATACGAATGCCCGTAAAGCGCACACGGTCTTCAACGCCAAGACTCCTTGCCAGTTCTTCCACAACAGACTGCCGCGTGCCAATGCCTGTCAGCCAGACCTCGTACTTGCCTTTGTCGAGCCGAGCCATTGCCCGCACCAACGTATCCTGGTCCTTTGCTTCACGAAAACCAGCCACCATGACGACTGCTTTGCGTCCCTCCTTAGCCTTCAAAAGATCCTGCGCCGGCTCTGCCTTGTGAATGGACTCAACGTCAACGCCATTGTTGACAGTCGTTATTCTGCCATACCATTTAGATGCCTTGTCAAGCCATTTGCCGCCCATGTACTCGCGCAATTTTTCTTCCGCAATGTATGATATGCAGATAGTATGATTGTACTGTGAGTACATCCAGCTCTCCACAGGCGCATACCACTTCCAATTGCGCTTGCGATTGGAAGTGGTATGCTCTGTGGTGCACAGCACTGGCACAGTGCTGTGCACCACAGAGCATAACACTTTTGCAATGGCAGCAAATAGTTGTGGAGATGAATTATGTGTATGAACTATGTCATAATGGCGCA
>CAZZNO010000265.1:0-2515 GCA_964655685.1 uncultured Prevotella sp.
GCTATAGACCTTGGTACTGGCACTAAGGGTAAGGTGCTCGATGCTATCAGCAACGGCTTGCTGGCTTTTGGGACACCATACGCGCTGGAGAATATTGCGGTGAAGAATTGTGAGAGTTGCATAGAATATCATTCTGTAGATGAGGCTATTGATGTGCTGCGAGATATTCCAAACAACGCTGGTAAGTATGAGCAGATGGCAGAGAAAGGCAGGCAGCAGGTACTGATGGAGCATTCGAGAAAGAAGATTGCAGCGGAGCTTTTTGAAGAATCTTAAGGTTAAATAACAAAAAAAATAGGAAGAAAAGCTATAATCTTAGTATTTATTACTATCTTTGCATCGAAGATAAATCATTATTTAAAATTTTACAATTATGGGAATGGATGCATAGACACAAGTACCAGTAAGTGCATATATGAATATATATAAATTCTTAAAGGCTTATGTGGGATCAGCATTTACTGGTCTTGCTTCATTTTGCTCAATCTTAAGCGTTGTTTTGTTGTTTATAAATAACAAAACTGCTTCTTTCATTGCATTGGCATTCTTTTGCTTAAGTCTATCCATACTTGTTTATGGCATTGTTTCTGGTATTAATAAAATTGTAAATAATAATTCTGATAAGGACTATAGAAGTATATCTTCAACTTTTATATACCATTCACCAGATGGGCGTAAGTCAAGTTTAGATGTATATCGCATGATACAATGTAAGAGGGTATTTCTCGAGGGAGTTCATTTTAATTTTAAATGGACAGGCTCGATACATCCAAAATTGACGTCTGCAATACAAAAAATAGATACAGAAGATATTCATTATAATAATGACCCTAAGAGATGGGATGATGCTGTTGTTAAGTTTGTACGTCCACTGAAATATAATGAGTGTACAATTTTAAATATAAAGACAGAGAATGATGATTATGATGGTAAAGCAAAACCATGGTTAAGTTGTAAGATTGAATACCCTATCGAAATGATGACTTTTCATGTTTTGCTTTCTTATAAAGGTGAAGACTTTAGAGAGCCTGCCGTTTTTGAGCGTAAGAAAATTGATAGTGAAGTAGACGGTGATTTTGAATATTTGGAAAGTATAGACTTTGACGTTATTCATAAGCAATATTCTTTTTCTAAATTCAATTTAGAGGCAGGCTATATATATCGTTTGAAGTGGGAAAAATGATTTTTTCAAAATCTTTATCTTGAGTTAAATTTTATGTGGCTTTATTTACTGATATTCTTTATACCCGTGGTGATGTATTATGCAACACAGAAGACAGGTGATGAGCGTAATGTTGTTCAGCTCGCTGTTTATCTTGCTGGACTGGCTCTGTTTGTTGGACTTAGCGATATGCTCGGTGGCTATGACAGATACATATATGGTGAGGTATTTGACGGTATAGCAGATGTGACTGATGCTGGTGGTAACTATATTGCCAATGGGGAGTTTGAGTTCTTTGCTGCTGAAAAAGGCTGGACTGTTCTTAATATACTGATTTCTTTTTATACGGGCAATCGTTATATTTTTATTCTTTCCGTTACATTACTTATATATACTTTCCTTTTTATTTCATTAAAGAGGTATGCTGCGAATTATCCATTTGCACTTATAGTTTTTATTGGTTTGTGGTTCTTCTTTACTTTCACTTATCTCCGACAAGTTCTTGGTGCTACGATTGCTTGGCTCTCAATACCTTATATCATTAAAAGAAAGTTCTGGAAATTTGCGATCATTGCGTTGTTAGCATGTACACTTCATAAATCTGCCATTATCTTTTTCCCGATTTATTTCATAGTAAACCGTTCCTATACACGAAAGCAGATTATCCGTTTTATGGCATTGGCTTTGATAGCAGGTGTGTCTCCGCTCCCAAATGCTTTATTTAGCGCATACGGAGACATGTCGACAGTGGAAATGCAAAATGACTATAATGCTGCTGGAGGATTCAGAATAGCATATTTCCTTGAGGCTTCTTTTTTCCTGTGGATTATGCTTAGGAATTATACAAAAGGTTATAGTGATATGAGCAAGCGGGTTATGTTCAATATAGCATGTTTGTTCTGTGCGACGCTTTTGTTCTTTATTCGTTCAGAAAATGGCGGTCGTCTGTCGTGGTATTATATGATAGGCATTATATGTACACTTACAGATATATCTTGTAAATATTTTAACAAAAAAAATATTGTTCCTTTACTTTTAGTTGTATGTCTTGTCCTGTTTATTAGAATTTATTCAACATGGGAGAGAGCTGGCAATTTTGTCTATCCTTATAAGTCTTTCCTTACTGATGGTTACCGAAATGATGACCCTATTAGAAATGAATATGAATACGATTATGATTATGATAAAGATAAGTTTTATCGTGAGCCTTTCCGTATAAAAACAAATTTTGCTTCGATCTGGTAGTTATTATTTATATTCCTATTAGTGATATTATGGAGTGTTACGAGGAATATCAAGGATTGGGAGATAAAATAATTTCAGTCATGCCATTAATCACGGTTCTTACTCCAA
>CAZZNO010000266.1:0-2500 GCA_964655685.1 uncultured Prevotella sp.
GAGGCGTAGAGCCAGTGGCAAGCCGTCTCGCTTGGCTGGAGGTTCTTTTCGCCTTTTCTTTGCAACTCTTTCATCTTTTTCACTTCTTCTGCCATCTTCTTGTCGAGGAAGCTGAACGCGTTGTCAAGCATGCCGGCGTAGGCAGGCTGCTGCCCAACCATAGTGTTGAGCCTTGCCAGCGTCTCGACTACTGCCGCAGTCATGTATGTGCTGCCGCCCATGCCTTTCCACCAGGAGAAAGAGCCGTCGGCGTTTTGCAAGTCTCTTAGTTTGTTGGTGAAGGTGCTTATGCGGTAGTTGATGGTAGACTCGTCGAGGAAGCCTGCCAGTTGTTTCTTCTGGTCGCCTTCGTGGTTTGCGTCTGCCACCCACGGCGTCTCGTCGAGAACCATAGTCTTCAGTTCCTCGTTCTTTTCGAGGCTGCTTGCCAACGATGTCTTGTCGCCTGTTTCCTGTTGCCACAGCTTTATGGTTTGCGCAATCTTTGGCGACGATGACAGCACCGTCCTGCCTATGACGTTGGCGTAGAGAGCCGCGGCAAGCGACATGGCGTTGTTGTCACTCGGGTTAGCGATGGTTGGCAAAGCCTGTATCACGAGCCACGCAGGGTTGTTGGTATATTCTATTGTCAGCTTCCTGTCTTTGCTGTCGGCAGGGAAAAGCTTAGTGAGGTCAACAGTCTTCACGCCGGGCTTGTTCTGGTAGAAAGGAATGGTGTTCACGACCTGTTCCTTGTCGGGCAACAACGGCAGGTAATGCTGTTCGCCGTCGCTGAAACCGTCGCCCTCGGCAACGATGCGGGCTATGAACAGCGTCTGGTCGGTGCTTGCCTTGGCAAAGGAGCGTGGGTCAACGTCGAACGTCTCGGTTACCGTGCCGTTGCCGGCAACGCTGAACGTGGTTTCCTCGGTTGACAGCACTTTCTCTGTTTCGGGGTCAAGGAGCTCCAAGCGCACCTTTCCGTTTACGTCTTTATTGGTCGTGTTGAATATGCGTGTGGAGATTGTCGCCTTGTCGCCTTCGCGCAGGAAGCGCGGCATGTTAGGCTGGACCATTATGGCTTTTGAAGCCACGGCATCGGCGTTGATGAAGCCGTGGTTCATCAGCGAGTCGTGGGCAAGCCCCATGAAGTGCCATGTGGTGACGCTCTCGGGCAGTGTGAAGGAAATGCTCACGTTGCCTTGCGCGTCGGTGGTGAGGGCGGGATAGAAGAAAGCCGTCTCGTTGAGGTTCTCGCGCAGCTGCGTTGACTCGCCTTTTGGCTCCTCTGCCGAGGCTCCGTTTTCAACCGTGTCGAATACTGCCGACTCAGTGTTGGCATTGCTTCTCTTGACTTCATTGACTGACCTCATTGCCATAGGTGCCGCTGCGGCAAGCACTTGGCTATGTTTGTACATCCTGCCGCCGTCGGCAAGGGCTATGGAGCCAAGCGTGAACTGGTTGGCATAAAGCCATCCGAACATGTCGCTGTCGAAATGGGAGAAGTCGAGTGACGGCTCGGCAAGCGTCTTCTGCGACTGATAGCCGTTGAGGCTCAGCCTTCCGTTGATGCCGCCTGCCCACGTGAGGTTGGGAACGTTCAATGATATTGTGTTGTAGAGGCTCCAGCGGTGTGGCTTTATTGCGTCAAGGCTCTTGTCGTACAGCGTTGAGAGCAGCTGGGCGTGGGCAGGCTTGCCGTCGGGCGAGAGGATGGTGAGCGTCCACGTCTCCTTCTGTCCGGGCGTGAGCTTGTTGCGGAAAGTCTTCCACGACAGGCGCAACCTCGTGTCAGGCATTGCCCGCCTTATGCTTTCGCTGTGGCTGTAAAGCTTGCCGTCGGCGACCCACGCCATTGAGATGGTGATGCCGTCGCCGTAGGCTTCCTTGTATTGCAGCTTGCGGGTCACGACCTCGTTGCTGACGGCGCGTGAGCCGCTTGACAGCACCTTGTTGCCTGAGCACACAGCCCAATAAACCTGCGTGCCTGTTGCCGACGAGCCGTATTGCAGGTAAACGGGCTTGCCGTCGGGGGAGAAAGTGTCGGAGGAAAGATAGAACCAGTCGTCGGTAGGGGCGGCTGGACGCTTGTCGTTGTAGGAGAAGACGACGAAGTCCTTTCTCAACGAGTCAGTGCCGCAAACGGCTTCAAGCGTATGCTTGCCCGATGCCAAGCCAGCCACTGCGGTAGGCTTTTGGCTGTCGGCGGTATGCCACGAGCCATTGTCGAAGCGGTAGGTAACCTTGTCGCCGAGTTCCTCGCCGAGCAGGTTCTTGTGGGAGAAGGTGATGGAGCGCAGGCTGTCTTTCAATATCTTTTCCTGCAAGTCGGCGCTCAGCATTCCCGTGCGGTTGCTCAGCGGCAGGGAGGTCGTAGCCTCGTGGGTCTCGCCGGCAGCGTCGGTTACCTGTGCGTTTATGTCAAAACTATAATAAACGGCTCCTTTTAGTGTCTCGTCTTCGGGGTAGGTCATCGGCACGCGCACCGTGAACGAGCCGTCAGCGGCGGTTGTCACGCTGT
>CAZZNO010000267.1:0-2480 GCA_964655685.1 uncultured Prevotella sp.
CAGCCAAAAGGGCGCCGATACCCACAGAGGATTTAACAATGCCTTCTTCAAAGGTTCCGGCTTCGGTTACACCAAGGTGCAGGGGATAGTCAAATTCTTCGTGCGCAAGGCGATAAGCGCGGATGGTTGTTAAAACGTCAGAGGATTTGAGGGAAAGAACAATATCGTCAAACCCGCAGTCGTTTAGGATGTTTATATGCTCTTTTGCGCTTTCTATCATTGCCCGGGGCAGGTCGCCGCCGCATTTTTCAAGAAGACCGGATTGAAGGGAACCGCCGTTTACCCCGATACGGATAGGTATATGTGCCGCAAGGGCAGCATTGGCAACTTGGCGGGCATTGTCGCGGCCGCCAAGGTTGCCGGGATTTATGCGGATTTTGTCCGCCCCGTTTTCTATACACATAAGCGCAAGACGATAGTCAAAATGAATGTCCGCAACAACGGGCAGGGGGGATTTTGCGGCGATTGTTTTAAAAGCTTTTGCACTTTCTTTGTCAGGAACCGCCAGCCTGACAATATGACATCCCGCGTTTTTAAGTGCGTCAATCTGCAAAAGAGCAGCGGCAACATCCTTTGTATCAACGTTAAGCATGGATTGTATTGCGATTTTGTTTTCTCCGCCTATGGATATATCTCTTATTTTTACGGATTTCATATGTTTTTCTTCCTTATTATATAATAAATAAAATCAAAAACCATAACGGGTAAAAAATGGTTTACGTTAAATCATAAAAGCGTCATTACCCATATAAGATATTTTAACACAAATAAAAAATAACTTCAAGTATAAATAAGACAACAATAAAATATTGATGCCTAAAATCAGCGGGACGAAATATGTTACACCGGGCATATTATTTATGATAAAAAGGAACAAATGGCGGATGTTTGCCGTCATATAAGTAAAGGGCGGTAAAAGGCGGGAAAAGACAATGCCCTTTATAAAAAACGCAGCAATGTGTTGCAAGGGTGAAACATGTCTGAAACATAATTTTAAAAAACTTTTTTGCCGAAATCCCTTGACATATGCCGACTGCGGTATTAAAATATACGTGTAAAGAGGGCGTGTTTATCACATCTGCCCCCTGTGCGCATATCATCGGTGTCCCCCAAATGGGGTACAAACTTAAAAACAGGCAAAAACGGCTGATTTTCGGCAGTTTGTGGAAAATCCTTTGATTTAAAGGTCAAAACCCTGCGCCTTTTTGGTAAGTTTGTTACAAAACTATTAAAATTTTAAAGAGTTATTGACATTTTGAGGTATTTGGTGATATAATGTGAGATAAGTTAATGACTATACTTCACTATGCTATGCATTTTGGGGTACGGTTGTTGACCTATAATGCGTTTAAATACGCATTTGAAGCAGAAAAAAATTAAATTTATATTTTTAAGGAGGATTTGAGAATGAGAAATCTCAAAAAGGTAATTGCTTTAGTTGCAGTTTTTGCTATGCTGGTTACTTCTGTTGCATTTGCACAGACTTATTCAGATGTTAAAGACGACGACAATTATGCTGAAGCAATCGAAATGTTAAGCAATCTCGGTATTCTGACCGGTGACGATCAGGACGGAGACGGCGTAATGGACTTCAGACCCAATGACACAATCACAAGAGCAGAGGTTGCTGCAATTGTTTGCAGAATTCAAGATTTAAACAATCTTGCTCAGACTGCTACACAGTTTGATGACGTTACTTCTGAGAACTGGGCTTCCGGTTACATCAACCAGGCTGCAGGTCAGGGTATCATCAACGGTAACGGTGACGGCACATTCGATCCCGAAGGTAACGTTAAGTATGAGCAGGCAGTTAAGATGTTCGTTAGAACACTTGGCTACGAGCCTTACGTAAACGCTAACGGCGGTTATCCTTCCGGTGACCTTGCAGCTGCAAACAGATACGGCGTACTTGACGGCGTAGTAGGCGGCGGCACAGGTGTTGATGCTACACGTGGCCAGATTGCACAGATGGCTTTCAATGCACTTGACACACCTTTGATGGACAGATACAGCTACGGTACAGAAGAAAACTTCCAGATCTACGACGGTAAGAGCAACAGAGAGTTCTCTACACTTCTTACACGTGACCTTGGCGTTAAAAAGTTTACAGGTATTGTAACTGCTAACCAGGCTACAAGCATCTACAGTGCAAACGCAATCGACACTGACGAAGCTGCAACAGTTGAAATCGAAGTTGCTGCTGCTGATAAAGTTGCAGGCGCATACAGTGATTACAACAACTATGCAGTAAAAGAAGTTAAAAAGATTTACGAAGCAGACACAAACGCTTCTGAGTACTTAGGTTACGAAGTAAGCGTATACGTTAAAGAAGCAACAAAAGCAGGTGAGTACAACCTTATCGCAGTTGCTCCTACTAACAAGAACAAGGTTGCAAGCTTCACAATTGACCAGTTTGCATCTGTATCAGGCTCAAAAGTTCAATACTACAAGAACGAGAATGACAACACAACTACTTCTTT
>CAZZNO010000268.1:0-1407 GCA_964655685.1 uncultured Prevotella sp.
CCAGTCGGCCACTGTGTCGGCCACCGTTCCGGCCACCGCCGCCATGGGGGTAAGCGTTCCTTCGCCGGTGGCGAGCACCGCCTCCGCCATGACGCGGGGCAAGCCCTCCAATCCGGAGAAATCCCCGTCCCTGGGATACTGCCGGAGCACCGGCAGCGCCCGGGCGATCTCAGCCAGCGCCGACCGGATCACCGGAAAAGCCTCGCAGGCCAGTGCGCTGAGCCATTCATCACCCTGCCGGGCGGTGATCACCATGGACGCGGGGCCGTAGTCTACAAAGACACGGCCGTCGTCCAGCACGCGAACGGGTTCGTCCATGATTCTGTATTACTTTTTCTGGTATTCGGGGAAGTCGGCCGCGTTCTTGATGCGGTCCATATGGCCGCCGATCTTCTCGTAGTCTTCCTTGGTCATGGTGTATTCCACGGGAGCCACGGTGGCGGGAGTGGGCACCCAGGTGAAGGCCTTGGCAACTACCTTGGAGGTGTCGACCATGAAGTTGATGCCGCCGCCGGGATACACAAAGGCCTCGGCGCCGCCGATGGTCAGGTGGGCGCGGCCGTCATGGACGGCCTCCGTGATGGCCTTGGGGCATTTGCACACGCCGCCCCGGGCGGAACCGCCGGTGCCGCCGGTGTACAGCACGCTGGTCATGGACTGCTGGCAGTTGTCGTTGATGGCCTTGGGCACACGGGCGGCCTTTTCGGTCATGGGGATCTCCTTCACGTCGCCGTCCTCCTGGACCTCAAACAGAGCACCCACTTCGCCGGTGGTGTTGGTGACCAGAATGGTCATGCCGGCGTGAGCCAGAGACATATCGACGCTCTTGATGGCGTCCCGGGGGGTCTTCAGAACGGTGCCGCCGATGCCGTCGCCGTGGCCGCCGAAGTAACGGCCCACGGTGCTCTTGGTGGCGTTGGGAACGACGCCGGAGTAGGTCATACCCACTTCCTTGCCGGCCAGATGCTCGGTGAACAGGCCGGTAACATGGTGGTCGATGACGATGCACTCGTCCACGCACTCCTTCATCAGGTCAGCCAGCAGGCCGATGGTGGCGCTGCCGCAGCCGATGCGCATGGTCTTTTCCTGCACTCAGTTGATGATGGGAGCCTTGCCCTGATGGCAGACGATCTTGATGACCTTCGTATCCTCGGTGCGGACGGACAGTTCCACTTCCTCGCCGTTGGCCAGAGCGCACACAGTGCGGGCCGTGGCGAAGCCGCCGTCGCCGGTGAGACGGTTGGCGCCGCCGACGTAAATCATCTTGGAGCCATATTCCTCCGTCTGGACCAGGCCCACGGGCTTGCCTTCGCAGTAAACGGTGGCGCCCTCTTCGCCGATGTATGTATTGGTATCCAGCTTGACCAGAACACCGGAGTAGCTCAGAGGAGCTTCGGTAACGGTAGT
>CAZZNO010000268.1:1425-2456 GCA_964655685.1 uncultured Prevotella sp.
ACCACGTCCACCCCGTCGCGGTTCTCGCACACGATGTGCGGCGCCGGACGGATGCAGGGGTAGTTGGTGCCGGCGCCCACGGCGGTGATGATGGGCTTCCGGATCTTTTCGTCGATCTCGGTCTGGGGCAGGCCCTCGACTACCAGCGCCCGGTTGCGGACCAGCCGGCCGCCCTCATTGGTGTAGCGCTTGCAGGCGCCGGTGGAGCCCACGGGCACCTTGCACTGAATGGAGCAGGAAGAGCACTGGATGACGCCTTCCGCACGATCGGCCGCCTCGATGGCGCCGAAGGGGCATACCCGGCGGCAGACGTTGCACTCGACACACATATCGGTGATGTCCACGCTGACGGCCTTCTTGCCGTTCTCGTCAAGAGTTGCCTTAATGGCGTTAATGGGGCAGTTCTTTTCACAGATGCGACATTTCTTGCAAAGGTCTGCGTTGATTTTATACATTGCTTCCTTCTCCTTTATTTGGACATGATAGTTACCCTATTGTTCAAATCCTTACTATCATAAAAATACTTCATTCGCATTCTTTTTTCAAATACATTATTTGTATCAAACAGCCCTTTTCGATATGGAAAATATAGTATACTTGCCTATTTATACCGAACTTAATGTAATCTGTTTGTCTATTTTTCACAAAAAGCAATAAATCGCTCTGTTTTCAGAAAGCTGGTTGAAATGTATAAAATTATGGTTCATAATATCGTGCAGAATACCGAAACATTTTAAGCTTCTATGGAGCGGAAGGCGGAGAAATATGAAAAAAGAAACCAGTTTCAGCGGTTTCGGCTGCGTGATCCTGGCGGCGGGGCTGGGGAAACGCTTCGGCGGCGGGAAACTTCTGGCGGAATTTGACGGGACGCCGCTGTATGTCCGGGCCATGGATGCGGTGCCAGAGATCCTTGCCCGCAGCACCGCCGTGGTGTCCGGAGACGAGCGCATCCTCCAGGCCGGGAGGGAGCGCGGTTTCATCGCCGTTGTCAATGACCGGCCGGAAGAAGGGCTCAGCCGAAGCGTGCGTCT
>CAZZNO010000269.1:0-2438 GCA_964655685.1 uncultured Prevotella sp.
TACTCCATCGCGAACGCGATGCGGCTGCCGCGCGTCAGTGTGGCATGCTCTATGAAGTTGGAGGTGTCGGGGGTGCCGTCGATGGTTTTCGAGCGGATGAAGCGCTTGGTGGCGTCGTCAGCAGTGATGACGGTGGTGTTGCCGTTTTCAAGGTGCAAGGTAATCTTGCTGAAATAGGGCGTGCCGATGGCGTACTGCGTGCTGGCGGGACAGACGGGATAGAAGCCCATTGCTGAGAACACGTACCAAGCCGAGGTCTGACCGTTGTCCTCGTCGCCGCAATAGCCGTCGGGGATGGCGTTGTAGAGGCGGTCCATGACCTCACGCACCCAGTACTGCGCCTTGCGCGGCTGGTTGCTCCAGTCGTAGAGATAAATCATGTGCTGTATGGGCTGGTTGCCGTGGGCGTAGTTGCCCATGTTCATGATCTGCATTTCGCGTATCTCGTGAATGACCTGCCCGTAGTAGCTGTCGTCGAAAATTGGCGGCAGGTTAAACACCGAGTCCATCATGGCGTTGAACGTCTTCTCGCCTCCCATGAGCTGTATGAGGTCATCGGGGCGCTGGAACACCGACCATGTGTAGTGCCAACCGTTGCCTTCGGTGAACACGTCGCCCCACTTCAGCGGGTTGTAAGGCGTCTGCCACGAGCCGTCTTTCTTTCTGCCCCGCATGAGGTTAAACTCCTTGCTAAAGAGGTTGCGGTAGTTGTAGCTGCGCTTCAGGTAAGGCTCTATTTCCTTTTTCTTCTTGCCGAGCGCCTTGCCGAGCTGGTAGATGCACCAGTCGTCGTAAGCATATTCCAGCGTGCGGGCGGCACTCTCGTTGATGCCCACGTCGCACGGCACATAGCCGAGCTTGTCGTACCACTCCCATCCGAGCCTGCCCGTGCTGCTCACTTTCGGGTGAACGGCATGAGCTCCGTGGCAAACAGCCTGCCAGAGCGTCTCGATGTCGTAGCCCCGGATGCCCTTTATCCATGCGTCGGCTACAACGCTTGCCGAGTTGTTACCCACCATGCAGCCACGGTGGCCGGGACTTGCCCATTCAGGCAGGAAGCCGCTCTCCTTGTAGGTGTTGACCAAGCCCTGCTGCATTTGCTGCGCCATAGAGGGGTAGAGAAGGTTGACCAAGGGGAAGAGGCTGCGGAACGTGTCCCAGAAGCCGGTGTCGGTGAACATGGTGCCGGGCAACACCTTGCCGTTGTAAGGACTGTAATGAACTGTGTCGCCCTGCTCCGTAATCTCGTAGAAGCGGCGCGGGAAAAGCGTTGAGCGATAGAGGCAGGTATAGAATGTGCGCAGATGGTCGGTGTTGGCATCTTCCACCTCCACACGCCCGAGTATGCTGTTCCACTGGCGCTTGCCTTGTTCCTTGACCTGTTCCAGGCTCTTGCCAGCCACCTCCTTAAGGTTTTGCCAAGCCTGAGCTTCGCTGATGAAAGACGACGCCACGTGGGCGGTCACCTTTTCGCCGCGCTTGCAGGAGAAGGTGAGGATGGCGCCGCTGTGCTCGCCGTGGTTTTCATAGCTCACGCGGAAGTCGCGGTCGAAAGTCACGACGAAGTAGTTGCGGAAATTGTCGGGCACGCCGCCGCTGTTGCGCACGGTGTAGCCCGTCACTGTGCGCCGTGCCTTGTCCACGGTGATGGACGAGCCCTTGTCGAAAGCATCTACGATGACGTTTGCCGAGTCGGTGGCGGGCATGGTGAATGAAAAGACGCAGGCGCGCTCCGTGGGGGCGAGCTCTGCCGTGATGTCGTAGTCGGCGAGATAGACACTATAATAATAAGGTGTAGCTTTCTCAGCCTTGTGGGAGAACCACGATGCGCGCTTAGCCTCGTCGAAGACGGGCTTGCCCGTGGAAGCCATAATCGAGAACTGTCCGTAGTCGTTGATCCAGGGGCTTGGCTGGTGGGTCTGCTTCAGGCCGCGAATCTTGTGCGCCGTGTAGTTGTAAGTCCATCCGTCGCCCATCTTGCCTGTCTGCGGAGTCCAGAAGTTCATGCCCCAGGGCATGGCAATGGCAGGATAGGTATTGCCCGTAGACAGCTCGAACGTCGACTCGCTGCCCATGAGCGGGTTGACGTAGCTCACGGGGTTGCTGACAGCCGACGCGGCTACGGCGAATGCCGATGCGAAGAACATCGCGATTGATCTTTTCATACTCTTTGTTTATTTTTTATAGTTTTATGATTATCCGTCTTCACCTAATTGAGCCCGGCGGGCTCGCCGCTTGCCTAACCCCGTCTCATCCTGCGAAGCAGGTGAGGCGGGGGGGTTGCTGCAAAGGGCCTGAAGCCGACCCGCCGAGGGTCGCCGCTGGACATCGGAGGGGGTACTGCGGCAACCCCTCCAAGGTTGTAGCCGCACTCGCTCTATTCTGGGGGTGTATCAAAATAGCTTTATAGAGCCTGGAAGGCTCGCCGCTTGCTTAAC
>CAZZNO010000270.1:0-2374 GCA_964655685.1 uncultured Prevotella sp.
GAAACTCAATCACCGCGTCGCATTATGCCGATGCCTTGTTTCAAACTATAAACGCCGCCAACCAGATAGCCTTGGGTGGCGCAACGAGCAACGCCAACGAGGTGAGCATGATGTCTTACTTCGGACGTGTGCAGTACAATTGGAACTCTACCTACATGCTGACAGCCAACGTGCGTGCCGACGGCAGCTCCCGCTTGGCGCCGGGCCACAGGTGGGGCGTGTTCCCATCGTTCTCAGGCGCATGGCGTGTGAGCAACGAGAAGTTCATGAAGGACGTAAAGTGGATTAACGACCTGAAAATACGTGGCGGCTGGGGACAAACCGGTAACCAGAGCGGGCTTGGAGCTTACTCCTATCTTGCATTGTACAGCTTTAACCGCATAAGATGGTGGGAGACAGGCAACGCAGACGCTGTGCCTTCCCGTTCACAGTCAAACCTGTCTAATCCCGACCTCACGTGGGAAACAACCACGCAGACCGACATTGGCTTCGACATTACACTGCTTGACAACCGCCTGACCATTTATGCCGACTGGTATCATAAGAAGACATCCGACCTGCTCATGCACCTCACCCTGCCCGCAGGCTCGGCACCGGCAACGAGCCTGACACGCAACAGCGGCGAGATTACCAACAAGGGTATGGAGTTTACCGTGAAGTCGCACAACCTTGTCAATGCCTTCAAGTGGGACACCGATTTCAATATCTCTTTCAATCGCAACAAGCTGACCAAGCTCAGCCTCGTTCCCGTTTATTGGAGTGCAAACACCACACGCTTTGTCAACCAGAATGTTGTGCGCAATGCTGTTGGCCGCCCGCTTGGCTCCTTCTATGGCTATGTCTGCGACGGCGTTGACCCTGAGACAGGCAACCTCATTTATGAGGATACCAATAAGGACGGAGTAGTCACCAGCAGCGACCGCACGTATATAGGCAATCCTAACCCCGACTTCACGTTCGGCATGACCAACACCTTCACTTATAAAGGCTTGTCGCTCAGCATCCTCCTCCAAGGCTCCTATGGCAACGACATCTACAACGTAACAAGGATGGAGACCGACGGTATGCAAGACCTTAGGAATGCCTCCACCAACGTGCTGCGCCGCTGGCGCATTCCCGGGCAGGTTACCGACGTGCCAAAGGTGGGCTTCAACCAACAAAACTCATCCTACTATATAGAGGACGGCAGCTATGTGCGCGTGAAAGACATTTCGCTGTCCTACGACATTCCGCGCAGCATAGTCTCAAAGCTTTACCTTACCCGCCTGATGCCATATGTCTCGTTCACCAACCTGCTGACGTTTACCAACTACAGCGGCCGTGACCCCGAGGTCAACCAGTATGGAAACAGCGGAGCCGTGCAGGGTCTCGACTATGGCACCTATCCCTTCTGCCGCAGCAAAAAAACATTTGTTGGCACAGCGTGCGCCATAGCGGCAGGGGCAGTGCTCCTTTTCTCGGCGTGCTCGCTCGACCAAGAACCTATAGCAAACCCCTCGGAACTAACCGAGGAGCAGCAGACCGACACCACGACGGCGGCATTTAAGGACAAGGCGGCAGCAGAGTCCTACCTGGCATCATTAAACCAGATGAGGGGCAACCAGCAATATGTTGAGAAAGAAGTCCTCGATTACTATAATCTTGGCGATACACATGCCGACAATTCGTATGCCGGCAATTTGGATGCAGAGGTAACCACTTTGGAAACCAACTCGCTTGATGCCACTGCGGGCAATTTCTCACGTGACTGGACGCACTATATGTGGCATCTGGCTTACGCCAATGTGCTTATAAACGGCATAGAGCCCCTGCATGACAGCGGACAGCTCTCTGATGCAGAATACCGCAACATGCGTTCGCAAGGCCAGCTCTACAGGGCATGGCAGATGTTCCGTATGGCAAGGATATGGGGTGCCGTGCCTATCATCACGCAGGTGGCAAAGACCATCACTTCAAAGAACATCGAGGAGGTCTATCCCACCTATTTCCCCGCACGCTCGCCAATAGAGGATGTGTACCGGCAAATCATATCCGACTTGGAGTATGCCGCGCAAAACGCTCCCGACTTGGATCCTAATGACAAGACAAAGTTGACCAAGACCGTGGCGCAGGCGTTGCTTTGCAAGGTATATGCCGAAAAGCCCGTGCAGGACTACGACAAAGTGATACAATATGCTGAGCAGGTGCGCAATACACCCGGAATGGCATTGGAACCCAACTACGCCACGCTTTGGGGCTACGACTCTAATAGAAAAGACTGCTTAAAGAAAAACACATCAGAGGGCATCCTCGAAATGCAGTTCAATGCAGGTGAGCTCAACTGGTACACCTACATGTTCGGCAGAGGCCTTGACAGTTGGGACAGCCAGTTCAC
>CAZZNO010000271.1:0-2360 GCA_964655685.1 uncultured Prevotella sp.
CCGCCTTGTCCCCGCCACCGTGGGGCATACCCGTAAGCGGGGCACTTCTGGGATCGTTCATCTGTGACCGAAGATTGCGAATCCGTTCTTCCAAGAAATCAAGTTGCTTTTCAGCATCTCCATAGCGAAAAAACCATTCTTTGACTGCTTCGATTGTCAGAGCATCACCCCCTGAAAACGGATAAGTCCGTAACCTAAAATAACCGTTTGGTTGCACTGGGTTTTCAAAAAAGCGAAGAAAACCCCAAAAAGCCGATATAGAAATAGAGATAGAAATAGATAAAGAGACAGAAAATAGACACTGGAAAGAGAGTGTGAGAGGAAACCACTTCCTCACAGAAGTGTTTCTTCGTCAAACGGCAAACATTCTTTTACCACCGGCCTGCCGCCTTTCGCCCCGTTCCGGCGGTTCGTTTCACATTTTCGCTCGAATTTTAGTTTGTCCTCTCGTAGCGTGACCTTCACGAAACCAAAAGCAGATTTTACGGCGGGGCTATCAAATTTTTCTTTCACCTCTCCACGGCTTGCAAAGGCCATCATTGCACGGAACAACTCCCCAAGCTCCTCGTTTGTCAGGTCTTCGGTCTGATCCTCTAGGTCAAAATACACCATGAATGACTTTCTTGCTGCCGCCACACTTATTCCTCCCCCCGCTGCCGTTCCCTGTACGTGGCCTTGCGTTCCCTTGATTTTGCACGGTTGGCAATGAGCTTCCCAGAGTACGCCTGCCAGTCGTGAACCAGCAACCCTCCGTTGTCAGCATATTCCAAAAAGCCAGTCTCCACCAGAGCCTCTACAAATCCATCCGGGCTTCCAGGGAACTCCGCAGCGTCCGCCACGTCCAGAGCGTCAAAAGCCGGGGGAATAACGCCGTCCGGGCAACACTCCGCCACCCAGAGCCATACGAAAGCAAGCCTCCCCAGAGCCTCAGCCTTCGCCAGGCCAAGAATACGGGCAAACTTTCTGAGCTTCCTGTGGTTGGGTAGGGAGCTATCTAGAACTACCTGATGAACACATTTCATAGCCTCACCCCCTGATCTACACGGCGCACAACGCCAAGCGGTGGCGGGGTTTTCTCTGCATCCGCCGCCACGGTTCCGCCCTCCATGTACCGCTCAACAGCTTCCAAAGCGACCAGATATTTTGCACCAATCCGAACCGACGGGATCTGTCCGGTAGTCACCAGCCGCCGAAGGGCGGTTTTGGTCAGTGCCGTGCCAGGATCTGAACACCGGATTTCCGCAAACGCTTCTTCGATACTACGCATTCTCATTTGTCATCCTCCTTTTTCTTCGACCGGGCGATTTCATCAACCAAGCCCAAGATTTTCTCCTGCTCTTTTGCCGGAAGCTCTCTGCGTAACCGGCGGGTCAAGGTAGCTTCACCAATGCCCAGCGCTTCGGCAATCTCCCAATGCTTGACCCCGTAAAGCTTCGCCTTGTCCCGAATACTGACGTTCTCCATCTTTACACCTCCTATTATTTTCTGCCATTATTGGCATCATCGTTGTTGACACCTCTATTTTAACATGGTAGAATGTTGTTGTCTAGATACGTTTATAAGGTAAAAAACTCTAATAAACTAGGAGTGTGATTGTTTTGAACAACATATTGGGGGAACGAATCAAAAAAGAGCGGGGAGATAAAAAACTAGGAGGCATGGGGATAAGCCAAGCAAAACTAGCCGAAAGACTAGGGTTGGAGATAGAATCACGCCAAACAATAGGCGCATGGGAGTCAGGAAAACGAAAGCCACCGCTGGAAGTGCTCGAAAAAATGTGTGAAATATTTAACTGTGATTTAGATTATTTAACAGGGCGTTATGAGTGTAAAACTAGAGGAACCACGGACATTTTTGAATTGACTGGATTATCCGAAAAATCTTGTAAAACTCTTAGCACACTTAAAAACAACCATTACGCATATATTTTCGTGGACTTACTCTTACAAGCACCGGAAGAATTACTCGAAAAATTATCAAAAAAGTTGCTCGGTTATGCCTGTGTTAACCAGGTTGTGTCACCAGCAGTTTCAAAGTACAAAGATGATTTGGAACGATTAAAAATCGTAACTGACATAGAAGTTGATGGTGTAACCCTCCCAAAAGTACCGGTGCAAGATATGGAAACGTATGCCTTATTTGACTTGTGGCTTTCTTTTTCAGAGTTCATAAATGCTATCACGAACAACGCAGTCCAGGAGGAACCATAATGGCAAATATCAGAAAAATTGTCGGCAAAAATGGTGTTTCCTACAAAATAACTGTCACACAAGGCCGGGATCTCTCCGGTAAGCAAATCCGGCATTATATGACGTGGACACCGCCCCACAAAATGACAGAACGGCAAATGCAGAAGGCCG
>CAZZNO010000272.1:0-2339 GCA_964655685.1 uncultured Prevotella sp.
CTGCTACTGGAACGGTTCGGCTGCTCAGTATGAGCCCCATCGTATCAATATAATCGACACCCCCGGTCACGTTGACTTCACTGTTGAAGTTCAGCGTTCGCTCCGCGTTCTTGACGGTTCTGTTACTGTCTTCTGCGCAAAGGGCGGTGTTGAGCCCCAGTCTGAGACCGTTTGGCGTCAGGCTGACAAGTATCATGTTCCGCGCATGGGTTATGTCAACAAGATGGACATCAACGGCGCGAACTTCTATCGTGTTGTCGAAATGATGCACGAAAGACTCCATGCAAACGCAGTGCCGATCCAGCTTCCTATCGGAGCTGAGCAGGAATTCCGCGGAATTATCGACCTCATGGAAATGAAAGCCGATGTTTATTACGATGACCTCGGCAAGGATATGCGCGTTGAGGACATCCCCGCAGATATGCTCGAAAAGGCACAGGAATACCGTTCCAAGATGGTCGAATCGATTTGCGAGACCGATGAGGAACTCTTCATGCGCTATTGCGACGGAGAGGAGATCTCCGTACCCGAGCTTAAGGCTGCTCTCCGTAAGGCTTGTATCGCGAACGAGATCGTTCCGGTCTGCTGCGGAACTTCCTATAAGAACAAGGGCGTTCAGAAGCTGCTCGATGCTATCATCGACTTCATGCCTGCTCCTACCGACATTGCCGCTATCCGTGGTGTAAACCCTGAGACTGGTGAAGAAGAGGACAGACATTCGTCTGACAGCGAGCCCTTCTCCGCTCTCGCGTTCAAGATCATGACCGACCCCTTCGTCGGAAAGCTCTGCTTCTTCCGCGTATATTCGGGTTCTGTCTCGACCGGTACGAACGTATATAACTCCTCCAAGGACAAGAAGGAAAGATTCGGACGTATCCTTCAGATGCACGCAAACGATCGTAAAGACCTTGAAGTCTGCTATGCAGGTGACATCGCCGCTGTCGTTTCGACAAAGTACACCACCACCGGTGATACTTTCTGTGATGAAGAGCATCCTGTAATCCTCGAATCCATGGAATTCCCGGAGCCTGTCATCCGTCAGGCTGTCGAGCCGAAGACCAAGGCGGGTCAGGAGAAGATGGGTATCGCCCTCGCAAAGCTTGCTGAGGAAGACCCGACCTTCAGAACCTACACCGACGAGGAAACCGGTCAGACCATCATCGCCGGAATGGGTGAGCTCCACCTCGAAATCATCATCGACCGTCTCCTTCGTGAGTTCAAGGTCGAGGCAAATATCGGTAAGCCCCAGGTTGCATACAAGGAGACCATCCGCAAGAAGGTCGATCATGAATGCAAGTACAAGAAGCAGTCTGGTGGTTCGGGTCAGTACGGTCACGTCAAGATCATCGTTGAGCCGAACGAAGCCGGCAAGGGCTACGAGTTCATCAACGCTGTTACCGGCGGTGCAATTCCGAAGGAATTCATCGAGCCTGTCAACCAGGGTATCCAGAGCGCACTCCAGTCGGGTGTCCTCGCAGGCTACAATGTAGTTGATGTTAAGGTAACTCTTTATGATGGTTCTTATCATGAAGTTGACTCCTCTGAAATGGCGTTCAAGATCGCAGGTTCTATGGCGATCAAGGAAGCCCTCAGAAAGGCAGATCCGGTTCTTACCGAGCCGATCATGAAGGTCACAACCATCACTCCGAACGATTATCTCGGTGATATTATCGGTGACTTCAACTCCCGTCGTGGTGCTATCCAGTCGATGAACGACGATGGTAAGGGCGTTACCGAGGTCATCGCAGAGGTTCCGCTTTCCGAAATGTTCGGTTACGCTACCGATATGCGTTCGAAGTCTCAGGGTCGTGCACAGTACACGATGGAGCCTCTCTGCTTCAAGCAGGTTCCGAAGTCCATTCAGGACGAGATCGTTGCTGCACGCGGCAAGGCAAACGCTTAATTTTAATATCCGCCGGATCTTTCCGGAATGCGGCAGGATACCGGCGGGATTTCACACGGTTATAAACCTATAAGGTTTTGACACAAATAAATTTTAATTACAATCTCTAAGGAGGATTACACAATGGCAAAGGCTAAATTCGAAAGAACGAAACCCCACGTTAATATTGGTACCATCGGTCACGTTGACCATGGTAAGACCACCCTTACCGCTGCTATCACTAAGGTTCTCTCTATTCAGAACGGAAGCAACGAGTTCCTCGCATACGACCAGATCGACAACGCGCCCGAAGAGAAGGCACGTGGTATCACAATCAACACCCGTCACGTTGAGTACGAGACTGCAAACCGTCACTACGCTCACGTTGACTGCCCCGGCCACGCTGACTATGTAAAGAACATGATCACCGGTGCAGCTCAGATGGACGGCGCTATCC
>CAZZNO010000273.1:0-2333 GCA_964655685.1 uncultured Prevotella sp.
GTCGAAGAGATTGATGGTGCGATGGGCAATCTTTGCATCGTGCTCATTATGGGTTACCATTATTATAGTTGTGCCGTCCTGGTTAAGCTCAGTCAGCAGGCGCATGACCTCCATTCCGTTTTTAGAATCGAGGTTACCCGTAGGCTCATCGGCAAGGATCAGCTTAGGGTTGAAAACCACAGCACGGGCTATAGCCACACGCTGTTGCTGTCCGCCAGACAGCTGGTGGGGAAAGTGCTTGGCACGATGACCAATAGACATGCGCTTCATTACCTCCTGCACTCGTTGTTTGCGTTCGGCTTTCGGAATGCCGAGATAGGTGAGCGGCAGGGCTATATTCTCCTCAACGTTCAGTTCGTCTATAAGGTTGAAACTTTGGAAGACGAAGCCAATCTTTCCCTTGCGTATTGCCGTGCGCTCGTTCTCTTTCAGTCCTGCAACCTCCTGTCCCGCAAGTTCATACGTGCCGCTTGTAGGGTTGTCGAGGAGTCCGAGGATGTTGAGCAGCGTTGACTTGCCGCATCCTGACGGTCCCATGATGGCTACGAACTCGCCGTCCTTTACTTCAAAACTCACTTTGTCGAGGGCAATGGTCTCCACCTCTTCCGTGCGGAATATCTTGCTCAAGTCTTGTACTTTAATTATGTCATTCATCTTTTTTATATGTTTTAATTCGTTCTAATTGTTGAAAAGTAAAAGAGCTTGTCACTCCGACTTTAAGTTGACACTCGGATTTTGCCTTGCCGCCCTCCAGCTCTGCACTGCCACTGCTGCATAGCTCACCGCCAAGACGATGATTCCGGCTACCGGTATCCAGTACCACCACACGGCACGGTGACTGTATTGTGACACCCAGCCGCCGTAGAAGTAAATTATAATAGGTATAGCTATGACGAAGGCAATGGCGACATACGACAGGAAGCGGCGGATGAAGCGGCGGCTCACTTCGCCCGACGTTGAGCCGAAGACCTTGCGGACGGCTATCTCCTGACGGCGGCCGTTTATATAATATGTGGACATGGCTACGAGGCCGAGCACGCTGATGACTACTGCTATGAAGGCAAAGAGGTGGAGTATGGTTGCCATGCGCGTCTCTCCGTCATAGTCGTGGGCTATCTGCTGGTCGAGGAACGGACTGTCTATTTTCAAGTCAACCTTCGTTATCTTCTTGAAAAGCTTCTGTATACTCTCGTATGCTGTCACAGGGTCGCCCTGGACAAGAATTGCTGTTTCCCACTGATAGTAGCGCAGGCTGTCGCCTTTGATATACAGGCGCAGTGGGTTTTGATAGCTATCAAGGGTGCGGATGGGGAAGTCGGCAAGTACACCGCTGATATTCTCTTTCTTGCAAGAGCTGCCATCAGCGTTGCCAAGATAGTAGAAGCGGCTGTCAGCAGGCAGAGACTCTTCCGAAAGCATTTGCCGGCTTATATAAACATGGTCACCTTTATCGTTCTTCAAGCCTGTGTTGCTTAGCAGTTTCAAGCCAAAAACTTTGAAGAACTGCGAGTCACCGTAAATGACCTGACTCGAAATGGACTTGCCATTATAAATATAAGTTTCATTGTTGCCACCACTGTATGGGGTGCCGCAGCAAGCGGTTGCCGCCACGACCTGCGGCAACTGTTTCAGTCCGTCATACCAACTGTCCATAAGAGCATTATCATCGCCTCCGCTCACCCCCAATCCAATAGAGATGACATTCTTCGTGTTGTAGCCTCGATACAAAGTCACCATGTGGTGAATCTGCGAAGACATAGCGAAAGCCACGGCTATGAGGACTATTGTCGCCGTGTTCTGGATTATAATAAACGCCTTCGACAATCTCTGATGGGAGAAACGGTGGAATGTTCCCCTGACGATGTCAATAGGTTTTGCCTGTGATATAACAGATGCTGGCAATATACCGGCAACGACACCGAGAACGATGGTAAAAACTATAACGACAACAATACGGCAAATGCCCTCAATGCCTAAAGGCAGCAGCGTCAGTTTTGTGTTGAGCAGATTCTCTGTATAAGGTTTGAAAGCCCACGCCAACAAGATAGCAATGACCATTGAAATGGCACAGAGCATCACACTTTCCATGATGATACGCGCAACGACCTCCTTACGGTCTGCACCTACCAGTCGGCGCATAGCCATCTCGCGCGTGCGCTTGCCGCTGATGGCGTTGGTAAGGTTGATATAGTTGAATACGGCAAAGAGCAGAATGACGATGCCCACGGCAAGGAGGGCGTTTACGAGTTTTTCATCTCCTTGTTTAAAGCATGCCGTGTCGTCCAACTTTGTGCAATAGAACTTGCTAAGCGGTATCAGCTTAGTATGATTTA
>CAZZNO010000274.1:0-2268 GCA_964655685.1 uncultured Prevotella sp.
CGTTTGCTGATTGCCTTTCCACTTCATCTTCAGGAACTCGCCGAGAGCCTGGCGGATGGAGCGCATGCCGAACTGCTCGGTGTGTATGTCTTTCAGGGGCATCCACTGGTAGGTGGCGGCATCGTCATCGGCATTGACATGTTCGAAGCTTCTCACCTCGCACAGGAAGAACAGGTCTTCGGTGGGGATGTTGAAGCCCGAGTAATAATACACGTTGGGAAAGCTGAACAGGTATCGGGCGCTCGTCACGTCGAGCCCTGTTTCTTCCTTCACCTCTCGTGCAACGCCTTCCTCGCCCGTCTCGCCGATGTCGGCAAAGCCTCCGGGCAGGTCGAGCGTGCCCTTTGCGGGCTCCTTCTTGCGCGTGAGCACCAAGAGCTCGCCCTTGTCGTTCAGTATGAACGCCGCTGTGGCGGCACTCGGATTGAGATAGTATTCGAAGCCACAGTTCTCGCACCGCTTGCTTTTCTCGTCCTGTTGTTCGAAGTGCTTGCTGCCGCATACAGGGCAATACTTGAATTTCTCTAACGGATGCATATCTTTCTCTTAAAGCAGTGCCTTTATGGCGTCGTCGAGGTTCTTTATCTGCACGTCGCGCTTTTGCAGCACGTTGTTGCGGTCAATGAGGAAGAAGGTGGGCACCGTCTGCACATTATATTGAGATGCAGCCTGGGCACTGCCCTCCTCGTCGCGCACGCACGTCCACGGCAGAGCCGCCACCTGCTCTTTCCAGAAGTGTTCGTTCGGGTCCATGCTCACCTGGTAAATCTCCAGTCCGCGGTCGTGATACTTGTTATAGATGTCACGCAGAGCCATTATGCGCTTCGTGCTTCCGTCGGAGGCAAACATGTGGAAGTCGAGCAGCACCACTTTGCCTTTCAGCGCCGACAGCTTGTGCACCACGCCGTTGCGGTCGGGCAGAGCTATGTCTATGATGCCGCTCGTGCTCACCTTGCTTGCGTCTATTGCCTGCCTCTGCCGCGCCTGCACTATTCGCAGATCCTTCATGCCTGCAAGGGCAATGTTGTGGAGGTTCTTTCCGCGCTCGCAGTCAGGATAATAGGTGTCCCAGCTCGTAGCCACGGCGGCGTAGACCTGCACGTCCTGCTTGCTGCTGTGCGGGTTGAAGATGAGCATCGGCTGCCCCTGCACTTGCAGCGTCTGGAACAGCGCGAAGTAGGCGTAAGCCCGCATGGGAGCCTTGAAGATATAGTTCTCCTTCACGTTGTCCTTATAGGCGTTCACCACCGCCTGTATGCTGTCTGCCTCCTTCTGGTAGGACACGTCGGGATTCTGCACGATGGCGTTCACCTGAGCCTGCAGGTTCAGCTGCATCAGCGCCAGCTCCTTTATCTTAGAGCACTCCTCAGAGCCTTCAACGTCATACTGAGCCGACATCGTGGGGTATGAAGCCTTCACCGTGATGTTCTCCGTTGAGTCCACCGCCACGTTTATTATCTGTCTGCCTATGCGCAGGCGATAAAACTCGGGGTTCCCGGGAGCCTCGCCTTCGAAGCTGAACGAGCCGTCCTCGCCGAGCTTTGCCGAGTCAGCCACCACGGGGCCGCTGAGCGACATGTTCTCAAAGTAGAGCACAGAGTCCTTGGCATCAGCTATGGTGCCTGTCACATGAAATTTCTCCCCCGTACAGGAGGCGAGGCACAGCAAGGCTAAAGCCAGTGCTGCTAAAGGAAAATGGAGTTTTATTTTCATTGCTGTTTCTTTGTTTTCGTTTTGTCGTTTGCAAATATACGCTTTTTTTTCCGACTACAAACAATATAAGTGGAAAAAATAATAAGCGATATTCAAAATAATGGCTTCGGACTATCATCGGCTACGTCATGCAGCCGTTTGCATCGCCGTGGAAGGTGTAAGAAGCGTGCCGCCCCGTCGCAGGCTCTTTTTAATTCATAATTCATAATGCTTAATGCATAATTAATTCATAATGCATAATGCTTAATGCATAATTGGGGTGTGGGCGATAATTAATTCATAATGCATAATTGGGGGTGTGGGCGGTAATTAATTCATAATTCATAATGCATAATGCATAATTGGGGGTGTGGGCGATAATTACGAATTATGAATTAACATGAGCCCTTTGGACTGCACTCGAAACATGAGCCCGGCGGGCTCGCCGCTTGCTTAACCCCGTCTCATCCTGCGAAGCAGGTGAGGCGGGGTATTGCGTAGGGTGCGCTCCCGACCCTGTGAGGGGTCGCCGCTGGATACCGGTCATTTACCAGCGGCAGCCCTTCCAGGGCTGTA
>CAZZNO010000275.1:0-2259 GCA_964655685.1 uncultured Prevotella sp.
AATAGTAAAAAATAAATCGCACTTACCCCTCTCTATTTGTCGCAAGGTCTATATTTGCTATTACAAATGCCAGAAGGAATGAGGTGAGAAGTCCAAAGAAGCAAGTTAGCTTATCAGCTATTATAATATTATAAAAAGGAGGCGGCTTTGCTTGGCTTGTCATTTAATTTTTCTACCTTTGCATCGGAAACATATCCTTTTTATGATTATGAAGAAGATTCTTTTCATTGTCATATCGGCATTGCTGCCATTGGTGACTTTTGCCGACGGTTATACAGTGCTCTGGCAGAAGGTCAGGGACGCTAAGGAAAAAGACTTGCCAAAGACAGAGATTGCCGCCTTGAAGCAAATAGCGACAAAGGCAATTAAGGAAAAACAATACGGCCACCTGCTTAAGTCACAGTGCATGATGGCAGTGGCCGAGATTTCTATTTCTCCCGACTCCACCGATAAGAACGTTGCCGATGTCGTAAAGAGCTATGAGAAGACTAAAGACCCCGCACTGAAAGCTGTTTATGCCGCTGTGCTCGGCAGTATTTATGATGAATTACCCGACAGCCCTCAGCCGAGCCTTGGCAAGAGCAAAGATTGGTATCGCAGGGCTCTTGCCGACCCTGCCCTGCTCGCCAAGCACAAAAGCCAGGAATATGAGCCTGCCGTGGTGAAAGGCGTCGACAGCAACGTCTTCGGCAACGACCTGCTGCACGTTATCGGCTTCTTGGCTGGCGACTACAAAACGCTTCACGATTATTATGAGAATGCCGGCAACCGCGCCGCCGCCTGCATCTGTGCCTGGAAGCAGCTCACAGAAAAACAATATCCCAACGGTTATGACATGACCGACAAGAAGCGCGCGGCATTCATCCAGACCACCGACTCGCTCATCAATGCTTACAAGGACTTGCCTGAGGCAGGACTGCTCGCAATAGAACATTATAAAGCCTTTTCAAACAACGGCAACGCCAAGCCCGAAGAATGCGTCAGCTATATAAACTTCGCTCTCAGCCAATGGGGTTCGCTGAAGCAGATGAACTACCTGCGCAACCAGCTAAACTACTTGCAGCAGCCAACCTTTGAAACTATAATAGGCAAAGAAGTGGCGTTGCCCGACAAGCCCATCAAGCTAAGCATAAAGACTATCCGCAACATAAACACTTTAAACATAAAGGTTTACAAGGTAAACATTGACGGCGACACCCAGCTCTCGCCAAGCATTGACACCGATTATGCCAAACTGAAACGCCTGATGGCGGCAACTCCGTCGTTCAGCGTAACGAGAAGCTACCCCGGGCTGCCGGCATGGAAAACCAGCACCGATTCGGTTGAGATAAAAGGGTTGCCCATAGGCGTTTACATTGTAGAGGCAACCACCGACAACTCGAAGATAAAGCCCCAGCGCGAGCTTTTGCGTGTGAGCGACCTGTTCCTGATGAGACAGGGACTGCCCGACAAGAGTACCCGATACGTCGTGGTCAGAGCCACAACAGGCGCACCGGTGAAAGGCGCGCACATCCGCCTCTCTACAGACAATGGAGACAAGAAGGTTGCCGTGACGCTCACCACCGACGGCAACGGCGAGGCAGTCTACAAGTCAACCAACGACAGAAGGAACATGGCATGGGCATACACACAAGCCGACCGCGCCGGCAATGAACAATATGCCCGGGCTTACTACAACTACTGGGAAAGCGAAAACAAGGTCAACAAGCACATGAGTGTCTACACCGACCGTTCGATATACAGACCCGGGCAGGCAGTTCATGCCACAGCCATAGCTTGGACGGTATACAGGGACAGCCTTAAGTCGAAAGCGGCGGCAGGTGTACCGGTGAAGTTCACGCTGAGCGATGCCAACAGGAAAACCGTTGCCGAGAAGACCGTCAGGACTGACGGCTACGGCACGGCATCGGCTGACTTCACGCTGCCCACGACAGGACTGACGGGCAACTTCAGGGTCATCGCCTCCGCCGAAGACAGGTCATCAACAGCCAGCTTCAGCGTGGAGCAATACAAGCGCCCAACGTTCCAAGTGTCGTTTGGCAGCTACAAGCATGCCTACAAGGCAGGCGATACCATCAGCGTGCGCGGCGTGGCTACGACCTACAGCGGCGTGCCCGTGCAAAACGCTAAGGTGGCTTACACCGTAAACCGCCGGCAGGGACTGAGCTGGTGGCGGCGTGGCGGCGCAAGGCAGGTGGCTGCCGACAGCGTGACAACCGCCGCTGACGGCTCGTTCACGGTGCGCGTGCCGATGACCTA
>CAZZNO010000276.1:0-2248 GCA_964655685.1 uncultured Prevotella sp.
TCGGTAAGTGTACCGTTTTCAAGCAGTGAGTGTATATCGGCTTTGAGTTTAATTTCTATTTTGTTCGTGCCGTTTTCTTTGTCCTCAAACACGGTGATTTTGTCAATAATCAAGCCTAAATCGCCCTTGTCGAGCTTGTCCTTTTCAAGAAATTCACGGAAAATATCCAACGCCGTTTTGGCAATGCGGTTCACTTCAATTCTTGTATTCCGCTGTTCAACCGTCATTTCGAGTTGCTTTTCAAGACCGTCGATTTTCTGCAAAAGCTCGGCTTCCATTTCTTCGTAGGCTTCCTCTATGATTTCATGGTTGCCGTCATCTGCTTTCATAAGCTCACGGATTTTTTGCTTTTGTGTTGCCTTGTAACTCTCCCTCGCCTTTGCCAAATCCACCTCTAAATTTGCGATGGCAGAAGCAGATGTTTTCATCATCAGTGGCTCATCTTTAATTGCCTTTTCAAGCTCCGCAATCATCTTTTCCGAGTTTTGCATCACACGGGCAACATAAATTTTCAGCAGCTCATCAAGTGCGTCGATACGAATATGATGTGAGGTGCAGCCCTTTAAGCCTCTCTTGTGGTATGTACCACAGATGTATGCCGGTGCTAATTCGGGGCGGCTCATCGAAAACATTGGACTGCCGCAATCACCGCAGAAAAGGAAGCCCGAATAGGTGGTATCGTATTTCTTGACACCCCTGTAATTCGATTTCGTCCTTGATTTTAATTGCTGCTGTGCCTTCATAAAGGTTTTCACATCAACAATCGGCGTGTGATGATTTTCAAATACCTTGTTTTCTTCTGCGTCTAATTTTTTATCGGCACCGTTGATTTTTTTACGGGCGAATTTACGCTGACGAAGTGTGCCGATATAAAAATCGTTTTGCAAAATTCCGCTTATCGTCGGTATCGCCCATACGGGACTTGCCTTGATTTTTATTTCGTCCTTGCTCTTGTTCTTTACGGCTTCCGCCTCTTTGCGTTCCTTTTCAACCATTCGGGGCGTGGGAATATTCTGCTCTGTTAAGTAGTTTGCGATTTTCTTGTAGCCCCACCCACCGATATACAGCTCAAAGATTTTGCGGACAACCTCCGCCGCCGCTTCGTCTACCTCAAAAATCATTTCTTTGGTATTGATAAAGTAATATCCGTAAGGCACAGCACAGATCCAGTTGCCGTCGTTCTGTCGGCTTTCCACAACCCTCTTTACCTTTTTGGATGCATCGGTAACCGGCATTTCATTTAACAAAAAGCGAACCTGAATGTTATTCCAATCGTCATAGGTCGGGTAGTCAATACCGTCTCCGATTGAAATGATACGCACCCCAGCATCTCGCAGATCCTCAAGCTCCACAAGACCTCTGCTGTTTCGACGGGAGAAACGGGAAAAGTCCTTAATCATCAAAATATCGTAATGCCCGTTCATCAAAAGAGGACGCATACGCTGATAATCCTCTCTCTGCTCAAAGGTGTAACCGCTTTTGTCACGGTCTTCATAAAAATCCACTTCGGCATCGGGAAAGGTCTGCTTAATATACGCCTTTATAATTCGTCTTTGGTTTTCAATAGATGTATTATCTCTGTCCTTTTCGGTATCAACAGAGATTCGCATATATGCGGCAATCTTTTTTGCCATCATTTCACCACCAATGTTATATTTCTATATATCGTTTATCACAAACAACATTGTAACATATCGTTTTACAAATTGCAACAGTTTTCGAGGAGTAAACTGATTTTGGAAGTCATTTAATGTAAGTATGGCAGAACACTCTGCCATAGCAGAGAAGCTATCTTTCTCTGTCTCGGTTCTTTTTAACCTCTTTCTTCGCAAGAACCTCTTTGTTGTGAATCAGCAGTTCTTTTGTGAGTTCAAAAAGATCACCTGTGCCGGAATGAAACTCACAAACTCGGTAGCCTTTTTTGTTCCATTCCTTTTGTTCGGGAATCAAAGACTCCCGCAGTGCTTTATTTTCTAAATCCTCTTGCGTTAGCCAGTAACACGCAAATTTCTTGTTATCATGGACTTCCAAAATCACGGCTTATTACCTCCTTATTCCATATTTTTCCTCGATTTTGTTGCATCTATTCAGTTTGATTTTTTACCTGCCGATAAAGAAACGGTGTGTTTTTACTTCAATCGGCAGTTTTAATAATGCCTTGACATACTCTCTAATTAAAATAATAGATAGCATTATCTTTTCTTCGGTAAGTAAGTTATTAACCTAAGTATTGTTTCTTGCTATAAAG
>CAZZNO010000277.1:0-2236 GCA_964655685.1 uncultured Prevotella sp.
AGCCCGTCTATGCGCCAGAAGGTCTCGTCGGCATCGTTGATCTTTACGTTTTCCAGTTCCAGGTTCTTCATCTCGCGGAAGAATTTAGGGCCGTCGATGATGCAGTCTTTCATCAGCATGTCGTTGCTGTACCAAATGGCGGAGCGTGATCCTGGGGCGAAGTAGCAGCTTGTGATGAGGCTGTGGTCAACGTGCCACCAAGGATATTTGCCGTAGAACTTGGAGTCGTGGCACTCTATGTTGCGGCAACACTTTATGCCGGATTCGCCATCGGTGATGGTTATGTTTTCCAGGCGTACGTCGTGTGCGCCAAACAGGGGGCGTTCGCCCCCGAAACTCAGGTCGTGTATAGTATCCATAATCTTCTAAATTTTCATTGCGGCGGCAAAGGTACAAATATTGGCAAAGAAACCTATTACCTATTTTACGGTTTCAACTACCAATTGGCTTTGTTGTTGCCTTGTGGCATGAAATAGGTGCAATATTTGTATTTTCTGAGGTCAAGGAGCTTGGTGTCGGCTGCCGCGCGCCGAATAAAGTCGTCGAAATTTCGCTCGCTCTGCGGTGTCCATCCTGCCTCTGCCATAGCTATGAGGCGTGGAAGCGCCAGCCATTCAAGATACTCGCGGTCGCTCACCCATTCGGTCCAGAAGGTTGCCTGCACCCCTGCAACGGTTGGCGGAATGGGCAGGTTGTAGGTAGCCTTTACATGGTCGGTGCCGTCGCCTGCCCCCGGAGGGTCCTGTGGGCCGTTGCCTTGCCGCCTGTTGATGTAGTAAGGGCCCCACGGCGTGTATATGGATGGCAGTCCGAGCTGGTGAGCCTTGACCACGGCTGCATCGGCATCCACCCAACAATAGATTGGTGCGCCGGTCTTTCGCATAAGATCAAGGTTGGCGCCTTTCTCGGTTATGCATTCGTTCCACATGGCAAGAGTGCGGCCGTGGGCCTTGGCGCAACTGTCAACCTTGCTGATGAACCAGCTTTGCATTTGCCGCCAATTAGTCAGTCCGAGTCTGTCGTATAGTTTTTTGCAATCGGCGTTCTCCTGCCATGCCTTTGTGGGGCATTCGTCGCCGCCTATATGTATATACTTGTAAGGGAATATGCCGGAAAGCTCGTCTATTATGTCATAGATAAACTGCATAGCCTTAGGATTAGCCACGTTAAGCACGTCGGTGTATACGCCTCCGTCATATTTCACGTCGTGCGTGCCGTTTGGCGTACAGCTCAGCTCAGGATAAGCCGCCAAGGCAGCGCAAAAATGCCCGGGCATGTCAATTTCCGGGATTATGTCAATGTGGCGCATCTTGGCATAGGCCACCACGTCGCGCATCTCGTCCTGTGTGTAAAAGTAAGGGCCATAGGGCTTGTTTGTCCAGTAGGCTTTGGCTGAGTCGAGGCTTGTGAAGCGGCTGTTGGGGGCTGTAGCTCCGATGGTGGTGAGGCGAGGATATTTTTTTATTTCCACACGCCAGCCTTGGTCGTCGGTCAGATGCCAATGAAACTTGTTCATCTTATAGTAGGACATGATGTCGATCATGCGTTTTATCTCGTCTACGCTGAAGAAGTGGCGCGACACGTCGAGCATGAAACCGCGGTATTGGAAGCGTGGCTCGTCGGTTATTTCAAGGAACGGCAGGGCATAAGACGCTGTTTCTTTGGCGGGCAATACCGCCATCACATTTGGTGGAAGAATTTTCTTTATAGTCTGGAAAGCATAGTAAAGGCCTGTTGCGTCGTTTGCCTTTACGGTTATGCCGGCTTTGTCAACTTTCAGCGTGTAGCCTCCGGGTTTCAGTTTTGCGTTGGCATTATCCAGTTTGCCAATATGCAAGCTTGCGTGTTTGGATTTGTCTTTGCGCTTTGCATTCAGTCCGGTGGCTGTATTGATGTCGCCGATAAACCTATTGACCTCAATCGCCATATCTTTGCTGATGCCTCGGCAGGCAACGCTGAAGCCTTTAGGCAGCACGTAAGTTCCCTTGCCAATGGTCATGGACTTAGGCTTGGGAGTGAGGTTCACAAAGGTTTGCGCTGACAAAGAAAATGGCAGCAATGAAAGTAGAAGTAATAGGATTAGGATTTTGGGTTTCATGTTACTTGTGTGGCTTTTAAATATACAGACATTTAGTTTTAGCTAAACTACCAAAAAAGGCTGCCCGCTCCTTGGCAGACAGCCTTCCCTTTTCTTGTTAAAAAGAATATTTACAGATTTGCGTTGTCTTTGTTCCAG
>CAZZNO010000278.1:0-2212 GCA_964655685.1 uncultured Prevotella sp.
ACTGGTACACCTACATGTTCGGCAGAGGCCTTGACAGTTGGGACAGCCAGTTCACTTGGGCAAAGAACCTCACGCCCTCCCGCGACCTCGTCAACGCCTTCAACGCCGAGGGCGACACCGTGCGCATGAACCAGTCCATAGTGTATTATTCTTGCACATGGAGTATCTATTATCCCGCAAGCAACTATGCGTTTATGTATAAGATGCGCTCAAGGTATAACAACATCTATCTGCTTCGCCTTGCCGACATCATCCTGCTCGAGGCTGAGGCATACGCCAACAAAGGCGATTTGCAGAAGGCAGCCGAGTTGGTGAACATCATTCGCAACCGAGCCAAGCTGCCAAACCTCACGGCAGACAAGACATCCTCAAAGCAGGCAATGCTCAATGCTGTGCTCAACGAGCGCCGGCTGGAGCTGTGTTTTGAGGGCGAGCGCTGGTTCGACCTGTGCCGCTATGGCAAGGTGGAAGAAGTGATGAACTCGCTCTGCAACCGCGACAACGGGCACTTGCCGCTCACACGCCGCTTCGATGTCAACAGCTATCTCATGCCCCTGCCACAGTCAGCGCTCGACCAGAATGAGAACCTTGTGCAGAATCCTGGTTACTAAACCAGAAACCACGCATAACACCTTTACTTTAACTTAATCATTTTTCCAATGAAAATGAAACAGAAATCACCAAAAGTGACTACAATAATAGCACTGGCGTCGCTGTTGCTCTCTGCGAGCTGCTCTGTTGACAGCGGGTTCAATACCACCAACCGCCCCACCGTTTCGCAGGATACGACGCCTCAGTTCCCCCACATGGTGCCGACGGCAGGACGGGCTACGGTGCTCACTACCACGTCAGACAGTTCCTACGCATTGAGGGAAGACACGGCAATTGTCTATAGCGGCGTAAGCATGGCTCCTACTACCATCCAGATAGACCCCTCTGTCCGTTATCAATCTATGGACGGCTTTGGATTTGCCATAACTTACGCAACGGCTTACAATCTGATGCAGATGTCGAAAGACAAGCGTGATGCATTCCTCCGCCGCACGTTCTCCCCAACCGAGGGCTATGGCGTAAGCTATTTGCGTATTGCCATAGGATGTACCGACTTTTCAAGTCGTGAATATACGCTTTGTGACAAAGAAGGACTTGAAAACTTCGCATTGCAAAGTGATGAGACCCAGTATATCATCCCTATCATTAAAGAGATACAGGCAATCAACCCCAATGTGAAGGTACATGCAGCTGCATGGAAAGCCCCAAAATGGATGCAGTTGGGCTACGACGACCCCGTCAAGGGCCGTTTGGATCCTGCCCATGATGTTGATTTCGCGCAGTATTTCGTTAAGTTTATTCAGACCATGCAGGCGCAGGGCATTGACATTTATTCCGTTGTGCCGATAAGTGAGCCTCTTAACAGTGGCGACAGAGCCACCTATCTGCCCTGGCAGCACGAGATTTCCGTTGTAAGAGAAATGGCAAAAGCATTCCATGAAGCAGGGCTGAAGACCAAGATATATGTCTACGACTACAACTATGACTATCATAATGTTGCGGGACAGGAAGAATACCCACTAAAGGTGTATGAAGGCTTAGGTACAGATTTTGTGGGCTCCGACCTTGTCGTAGGTTCAGGATGGCACACCTATGGCGGCCTGCCGTCAGAATTGGACAATGTCAACAAGAAGGCTCCGGACAAGGAAGTTATCTTGACAGAATCGACATTGGGCGACCACGATAATGCGGCTAAATTATCCGGGTCACTGTTGAGATACATGCAACTGTACTGTTTCGAGACGGTGAGTAGAATGTGCCGTGCCGTGATTTTCTGGAATCTTATGCTTGATTCAAATGACGGTCCTTGGACACCTGGATATGACTATGCCATAGGCAGTGATAAGAACTGTCTTGGGGCTGTGGACATTGATGTCAAAAATTATCAGACCATAAGGTATCATTCTAATTATTTCTAAATCTGCCACTTGTCGTCTGTCATAGAGCCTGGTGCTTACCGCCTGGGTACAAGCCGTACACCTGACAATCTTACCAATTTCTATCACATGGAGTTTGTCAATCCTGACGGAACCTATTCTGCGGTAATGCTTAACTACAATGAACAACAACAAACCATAACGCTCAGCGATGGCAGTAGCCATGTGGCAGTGAAAGTGCCTGGCAACAGCATCGTGTCGGTGAGATGGCGTAATTAAATAAT
>CAZZNO010000279.1:0-2122 GCA_964655685.1 uncultured Prevotella sp.
CGGTTCTGTGCGTGAGTACGAGCAGGGCGTTACCGGACTTCAAATCGCTGAGAGCATTTCGCCGGCTCTCGCCCGTGACGTTGTATCTTGCGGGGTCAATGGCGAAACAACCGAGCTTAACAGGCCTATTAATGAGGATGCCACCATCGCTCTTTACAAGTTTGACGACGAAGAAGGCAAACACACCTTCTGGCACACCTCTGCCCACCTTCTTGCCGAGGCTTTGCAAGAGCTTTACCCTGGCATACAGTTCGGCTTCGGACCGGCTATAGAAAATGGCTTCTTCTATGATGTAATGCCGCCGAAAGGCACCACTATCTCGGAGAGTGACTTCCCGAAGATTGAGGCAAAGATGAAGGAACTGGCTAAGAAGAACGAGCCGGTAGTACGCCGCGAAGTCTCAAAGGCTGATGCCATCAAGGAGTTCAAGGCTATGGGTCAGGAATATAAAGTGGAGCACATCGAGCAGGATCTCGAAGACGGCACCATTACTACATATACCCAAGGCAACTTTACCGACCTTTGCCGTGGCCCGCATCTCATGTCGACGGGTGCTATAAAGGCAATAAAGATAACAAGCGTTGCTGGTGCCTTCTGGCGTGGCGACGCTAAGCGTGAGCAGATGACGCGTATCTACGGCATTAGCTTCCCGAAAAAGAAGATGCTTGACGAGTATCTTGTCATGCTGGAGGAGGCAAAGAAGCGCGACCACCGTAAGATAGGCAAGGAGATGGAGTTGTTCATGTTCTCCGAGCGTGTGGGCAAAGGCTTGCCAATATGGTTGCCGAAAGGCACTCAGCTGCGCCTGCGCTTGCAGGATGTATTGCGCCATGTCTTGAAGCCGTACAACTATCAAGAGGTAATCACACCGGGCATTGGTTCTAAGAATCTCTATGTCACTTCCGGCCACTATGCTCACTATGGCAAGGATTCTTTCCAGCCAATACATACTCCGGAGCCTGATGAGGAGTACATGCTCAAGCCTATGAACTGCCCTCACCATTGCGAAGTCTATGCCCGCAAGCCGCGTTCATACAAGGATCTGCCGCTTCGCATAGCTGAGTTTGGTACAGTCTTCCGCTATGAGAAAAGCGGTGAGCTGCACGGACTGACTCGCGTTCGTACGTTCACGCAGGATGATGCACACATCTTCGTTCGCCCTGACCAAGTGAAAGCTGAGTTCGAAAGCATCATCGACATCATCTTGAAGGTATTCCAAATCTTCGGCTTCGACAACTACGACGCTCAGATTTCGCTCCGCGATCCGAAAGACACTGACAAATACATTGGCTCTGACGAGATTTGGGAGGAGAGCGAGAATGCCATTCGCCAGGCTTGCAAAGAGAAAGGATTGCACACTCACGAGGAAATAGGTGAGGCTGCTTTCTATGGTCCTAAACTCGACTTCATGGTAAAAGATGCCATTGGTCGTAAGTGGCAGCTCGGTACCATTCAGGTAGATTATAACCTTCCTGAGCGTTTCAAGCTCGAATATACAGCTGAGGACAACTCTAAGAAGACTCCTGTGATGATACACCGTGCGCCGTTCGGCTCATTGGAGCGTTTCACCGCAGTGCTCATCGAGCATACCGCAGGTCACTTCCCATTGTGGCTGGCTCCTGACCAAGTGGCTATACTGCCAATCTCTGAGAAATTCAACGATTACGCCAAGAAGGTACAGAAGTATCTTGACTCAAAGGACGTGCGCGCTTACATCGACGACCGCAACGAGAAGATTGGCCGTAAGATTCGCGATAACGAGCTGAAGCGTGTACCATACATGCTCATCGTGGGCGAGAAAGAAGCAGCCGACGGTCTCGTGTCTATGCGTAAGCAAGGCGGTGGCGAGCAGGCTCAGATGAAGATGGAGGAGTTTGCACAGCGCGTCAACGACGAAGTAAAAGACCAGCTCAAATCTCTTGATTAATAATGAATAAGTCTTTTGATTGATAAACTTATTCCTTGATAAGCAGCTTCTCTGAAGCAGGCTTGATACAATTTAAGAGGGTGTATCAAAATAGAGCCTGGAAGGCTCTACGCTTAATTAAGAGGGTGTATCAAAATAGCTTATAGAGCCTGGAAGGCTCTACGCTTGCTTAACCCCGTCTCATCCTGCGAAGCA
>CAZZNO010000280.1:0-2121 GCA_964655685.1 uncultured Prevotella sp.
GGGTGGCCTCTCTCCCTCCCTGTAGGGGAGGGCTGGGGTGGGGTCGGTTTTCTGATTTCTATGCTTGCGCAACGCCTTTATCAGTTCTTCACCGTGTATTCAGGTATGCCGGGTGTTTTCTTTATGAAGTAGGCATCGATGGCAATGGTGCCAGAGAAACCAGAAAATGCGAAGCCTCTTGAACCACTTGGGGTGTAACGGCAAATGGCAAATGTAGACCATTGGTAATCGCCTGCCCAAGAGTCATGCCTTTCAAGCGGAGCCTTTACATATCCCTCCGCGGTTGTGTAGAAAGGACAGTTTGCGCAGACATAAAGATTGTCTGCTATAGGATCGGGAATCATCATAGGCCACGGTTGCCTTACTAACCTCCAGTTGTTTTTAGACCACAGGCCTATCTTGCGGATCGGATAGCTACTGTCTGACGGGTTTTGTCCAAGGTATGTTCCGCCCCGCACTATGAACGAGAAATTTTCCTTGTCAAAATACATGTTGCATTTCAAGTCTTTATTCCAATCTTTCGGGAACGAGAAGGTGAGGCTGTCGCCGCCTGCGTATGACACCTTTACGTCCTGCGCGGCTAAGTTTGATGGGCCTGGATTGTTGATGTCGCTATAGCCCACCAGGTAATAGTCGCCCACGATGTCACTTATCTCGCCCTGTATCACGTAGATTGAGTCTTCCTTGTTGCCGCATGTTATGTGCACCATGCCTGCGCGTATGTTGCCTGTGTTGTTGGGCTCGGCTGTAAGGATGAGGCTGTCGCCTGTAGCCACGGGGTGAAGCCAGCTTATGTCGTCTTGGAAATGCGTGCGCCCCGTGGCTTCCATCCTCACATATTTAGGATTGCCGGCATCGCCTATCACCACGCGGTTATCATAGAGGTTGAACTTCAGTCCGCCCTGCGTCACGGCAACGCGCTTCACGTTGCCCTCGCCGTCGGTGATGGTAATCATCGCCATGCGGTTGTCAAGGTTCAATTGTTCGTCAACCTCCAGGTTTACGGTATACGCCCCGTCGCTCGTGGCTTTGCACCAGCTGTCGCTGCTCTCCACCTTGTTTATGGGCGATGTGCTGCTCACCACTATTTTTCCTTCCCCTCCGGCTGAGGCAAAGTCTACTTTCGACTCCTTCACCGTCAGCGGCGACTGGGCTATTTCCTTGCCCTCGTCAGAGCAGGACGCCATGCCCGCTGCCAAAACTACTGCCAACAGGCTTTTTATAAATATTCCTTTTTTCATAGAGTTTCTAATCAGAAGTAATATAAGACCATTCTATTTGAGCTTCTTCAAGCTCCATCGTGAACCAAAAGTCGGGGTTGGCAATGCTTGTCAGCCGCACGGTGTGCTTGTATGGCCCGCTGTTAAACTCCACCTTGTATGGGCTATTGGCATCCAAGGCTACAACGAACATGTATTCGTCATATGTTTGTTCATTAGGATTTCTTACCATGTTGTCGATGTTCTTCAATGTCAAGACAGAGTTGTCATCTGACAAAGACACGTCAATCTTCCAATAATCCAACAGATTCTTGTCGTAGTTTATGTATATGTAGTAGGTGCCTTTTTCGCCCCATCCATAGCCCTTGTTGCTGAAAATGCACAGGCGGCGCGTGTAGTTTACCACGTTCTTCCTCACAGGATCATAAAGATACATGAACTTAGAGTACAGAGAGTCGAACATCTCGCTGTTGTATGTCCGGTAGCTTGTTCTATCTTTGAACGTCCAGTCATACCTTGCGTTGAGGAACTGGTCCCTTACCGAAGGCATCTTTATCACAGCCGCACCGTCCTGCGATGTAAGGTCACCGTTTTCAGGGTTATAAGTGAAGTCTTGCATCTTTGTGCCGTTCACTTCTACCGGCTCATAAAATCCGAAACCGTTTTGACGGTAAATCATCCGCCCTTGCCCCAGCACCTGGGTGGTGTCATTGTTTATGACACGCATGATGCCCTGATCTGTAATGACAAACGGATACTGTGTGCCGTTTATGGTAAAGTATCGCCGGTCAGGTTTTTGTATGGCATCGGTCATGTCTATTACATTGTTTATGTACTCTCTTGCGCTGCCTTTAAGCTTGTACATCTTCATGTTGTTTCCATACTTCTTGCCTCGGAGATA
>CAZZNO010000281.1:0-2108 GCA_964655685.1 uncultured Prevotella sp.
AATCAGAAGCCGTTTTAGGTTTGATACACCTATGTGATGTGTGGGCTTGCCGTAGTAACCTTTGTGAATTGGAGAAGCACATCATTGACTATGCATGAGTAATCTTTGTGAAAGTGCTGGTAAGTAAAACGTATCGTTCGTTATCCACCTTCTGAATGTAGCCGGACATACTGTAGAAACTGCCGGAGAGACGCCTCACTCTACGAAAGAGGCCGACAGAACCCTAACTGCCGTAGATGCTAATAAATAGGGCTGCACACATAAGCAAGAAAAAAGTGTAGGGAGAAATCCCAAAACGTCACACGCAAGACGCTAAAAAGTGTATTGCCGAATGTCGAGTTTCCCTGGGAGCTGGCAGGAGGCGGCTTAGCTTGAACGAATAATTTATATAAAATCAATACTGTAAATAAAGTATATAACTTATGTACTTTATTTACAGTATTGAAGGTGTTGAGATTAAATAAAGGGGGTGTTTTGATGGGGCGCAAGAATAAATCATACTCGAAGGATCTGCACCAGCAGGCGTATGACCGGCTGACAGGGATGCAAGCCTTTGGAGAGAGTAAGCGAGAAGCTGTGGCGAATGGAACAGACAGAGATAAGATCTTTTCTGTAAATACCTACAAGACCTACTGGAAGCATACGAAATACTTCATTGCATACATCAAGAAACACCATCCTGAATGTACTACGCTGAAAAAAGCAAAGAAGTACGTTAATGAATGGCTGCAGCATCGTGTTGATCAGGGGCTTTCTGCCTGGACAATCCAGGCGGAGGCGAAGGCCATGGGGAAGCTCTACGGGATTACGCCGGAGGATAAAGATTATTTTACCCCACCGAAAAGAAATCGCCAGGATATCAAGAGGAGCCGCGGCGTCCGGGTGCGTGATAAGCACTTCTCTAAAACCAATAATGATGAGCTGATTCGGTTTTGCCGGGGGACAGGTCTTCGCAGAGCCGAGCTGGAGAGCCTGAAGGGGAGCGATTTGGTAACACGGGAGCAGATCGAGGCGGAGATCTCCAGGATCGCGAGTCTTCCGGCCAGCGAGCGGTTGCCGGGTGTAGAGCGGCATCTGGAGGTGCTGAAGGATACCAGGATGTTTGACTGCGAGTATTTCACCCATGTACGCAGCGGCAAAGGTGGCCGGGAGCGCATGAGTCCGATCATCGGGAAAGATGTTGGCATGATTGTAGAGAGAATACAGAACACGCCGGCAGAGGAAAAGGTCTGGCAGTTCGTCCATCAGAGCGCCGATATTCATTCCTATCGAGGGGACTATGCCACGACCATATATAAGGCAACTGCGCGGCCCATCGAGGAGATCCCGTATGATAGAGTGAACAAAGGGACGGGTAAGTGCTACCAAAGTGAGGTCTATACCTGCAGAAAGGACGAGGCCGGCAAGAAGTTGGACAAGGCTGCTATGCTGATCTGCAGCAAGGCGCTGGGCCATAATAGAATCAGCGTTGTGGCCGATAACTACATTAGGAATCTATAAGGAGGTGTGCTGCCATGAGCGAATTTGTAAAAAAGACAATGATGGGATATAAAGAAGTTCCTGGCGGCTATACCGATCAGGAATGCTCCCATATCATTTTGACAAAAAAGGAATATGATCAGCAGCTCCGTGAGATCTCTGCAGCAAAGCAGGAGGCGTTGAACGCCAGATACAATGCTGATCGTGAGATCCAAGAGGCAAGGAGTTATGCGAAGAGCCAAATCGCCGCAGCCGAGTCTGCTGCATCGAAGAAAGTGGCGGATCTGGAGAGGGCGCTTGCTGCAGAGCAGAAAGAAAGCGCATTGCAACGTGGATTGAATGCCAATCTGATACGGATTGCAAAAGAACGGGCCAACGCAGACCGGAAGCTGAAGCCGAAGAAGGAGCATACCGGGTATGTGGTGGTTTCGTCGATGGAAAAGGAACACCGCTACAAGGACGGAAACAGAAATTTGCGTTCTGTGATGCTGTGGGAAACGGTGTTGGAGACGCCGTATGCCGTTGATTTAGAGGTGGCAGAAGTGAGGCGTCTGATACAGGAACTGTTCCAGAAAGACGTGGCTGGACACTGGCTGATCCAGAAAATAGGTATCACAGGGAACTATCCA
>CAZZNO010000282.1:0-2080 GCA_964655685.1 uncultured Prevotella sp.
AAAGGTATATGTTTCTCGAGAATCTTCCAGCCGAATGCAAGCCATAGCCTTGATTGGTATATCATACCCGCAACAGCAGTCAACGTCCAGGAAGCCCGGTGTGTGACAGATTCGCAGGTGATCTTCCCTGCTTTCCAGCTCTGCAACATACTCGTATTTCGCTTCTTCCGGTTCAATCAGCTCAAACACCGGCGTGTGACCGATGATCAGCTGGCAATCCGGGATTGGGTTGGGCGTATTCAATGTGGGGCGGTTCCAGACCTCGTCATGAACATTCTCGGCGGGAAAGCCGTGAACCAGGTAGAAGTGCCTTCCATTGACCTCCACCTGCAAATGGGTCGGTCTGGTTTTTAGAAAATTCATGATTTTTTCCTGTTCACCAGAGCTGAGCTTCCGAAATGCATCCAGGGTAGGCGCATTGCCGTTTTTGTTCCATCGGCGGCAATCGATTTCCGTGGCATCCGGGCTGAAATATTGGAGCATATATCAAATCGCTTCCGTCATCATTCGGATCAGCTCCTGCTGTCGGATGCGCTCCGGCTCAGCAACCAGCACTACCTGCCGCACGTAGAGCGTTCCGGCCCGGTTGGGGATGTAGAGAATGCGGATCTTTGCACCGACCCGCATATTGGCAAGGCCCTCATACTGGCTCCGGGGCCAGGTTGGGGCAACGATTTTCCTGCCATCGGCAAAGGTCATATAGGTGACCAGCTTTTTGCCCTTGCCCCAGCGCTTGCAGTCGATGGTAGCCGTGAAGGTTCCCGGCTGGGTGTTGAACGTGTAGTTGGCCTCATCAAAACCACTCTTGCGAAACTGCCGCCTGGATAATGCGTTCTTTTCACTCATGTCATTTCCTCCTTTAATCCTCACGTTTCCATGGTTCGTTGTGGCTGATCACCAGCAGAATGATACACAGTCCACAGGTGGCCAGGCTCCAAATTACATCGGGTGTAAACATTTCCGTTTCCTCCTAAAAGCAGGAAAGCGAGGATAATCAGCCATCCTCGCCTCCTGCGTTTTTCGTTTTCTGCTTTCAAAATCAGGGCGATGCCGCCTATGACGAACTCCACGCAAGGAATGGCCACGCTGTTGCCCAGGGCCTTGTAACGGGCGGAATCCGATGCCGAGGGGATGTTTGTCCACCCGTCGGGATAGCCCTGCAAGCGCTCGCACTCAAGGGGCGTCAGGCGGCGAATGAGATTGGTTCCCTCAACGATGCACTTATCATCATTGACATACTGGTTCCCGATCCCCTTGTGGTCTGACCGAACCAAGGTGCCCACGGTTTCCTGATAGGGCTGCATCACCAGGTCTGTAGCATCTTTATGCTGTCTGGCACTCTCCGTGCTGACCACATTGTTCTCCTGAAACTGGTCCACCCGCTGCCGGGCATAGATGGCGTGCTTATCCATCCCGGTCAGGGTATATGCAATGTCTTTCTGACAGCCGATCCCGTTGCCACCATTTTGCGGCTGGCGGTCGATGATATTGCCCACAATGCAGTAAATATCATCCCGCTGATCCACCAGCGGCACATTGTTGCCACCGGTTCCGCATCTGGCAGACAAGGTTGGCGACACTTCATGTGGGCCTGTGTATCGGGAATCAATGCCGTGATTTTCATAGATTTTAGGCGTATCCTCTAAAATCAGCGGCTGGTGGGCATTCATCTGCGCCCGGAGGGTGCCAGTGATATTCTCAGAACAGTTCATAAACTGGCCACCCTGATCATTCAGGCAGAGGACCGGCTGTTCCTTGGGTGAAATTGCAATATATGTCTGTTGCTTCACTCCCGGCTGTGCGCTTAAGGCACCAGCCACATCGTGCAGATCCCGCACTTCATCCCGTTGATTTTGGGAAAAGGCAAATCCTTCATTCTGTTGCGTGACGAAGGTCTGCATCTGCATATTCCGGGTCGCCATCAGCGCCCCGGAAACACCTTTCAGGTCGATACCCTCATTGCGCTGGTTGATGTGGAATGCAACCTTCTGAATCTTTTCTGCCGGTTTTTGCACGCCAGCCTGTATCTCAAGGGCGATCCGCAGTTGCTCCGGCAGGGGTTTTCCCCGCTCGGATGCCC
>CAZZNO010000283.1:0-771 GCA_964655685.1 uncultured Prevotella sp.
CTTGACACGTCACGAGGTTGAAGCGTACCAGAGGCGTTTCAATCCACGCACCCCATGTGGGGTGCGACTGGCGCTGGTCTGTTGCACGAGGCCGACACGCAAAGGTTTCAATCCACGCACCCCATGTGGGGTGCGACTCTCCGACTTCCGCAAGGAACTTGCTGCAGAGAAGGTTTCAATCCACGCACCCCATGTGGGGTGCGACTCTTGTAACTTTAATATTTTAATAATCAACTTGTTATGAATGTATATCTGCGAATTCCTAACATCGTTGAATCAGAAAATACTGAAATTATTAAGATATTAATGTAGCAAGCTATGTATCAGGTACTGCGAAAGTCCTAGGAATTTTGAAGGCGCTTAGGGTTCGCAGATGTTTTTTGTATATTCCTATTATCTAATTATATTATCAAATCTTCCTCCACATTGAAGCCACGCTTTATGCCTATTGTTTCAACTTTTGTAGAATAGTTGTTGCCGAGGTTGTAAAACCTTATGGTGTCGTGCTGTTCATCTATGATGCCTTTCAGTTCAAGTTTTAACTTTGTATATTGTGAGTAGTCCAAGACGCATTCGAAGACAGAGTTTTGTACACGTTGCCCGTAGTTCTGGCAGGCTTTGGCAACCTGCTGCAGGCGATGCTGACCTTGTGGAGAAATTGTCTCTACATCATAAGTAACGAGAATAAGCATAGTTTATGATATCATAAAAACGGGATATCCATCAAGATTGCCACGGACAAATCTGGCAAGTAGCATAGCCTGGATGTAT
>CAZZNO010000283.1:781-2073 GCA_964655685.1 uncultured Prevotella sp.
ATGCGTTACCGTCTCTTTCTTTCTTTTCTGCCATGCTGTAATTACCGTTTTCTTGCATGAATCCGTCATGAAAATGTTGTCCTTCCCGTTCTCAATGAAGTCTATTGCCGACACTTGTCCACGGTTTATCAGTGATAAGACGAGCCTGTCGGCGAGGTAACTGCGAAACTCCTCCATAATGTCAAGGGCAAGGCTCACGCGCCCGGGACGGTCAGTATGTATAAAGCCAACGTATGGGTCGAGACCAACCGTCTCCAAAGCCGACTGGCACTCATGTGTGAGCAGAGTATAGGCGAATGACAGAAGACAGTTCACCGGGTCTTTGGGTGGTCTGCGATTGCGGCCGTGAAAGGCGAAGGCACTCTCTTTTGACGTTATCATCTGACCGAAGAGTGAGAAGTAAGCGTTGGCGGCATCCCCTTCCAGACCTCTCAGTTTGTCTTTGTCCTTACATGCGAAAATGTTTATCCTGTCATTGTCAAGCAGCCGTGTCGTATGCATGTAATTATCCATGTTCCTGATTAGATTGCCGTGGTCGCGACGGAAGCGGTCAAGAATTTTCCTTGAATTAAAAATCTTTCCAGCTATCATGACCTTGCTGATGTCGAGGCTCCACTCCTCGTTGTCGGCATAACGGTACTGCCGCCGGCGGAGGAGTACATTGCCACTTGTCGCTCCGGTTACACGAGCCAGGAATCTTCCACTTGGCGTAAGGAAGCACATACCGATGTTCCTATCGGCGCACATTGCCATGAGATAAGGCGAAGCCCCCAGACGATTGAAGCCAACGATGCCTTCAAGGTTCAACACTGGTATACGCATGACCTCTTTTTGGCCGAGTTTTGCAACCACGTTTTCCCCGTCCTTCGTGAGATACACGTCTGGATTGGTGACATAAAGAGTATTGAGCAGTTTCCTCATAGGCTTAATGGTTTAAGATATTCTTTCACTGACGATGCATGGCGCAAGTCCTGTGACATACAGAGATTCTGCAAAGAGCACGACTTACATTTTCTCTCTGCCTTGGCATCCGGTATCTCTCCGTTTGCGAACAGATAGTGCATTGAATCAGAAAGTTCTGCTACCCGCTTGCGCAAAGCCTCGCTTAGCGTGACGGATGTCCTCCGTCTTGTCTGCCCATAGAAGAACGCCCCGCGTGGAATCTCTATACCATACATCTCTTCCAGGCACATTGCTTGAGCGCATAGCTGGACTTCGTCAACATCGTCATTCTTTGCTTTGCCATGCTTGTACTCTATAGGCAGCACGCTCCATCTGCCAGGATAGCGACT
>CAZZNO010000284.1:0-2048 GCA_964655685.1 uncultured Prevotella sp.
TTGCGTAGTCGGGGCTTGGCTTTGTCATAAGCACCTCGGCACGCAGCATCTTGGCGGCACCCATAGTGGCACGGCCGCCGTTGTCATCAGGGAACTTGGCAGGAACGGGCAGCCCGAGCGATATAGCTTCGTCAAGGTCGGACACTATCTGCGCATAGGTTTCTTCTACGCTGGAGCGTGCGATGAATGCATTTGACGGATTGGCGACCTCATGCAGGTACATAGGCACGCCTCCCCAATTCTTTACAAGGTCGAAGTAATAGAAAGCACGCAGGAACAAGGCTTCTGCTTTCACAGAATTCTTTTCTGCATCCGTAAGCCCTGAGCCGTCGAGACGGTCAAGGATTACATTAGCCTTTGATATGGCAGCCCAATCGCTTTCCCATCTGCCGCGTATTGTTGAATATACGCCACTGGCATTGGCAGAAACCTCATCGTCTATAAAAAGGCTCAGCTTCTCACGACTACTGTAGAAAGCTCTGTCTGCGGGATACATAGTATAGAAAGCATTGTCTGAACGCATTTCGTCCATAAAGATTCCGTAAAGGGCTATGTTACGCATGCCGGTATAGGCTGAGTTAAGAGCCTGGCGGAATTGGTCTGATGTCTTGTAAAATTCATTAGACGATTGCGAGGTTGGAGGTGTGAGCTCCAACAAAGACTCTGAGCATGAGTATGATATGAGCAACCCAAAGGTTACTGACAATATCATTATTATTTTTTTCATATTCTTTTTTCTTTTAAAAAGTAAGGTTTAAACCGAATGTTATATTCCTGCTCATGGGGTATGCGCTAAAATCTACACCATAGCCACTCCAGCCATTGGTTCCGCCAAGACTGATCTCCGGGTTCATGCCAGGATAATTGGTTATAGTAAGTAAATTTTGTCCAGAGAAATAAACACGCAACTTCTTAACGTATGGGTTGTTCTTGAATGGGATTGTATAACCAAGCGTCACGTTCTTAACCATAAGATAGCTTCCGTCGAAGACCCAGCTTGAATTGACATATCTGAAAAGCTCTGTAGTACCTGCTTTTGTACGCGGAACCAATCCCTTGCCTGGATCTTCAAGTGAGCGCCACCGGTCTTTGACGCATTTGAGAACATTAAACACGCCATCAATATTAAGAGTAGACTCTCTGGTCTGGTCCATGATGTCGTTACCAACAGAACCGGATATCACGATACTTGCGTCAAAGTTTTTCCAACTGAACGTATTGGTAATGCCATAAAGGAAATCAGGATTTGGGTTGCCTATAAAGGTTCTGTCCTTGTTATCAATGACTTTGTCATTATTTAGGTCTTTCATCCTTACAGTACCAACATCAGAAGATGCATGTTTTGGCTGACTGTCATATTCTTCCTGGGTCATATAAACACCATCAAAAACATAACCATAGAACAGGCCTATCTGTTTGCCTACTGCCGTTCTGTTATAGTCTTTCATGTTGTTATATCCACCCAAAGGAGAATTATTGGTTCCTAACCTTATTGCCTTATTCCTGTCAAATGAAATATTAAAATCTGTACTCCATTTAAACTCTCCAGTGAAGTTACGTGTCTGGATGGTGAACTCATGACCCCAGAAATGGAATTCTCCTATATTGGACATCATGCTAAAATAGCCACTCATGGAAGGCACATTCACTTGATACAGCAAGCCGTCTGTGCACTTATGGTAATAATCATACATAAAGTAGATCCTGTCGTGTAACAAGCTCACATCCAAGCCAAAGTCCAATGACTTGGTGGTTTCCCATGTAAGATTGCGATTAGCAAGGGAACCAATATACTTTCCGTCTACAATTGACCCGTTATAGACGTAGTTGTTTGTAGCCATTGAAGCGATTGATGTGTAATTGCCTATGTTGTTATTACCGACTTTACCCCAGCTGCCTCTTAACTTGAGGAAATTGATGACAGGTACATTCTCTTTAAACCAATTTTCCTCACTGGCAACCCAACCTACTGAAACTGAAGGGAAGTTAGCCCAACGGGCATCGGAACCAAAACGTGAGCAACCGTCACGACGCCAAGAGAACTGGAA
>CAZZNO010000285.1:0-2030 GCA_964655685.1 uncultured Prevotella sp.
CTCCTTCCTGCTGGGGCCTGGTGGCCGCCAGGGCGCCGAGGCCAGCGACATGCAGGATTTTATCGACCGCTGCGTCACCTTCTGCGAGGTCAGCTGCGAAAACGACCTGCAAAAGATCCTGACCGGCGTCTTTATGGGTAAGACCGCCCTGCTGCTGGAGGGCTTCGACCACTGCGCGCTGATGGACGCCAAGCACTTTCCCGACCGGGGCGTGGAGGAGCCCGGCAACGCCCGGGTGCTGCGGGGCAGCCACGACGGCTTCACCGAGACACTGGTGCAGAACACCGCCCTCCTGCGCCGCCGCATCCGGGACACCGACCTGACGCTGGAAAACCACAAGGTGGGCGGCCGCAGCCAGACCGATGTGGTGCTGGCCTATCTGTCCAGCCAGGTGGACAAGGAGGAGCTGGCGCTGCTGCGCCGGAAGCTGGCCGCTGTCCACATCGGCTCCGTCTCCATGAGCCAGGAGTCCATTGCCGAGGCTATGGCCCCCCGGCAGTGGTACAATCCCTTCCCCCGGGTGCGCTACACCGAGCGGCCTGACGCCGCCACCGCCTGCATCATGGAGGGCAACATCGTGCTGCTGGTGGACAACTCCCCCGCCGTCATGCTGCTGCCCACCTGCTTCTTCGATTTTCTGGAGGAGCCCAACGACTACTGCTTCCCGCCCCTGGTGGGGACCTATCTGCGCTGGCTGCGGGCCCTGGTGATGCTGCTGGCCCTGTTCATCACGCCGGTGTGGTACCTGCTGGTGAAGGACCCCGCCCGTACACCGGCGTTCGCCGCCTTTCTCCTGCCGGAGGAGCTGGGACATGTCCCCCTGGTGCTTCAGCTTCTGCTGCTGGATTTTGTGGTGGATCTGCTGAAGCTGGCCTCTCTGAACACCCCGGACTCCCTGACCAGCTCCTTCAGTATGCTGGGGGCACTGATCCTGGGTGACTTCGCCGTGCAGGCCCGCTGGCTGGTGCCGGAGGTACTGGTATATATGGCCTTCGTTGCCATTGCGAACCTGGCCCAGCCCAGCTTTGAGCTGGGCTACGCCCTGAAGCTGTCGCGGATGCTGCTGCTGGTGCTGACAGCGGCCCTGGACATATGGGGGCTGCTTCTGGGCACAGCGGCGCTGGTCATCCTGCTGGTGACCACCAAGCCCCTGCTGGGCCGCGGGTATCTCTATCCGCTCATCCCCTTCCACGGCAAGGCTCTGCTGCGGATCCTCGTCCGCCAGCCGATCAGCTGGGAGAATAGCTGACGGGCTCTCTGTATGTTTCCGCCGGGGGCTTTTGGGCCCCCAGTCATACCCGCCCCTATCCGCTCATATATATCCACAGGAAGTACAAAACAATGGACAGGGGGAGTTCGTATGCCGTACGAGGATATGACAGGGCTGGGGCACCGGCTGGAGCTGGTGGGCCGCGAAAGTCTGGTGGTCACCGGCGTGGAGGAGGTGGAGCGCTTCGACGAGGAGGAGATCGTCATGCGCACCACCGCCGGAACGCTGGTAGTGGGCGGCAGCCAGCTCCACATCGGCAAGCTGAATCTGGAGGGCGGCGAGCTCCACGTGGACGGGAGCATCCACACCCTGCTCTACGAGGACAGCGCCCCCAGCAGCCAGGGCGGCCTGCTGCGGCGTCTGTTCGGGTGAGGCCATGGAGCTGGGGATCGTCATCAGCCAGCAGCTGGGGCTGTTTCTTCGCTCCATCCTGCTGGGGGGCGTGCTGGGCCTGCTGTACGACCTGCTGCGCCCCTGGCGGACGCTGGGCGGCAAGCTGTGGGGCGGGGTACTGGATGTGCTGTTCAGCCTGAGCGCGGGCTGGAGCGTATTCTTCTTCGTCATGTCGGGGGACGGCGAGCTGCGGCTGTTTATCCTGGCGGGCATATTGGGGGGCTGGGTGCTGTTTTTCTGCCTTCTCAGCCATCCGCTGCGGCCCGTGTGGGCCTTTTGGTTCGGCGTCCTGGCCGCTCCGGTCCGCTTTACGGGAATTTTCATGAAAAAAACGGGAAATTTTTGCAAAAAGGTCTTTTCTTTTTGC
>CAZZNO010000286.1:0-1146 GCA_964655685.1 uncultured Prevotella sp.
ATCCGGATGATTCTTCTGCCATCCGGATCTAACAGAATCTCATTCCATTCATTCAAATACGTTTCTCTGCTTTTTTTCATGCCGACCCTCCTCAATCCATCCGATAGAACATCCCGGCAGTATATCCGAGGGACTTCATTGCTTCGCACATCGCTTCTGCTTGCTTCGTCCTGCGGAAACCCTGACCACCAAACGGTGGCTCCACGAAGTAGACCTTCTTGTGAAGGAAATTCCCCCTGAAGACTCGCAGCCCAGCTTGCTTCGCTGCAGCAGCAACTCGCATTTCTTCACAGGACTGAAGATGCAGCCACATGCAGTCGAAGTTGCATGTGCCACCGTCATCATCATTTTGGCAAGAGCCAGCCGCTACATACGCCTTTTCAAACGCCTCGCGTAGCTTGGCATACTTCAATCCTTTTCGCCGATTCCGGCATTTTCGTCACCTCCGAGAGAACTAAAAAAGCCGCTGACGTTTGCTGTCATCGGCTTTCATCTGTGAACTTTTGCAAGTATATTATAGCATCCGTTTTTGCAAGCTGCCAAGAGGGATAACTGAGGGAACTTTCAGGGATTTTTCGTGTATTTTCCGAAATCGGGCTGCAATGCGTTGTTTCGGGCAAAAGAAGCCCTCCGAATCCTGAGATCCAGAGGGCGTTTGCGTCAGCGTCCTGTTTCTGCCAGCCATTGCTCTGCCAGCTTGGTCAGGATGCCGGTGACAGTCGTCTTATCTTCCTTTGCAGCATTGACGAGGCGATTCCTGAGGTTATCGCTCATGGAAATCGTGACCTTGTACTGATGCGGCGTCGGTCTGGCGTGAACGCCGTGGGCATGAAGCACCTTGAGGGCAACAGGGTCGTTGACTGCAATAGTTGCCTCTGTCGCTGCGAAGGTTTCCAGATCGTACTCGACTCCGGAGATCGCAACGCAGGGATCCTCGCCATCCAAGCGCAGATCGCCGTAGCTGTTTTCGCCATCTTTGTAGATGATCTTCACTCTTGCCATGAGGCATTCCTCCTTTCGAACACCCCATCATTATACGAAATTATCCGATTTCCGTCAATGGGATAACGTCAGATAAATTCAATGCGTAGCTTCTTGCCCATACCGGCTGCGAGCTGCTGGAGCGTTGAAATAGTGGGGCTGCAC
>CAZZNO010000286.1:1157-1724 GCA_964655685.1 uncultured Prevotella sp.
TTCCGCTTTCGATGCGGCTAATGTTGGACTGCCGTACTCCGCAGCGCTCGGCAAGCTGCTTCTGCGTAAGGTTTTCCTTAATACGAGCGTCGATCAGAGCACGAATTACTTCCATTTCAGGCTGGAGCGCTTCGTATTCGGCGCGAACTTCAGGATCCTTCAGCAGTTCTTCCTTAAATCTTTCAAAATCACTCATGAAGCATTCTCCTTTCATAGTCCTTCTTATACTTTCGAGCCAGATCCAGCTCGGTTTTGGGCGTTTTTCCCGTTTTCTTGATGAAACCGTTCGTCAGGATGATCTTATTGTCCACAATTAAGAAATAGAATATGCGGGAGATGTCGCTGGAAAACTTGATGCGCAGTTCGAACAGTCCGTCGCCCATCGACTTGGAATAGGGTTCCCGCAGTTGATTTCCATACTCAGCAAGGAGGTCAATCGTAGCAAGTGCTTTCGATTGCATTTTCTTTTCAAGGCCTCTGATAAAATCCTCAACTGGCGATTTACCGTTTTCAAGTCTGTAATGTTCTATCTCGAACAATTCTTCCACCTCCGACATCTACAGTCTA
>CAZZNO010000286.1:1734-1952 GCA_964655685.1 uncultured Prevotella sp.
GCAGCCAATTTTCTGGCTTTTCGCTTCTCTCAAATTCGATCACCCAGCCCCAAGGGTTGGCATGATAGCCGAATTGCCGTAAATCCTCACGTTTGACCGTCTTGTCCCACAATTCGGAGAAGCGTAGAAGTGGAGAATCAGTTCCAGCATGAAAACCCGGGAAACCTTCAGCAATCGCATCTTCCTCGTCCATATCCTGCAATCGTTCTGCGTGAATA
>CAZZNO010000287.1:0-1937 GCA_964655685.1 uncultured Prevotella sp.
CCGCTCGGCACTGCCTATCCCGTTTGGACTGGCATAGGAGCAGTAGGCACTGTCGTTCTTGGAATTATCGTATTCCATGAGCCCGCATCATTCTGGAGAATTTTCTTTATCACAACATTAATCCTGTCCATCATCGGACTCAAAGCAGTTTCAGCATAATGTCAGGAATAACAGACTTACAAACACTCATAAACTCGATGGAGCCGGTACTGAAACCAGGTGAGTACGTGTTTACAACATTCAATGATATTGATTGGAGGCAGATAGCTGACCTTCAGCCAATATCAGTATTCAAGGAAGATGAAGGCGTTTCGCTTGTCATTGACCGTAAGACCGCCGATGAATACGACATTCCTTATGAGTCAGTTTTTCGCCTCATTTCCCTTCATGTCCATTCATCCCTTGATGCAGTAGGACTTACGGCCGCATTCTCAACAGCACTCGGCAATGCCGGTATCAGTGCTAATGTTGTAGCCGCATACTATCATGATCACATCTTTGCGCCAGCCGACAAAGCAAAGGAAGCATTGAAGGTTCTACAAGACATGCGTAATTGATAAACGGTTAATTTACGACTTTCTGTATTCCATCGGAGTCATACCCGTCTGCTTCTTGAAAAACTTATTAAAGAAGCTTGCATTAGGGAAGTTCAGTTTCTCTGCTATCTCATAGTTCTTCATGTCGCCGTGGCGCAGCAATACCTTGGATTCAAGAACTATCGCGCGGTTTATCCACCGCATGACTGTTTCATGGCTTTGCTGCTTTACAAGTGTGCTCAGTCGGTTTGGTGTGATAATAAGTCATTGAACAAAACTAAAACTGACTTAGGAAAACATCAGCCTGTTCTAGAAACTCTTTCTGCTGCTCTTCCTTGATAAATACATGACCTGCACCTTTTAAAATATAAAGCTTAGCATTCGGAAAAGTTTCCACTGCACGCTGTGAATAACTAAGTGGAGCAACTCTGTCCTTATCGCCATGGACTATCAATACCGGACCGCCGTATTTACGCATGTCATCGAAATAGTCGTAGTCATACATATCCGTAATATAGCGCCTGCCAATCGTTATCATGCCATTACGTGTGTCACTCTCAGGGGAATTATTCGGATCCGGATAAAGAGCATGCAGATTGTCAGGCATATAGAATGCAGGATAGAGGAGCAGCAGAGCCTTTATCTCTTGTGGATGACGTGCGGCAACTATGGTGGCGACACCACCTCCCTGACTTCCACCGGCAAGAATGATTCTGCTTTTGTCAACAAAGTCCATCTTGCGTACACCGTCAAGGATTTGTTCCATGTCGCTTGCCTCTGTGAGTACCGACATATCAGTTGTCTTTCCATCGCTTCGGCTCTCTTTACCACCACCGGCAAAGTCAAAGCCAACCACCACATAGCCTTCTGAAGCCCAATGCTTAGAATAGTTCAACCACCATGCACGGTGGGAGTCACTTCCAAGTTCATGTGAGGTGATGATTACAGGATGCCTGCCTTCCGTTTTTGGCAAATAAAGCGTCCCCCGGAGTGTATTCCCCGATTTCGTATTCTTTATTTCAAAATCTCTTGTCGTAAAGTTTTCCATATTGCTTGAATCTTGTACGATGTCATTACTTTGTTCTGCATTGCAGGATGTCTGGAAGAACAAAAGCGTGAAGACTGTCAGCATAAGACAGTGGTAAAAAACATTCATAGTATATCGATAATATAAGGCCGTCAAATGGCTGCCTTTTTCTTTTAATACGTTAGTTTCGGATACTTATACAATAGCTTATTAAGCAGAATGTCAAGGATGAAGGCATGGTTTACCCCATTGCATATTATCCAGTCATTCTCCCGCGGCATCATACATTTGTTTCTTCAGATATTCAGTGTTTACCCAAATGGCTGGCCGGACGCCGATTGTGGGGTCATCGACGTAGTGATGGCGCAGGCTGA
>CAZZNO010000288.1:0-1930 GCA_964655685.1 uncultured Prevotella sp.
GACAGACTGTTTCCCCAGGGCTTCCCGTTGTCAACCTCGTGCGCATAGACAATGTTAAGGTGAAAATCAGCGTTCCCGAAACGGAGATTTCAAACATTCCCAACGGCTCCACAGTAAAGGTGCGCGTAGACGCTCTTGGCAACCGCTTCTTCACCGGCAGAATCACGGAGAAGAACGTCAGCGGCAACGCCCTCAGCCACACTTATGATGTCAAAGCTGTCATTGCCAACAGTGACCACCAGCTCCTGCCTGGAATGATTGCGGAAGTGACCACAGAAGCAAAACCTTCTCACTCCTCACCCCAAACTCCTAACTCAATAAGCCTCCCAGCCGGCATAATCCAGCTTGATCCTGACAACCGCACGTTCGTATGGACAGTGGCCAACGGCAAGGCGCAGAAGACATTCGTCACCACCGGCGACAATATAGGCGACAAAGTAGCCATTACCAGCGGCTTGCAGCCAGGCGACAAGGTAATAACAGAAGGCCAACAGAAGGTATCAACTGGTATGGCAGTTTCAGAATAAAAGAATAATAGAATAAAAGAATAATAGCCAAATGATTGATAAACAAATCCATTGGGCGTAAAGGCTTTTATTCTGAGCGAAGCGATTATTCTATTATTCTTTTATTTTAATAACGATATGAAAATGGAACAACAAAATAAAAAGCGCAGTTTCCAAGAGTGGGCAATGCACTACCATCACATCGTCCTGCTCATAACGGTATGCTTGATGGTCTTCGGCGTGTTCGGACTGGCGAAGATGAACAAGAACGAGTTTCCTGACTTCACCATCCGCCAAGGCGTGGTTGTCGCCGTATATCCCGGTGCCACAGCTGAGGACGTAGAAGAACAGGTAACAAAGCCCCTCGAAGACTACATCTTCACCTACAAAGAGGTTAAAAAGGCTAAGACCAAGTCGTTCAGCCGCAACGGCCTTTGCTATATACAGGTCGAACTCAACGACAACGTCCACGACAAGGACGAGTTCTGGTCGAAGTTTAAGCATGGCATCAACGCCTTCAAATCGCAGTTGCCTGCCGGTGTCCTTGCTATTCAGGTCAATGACGACTTTGGCGACACTTCCGCCCTCCTAATTACTATGGAGAGCGAAGACAAGACCTATCGTGAGATGCACGACTATATGACTGCCATGAAGGACTCTCTCCGCAAGGTGGAGTCAGTAGGCAGAATGCGTGTCTATGGCGAGCGGAATGAGCAAATTTCTGTCTACCTTGACAACGACCGTTTGTCTAAATACGGCATCTCCGAACAGGTCATTGCCGCCAACCTCATGGCTAAAGGCTTTGAGACTAATGCAGGAACGATAAAGGACGACGGCCACGACATGCCAATCTATGTCAGCCGCTCGCTCAATGCCGTGAACGACGTGGAGCAGACCATCGTTTATTCTTCTCCCGACGGCAACGTTATCCGTCTGAAAGACATCGCTACCGTAAAGCGTGAATACCCTGAGAAAACCTCTTTTGTTACCAATAACGGTCACAAGGCAATTGTGCTGAGTGTCGAGATGAAGCAAGGCGAGAACATCGTAGAGATGGGTAAAGAAATAGACAAGAAGCTTGATGCTTTCAAGAAGACCCTTCCGAAGGATGTCACCCTGTTTAAGATTACCGACCAGCCACAGGTGGTAGGAGCATCAGTGTGGAACTTCCTCCGCGAGCTTCTCATTGCTATCATCGCCGTTATCATCGTCGTCGTCATCCTGATGCCTATTCGCGTGGCAATGATTTCAGCCATGACGATACCTATCACCATCTTCGTATCGTTAGGTCTTTTCTACGGTTTTGGCATAGAATTGAACACAGTGACACTTGCGGCATTGATAGTGACGCTTGGAATGATAGTCGATGACACGATAGTGATTATCGACGCCTACATGGACTATTTGGACGAGGGAATGCAACG
>CAZZNO010000289.1:0-1928 GCA_964655685.1 uncultured Prevotella sp.
AGCGCAGCAGGGACAACCTGGCACACGTTATTGCTGCGGGGAAGTGCTTCTGCTTCCAGAATATCCCGTGCCGAAGGCCATAGCAGATCTCTGCACCGGGCGAAAACACTACCGAGAACAATCCGCTCGGGATTCAGCAGATCTACCAAAATGGCCATGCTCTGGCCCAGATAGCTTCCGGCGGTTTCAAAAGCCTTGCGAGAGGCGAAATCACCCTGCCGCGCCAACTGAGCGGCCAGGGCAGCAGTGATGGGTGTGCCTTCCCGAAGTGCTTGGGACAGTGGTGTTTGGTGACCGTTCTGCAGGTCCTCCAGGGCAAAGGTGGAGGCCAGCTGAGCAATACCTGTGCCGCTGCAAAAGCCCTCCATGGCACCGGATTTTCCGTAGCCCACGGGTCCCAGAGAGGTCAGACGTATATGGCCACATTCACCGGCCATATCGTTGGTGCCCGTATAGAGCCGCCCGTCCAGGATCAGGCCTGCGCCGCAGCCTGTGCCGAAGGTGATAAAGACCATGTTGCTACAGCCGCGGCCACCTCCGTAGCGCCATTCTGCGAGCGCTCCGGCATTGGCATCGTTTTGGAGGTAGGCGGGAATGCCAAGGGCATCCTCTACCCAACGGACGATGGGAACATTATCCCAGCCGGGGAGATTGGGAGGACTCTGGATGATGCCCTGATGGCTGTCCAGGGGACCGCCGCAACTGATACCTGCGGCGGCTGCGTCCATTTCTGGGCACATTTCCCTGGCTACAGCCAGCAACTGGGGAATCATTTGCTCTGGCAGGGGGAACTCTGCCGTAGCAAAGAAAGCCCTGTTAAGAATTTGAAAACCATCCGGGTGCTTCTGCCCCAGAATTACCGCGCACTTGGTTCCTCCAATGTCAAAGCCGAGGAGCTTCTGACCGTTCACTGCCTCACCTCATTTGCAAAGAAGTGCTTTTCCAGCATGGCACAAAGTGCGTGGTACACGGGAAGGTGCAATTCCTGAACCAGGTAGGTCTGCGTTTCCGGTACACGGATGCACACGTCACTGCAGGGCTGAATTTGGCCGCCGGCTTTCCCGGTCATGGAGATCACGGCCATGCCCCGGGCCCGGGCTGTTACGGCAGCCAGACAGACGTTTCTGGAATTTCCGGAGGTGGTCAGGCAGAGCAGGATATCTCCCCGCTGCCCCAGCCCATAGACCTGCTGAGCAAAGCTGATGTCTCCGGCAATGTCATTTTCCACAGCCGTAGATAGGGCGGCGTTTTCCACCAGTGCCACGGCAGGAAGAGCCCCCTGGAGCTTTTTCAGAAGATAACCTGCTTCTGCCTGTGTGCTTTCCTGGAGAAAATGGCGAAATTCCGCGTCAAGCTCCCGCTTTTCCATGAATTCCTTCATGAGTTCGCCAACAATGTGGAGGCTGTCGGAACCACTGCCGCCATTGCCACAAATCAGTAGCTTGCCGCCTTGGTGATAACAGTTTGCCAGCAATAAGAAGGCAGACCAAATATCCTCCCGACAGAACCGGAGAGCGGGATACCGCTCCTCCAGCGCTTGCACAATAGCTTGCTCCTGCTGATATTCCGATGTATCCATGGTGATTAACCCTTTTTCAGCCGAATCTGGATGACCGTGCAGTCTCCTTCGCCGTTGTTGATGAATTCATATTCACCAAACTGGGCGGGCACGGCAGCGGCCTGGAGCCATTCCAGAGTGGTTTGATACTCCGGATTGGTTTTGGAGCGAATGGTGATGCTGTCGCCGGTAATCAGGGTTACAACGTTCAGGAACTTTCCCTGGGTGTCATTTTCGGCGAACTTCTTGAAGTGGAAACGCTCGATTTCAAAGGGCATTTCGGGAAGCGTACCATACCGATCCATGCTGTAATCGGGCGTCCACTTGACCACCTCGGGCTTGGCAAGCAGGTGATCCTTGACCCAGCTTT
>CAZZNO010000290.1:0-1916 GCA_964655685.1 uncultured Prevotella sp.
ACTTGCAAAAACTGTATCGTATCTGTTGGACGAAGCGGAAGTAAATGGATGGAAGAAGTCTGTCATGACCTTGAGATCCCAACAATGTCTAACCGTGTTGACCTTGGTGTTCGTGTTGAGATCCCAGCAGAGATCTTCTCTCATTTAACAGATGAATTATATGAAAGTAAGATTGTATATCGTACAGAAAAATTCGAAGATAATGTTCGTACTTTCTGTATGAATCCACATGGTATCGTGGTAAATGAAAATACAAAAGGTATCGTAACTGTAAATGGACACAGCTACGAAGATCCAGAAAAATATACAGATAATACAAACTTTGCACTTCTTGTTGCAAAACATTTCTCTGAACCATTCAAAGATAGTAATGGATATGGTGAAAGTATTGCAAGATTATCTAACATGCTTGGCGGTGGCGTTATCGTACAGCGTTTTGGAGATTTGATCCGTGGTAGAAGAAGTAACGAAAAACGAATCGAAGAAAGCCGTGTAAGACCTACATTGGCTGCAACACCTGGAGATTTGAGCCTTGTATTGCCTAAGAGAATTCTGGATGGAATCATTGAGATGATTTATGCACTTGACAGAATCGCACCAGGAACAGCGAATGATGATACATTGCTGTACGGTGTAGAAGTTAAATTCTATAATATGGAAGTTGAGATTGATGCGAACTTAGAGACACGCCACGAAGGTCTGTATGTGATCGGAGACGGAAGTGGTGTTACACATTCCCTTTCTCATGCTTCCGCAAGCGGCGTACATGTTGCCCGGACCATCACCGGCTGCGAGATGTGACCCATTACCGGAAGTCAACAATACAGAAACCTGCCGGAAGCGCGCAGCTCTCCCAGAAAAGGAGCCAGGGCTTCCGGCAATTCTGTTACAGGTATTGACACAAAACGAGGAGCGTATCGATAACGATACGCTCCTCGCACTGTTTTATGCCCACCTATCGAAGGTGGGACCGAAGGCTTTATCGCGCAAACTGCGGCGCGTACTTCTCCGTGAACATGGCGATGCACTGTTTGAGCACACCGAGCTGCGTTTGCAGATAATACTCGTCTTCAAAGAGTGCATAGTGGACGCTGGCCCGGATCAGGATAAAGATCAGCGGCGTGATGATCCCGTAGGGGATCCCCAGCTTGCTCTCCAACTGCTTTGCATAGTCGGTATAGCGTTGATTGACCCCTTCGAAAAACCGCTTGCCGTGCTCGATATATTTGGGATGGGTGTATACCTGATACATCAGGCGATACTTTTTTCCATGCTGCTCCGCTGTCCAGTAGGGAATCTCGTCGATAAACCGCACAAGCTCTGTGGCGTCCTGTGGGGCCCTGGCCATAAAATCGTCCTCCACCTTGCTCATGCAGTGGGCAGTGGACTGTATGATGAGGTCATCCAGATCATCAAAATAATTATAAAGCGCCGCAGAGTTGCACCCGCAGTATTTTCCCAGGGCGCGGATGCCCACGCTGCTCAGACCCATCTCCGCCATGCAGTCGTAGCACTGTTCCATCAGTTCCGTGCGCCGCCGCTGGTACCGTTCCTCGTTTCGCACACCCAATTGTATCGCCTCATTTTCGTCAGTCTTTTTAGAAAAAAAGTTCATGCTTCTACCCGTTCCGCCGCTTATCCGGCGGCAAAGATCGGAGCGCATCCCCGGGGATACGCTCCGATCCCGATCATACTCAGATCCTGGTGATGTCGATGGGACGCAGTTCGGAGCTTCTGCCCTGCTCCCGGACGGTGAGCATGGCCCGGGCCGTATCGATGGCGGTGACGCAGCCCACGGAGTGCTCCACCGTGGCCCGGCGGATCTTGAACCCGTCGGTGTCGTGCTTTCTGCCCTTGGTGGGGGTATTGATGACAAGGTCGATGGTGCCGGAGGCGATCATGTCCCCGATGTTGGG
>CAZZNO010000291.1:0-1915 GCA_964655685.1 uncultured Prevotella sp.
ATGATTTTAAAGTTGATTAAGTAGATGTTGAGGCTATGCTTTTACCGTTGTCTCTATCTGCTTAAATTCTTCATTTGCGTCGAAGATGTCCTGATGCGTTTTCAGCATATACATGAAGATAGTGCGGAGATAGTCGTCTTTACTCGGTATCTCCTCTATCCAAAGTGTGGTGTAGCGAGTGTGTACCTCCATCTCCCATTGCTCCTCGTTGAAGTTGTACACAACGTTGTAATTGTAGTTGCCGTTGACATAGTTGATAGCCTCGCGGAGTCTTGTCACTGAGTCGATGTCGTCGAGCGATACCGAATACCAGCATTTATCGTTTATAGTGATAAAAGGGGAAGTCTCTGATGTGACTATACAGAAGACCTCGCTTTTGAAACCGGTATAGAGCTTGTTGCCTTCCTCCTCTATCTGGCAGCCCATGCTGAGCAATGCCTGCATGACTGAAGCCTTGACGGAGAAGGTCCTTTCGTTTCTTTTTGGCAACGGTGCAGATGAAGGTGAGGCTTCAGTAGGGTCTTGGGCTACTGCGACGGACTCAGCCTCTTTAGCGAGGCTGACTTTCGTTTCATCCTTTCGCTCCTCTGATTCTCTGTAGAGATTGAAGATTGCAACCGCGGCTAATACTAAAAGAAATACGTACATTATATATTTTTTTTGGTTTATAGATATAGAGACTGCTCTCTTTAAAAACTATCACTTGTAGGAAATGATCTGCTTTAGCTTACCTATCCTACCATTGCCGTGTTCTTCTTCAAAAACTTCAGTCTCTTGCCGAACCAGTTGATGCCGACCTCGTCGAAATAGTCAAAGTCAATTCTCGGGGCGGTCTTGGTCTTTATACCCTCGTTGCACATTGTCAGCAGCTTGCCCATCTTGTTCTTGCCCGACCATTCGCCGCATGCCAGATTGCCAAGCTCCCATTCCAGCTCACGCTTCATAGCCTCATGAGATTCAGCGTCGGTTTTGCCTTCATATTTCGCTTCGATTGCCGTGCGGATGGCGCGTCGCTGCCTCTCCATCTCGTTGTTGCGGCATCCGGCATCCGTGTTGCCCTTGAAAACCACGATCTTGTCGTGAAGCCTGCCAACCCTAACCCAAAACTCCACGTCATTGCCGCACCGCTTCCACAGCACGTAGAGCATCCAGTTGAGTTTCAGCCTCTCGTCGTCATTGCGGCCAGCGACGCCGTAGTCAAAAGCAGCCCAGATGCTTGGAAACTCATGGCCAAGTACTGTTACCTTGCCCTGTAGGTCGCCCTGCGAGAGCCACACCACGTTGCTCCCGTCCTTCACGTTTGTCATACTCTCCATCTCTACACCGTTCATCACCATGCTTTTTCCAGTAATCTTCATGTTTATAAGTTTTTGGTTCGTTTGTATAGAGACAAGGCATGTGGGCTTTCCTAACACATACCGGTCATTATTTGTCGTAACATGCCCACAAAAGTATCCGCTTGTGCCTTCCGTGAAGCTTATAAATCGTCATAAGTCGGAAAAGAGTGGCGGCATCAATGGCAAAGCAACCTTGGCTGAGCTTGCTGTCAATAGGTAAGTAATCGTGTTCTCCGTGAAAGGAAGTAACTACTCCTGCCGAATGGATAAGAATACCTCGGGCGCGTGCAAGACTGTTAGTGCGGTCAAGGCCTTCAAGACGTATACAGTTTTTCATGCTGTATGAGCCTATGCCGCAAAGCGCGTAAAGTCCGAGACTTGACGCATTGCTGCCTGGCTTGTTGCTGAACACCGGCTTTGCAGGAGTGCTGCCACTCCCGCTGCCATGCATGCAATAGCTCTGCATGATTCTCTCCTTATCATTGAGGTCATAGACATAGAACCGCTTTAGACCCGACCGCTTGCCGAAGTCGCAGATGATGTAATAGTCATCGTTATACCCGAATTTCTTTGCATAG
>CAZZNO010000292.1:0-1203 GCA_964655685.1 uncultured Prevotella sp.
AGGAATCTCTTGGTGAAATCTTGGATAAACCAAAAACCAAAGCAATTTACGATGGCTTCTGCAACCGAAAAGCCATAGAGGAACTATGCCGCAAGTGTGGCTACGCAAGACGTTTCCAATAAAAAAAGAGAGGCAAAGCTGTGGGCATCCCATCTGGGATGCCCATCAGATTGTCGAGAAACCCCAGTGTTGCGTCAAACAAAACTGGGGTTTCTTCTGCAAATCGGGAAAATAAACGATATAATACAGGAAAAGCAGCTGAAATGTGTGTCCCTCCAATGCCATTTTGCGAGCTTTTTCAGATTCATGGCAGCAAACTTAAGCTTCACCCAGTTCCTAACCTGAGCCAAGCCTCTGTATCGTGTATACCGCAGCCCATGCTGCTCTTTGGCATCTGCAAAGACACGCTCAATCGTCTCTTTTCTGGCCTTGTACATCCGCTGGTAAATCGGGGTATAGCGGGCATCGTCGGCCAGTTCTTCGTAGTCTTTCCAGATGTGTCTGGTGACAGTTTTCATGAAGTCCTTACTCTTTGTGCATAGATGGCGAGTTGGACAGTTGGCGCAAATCTTTGGATCACTCTTGTATTCCCGGTATCCGTCCCGGTTCGTGGTGCTGTAATTCAGAACCTGGTATTCCGGACAGATAATGCAGTCATAAAACTCGTCATACACATACTTCCACCATTCGTGGCCACCCTTCATCGTCATGGGGCGCTTGTAGGCTGTGGATAAAACTCTATTGTCTCCAAAGACCTTCTTGCAGATATGGGGTGTTTTATAGGCACTGTCTGCCACAAAGGCGTGGACATCCGGGAACTGTTCGACCACCTGGTCGTATACATCGTCAAACGCTACGCTGTCATGAACATTGCCGGGAGTGACTTCTACCGCCAGAACAACACCGTGGACATCACAGGCAGTATGTGCTTCATAGGCCAGCTGCTTCTTGTGGTCACCCTTGACAAACAGACCGCAGTCTGGGTCCGTGGTGCTTTTTACGACTGTTTTTGTTTTCTTTGCTTCCTTTTTCCGCTTTTTCAGTTTTTTCTTGGAAGTGTTGTCACGCTTCTTCTTGGGTGAAACAGGCGGTTCGTCATCATCTTCGTCATCTGAAAACGGCTTCTTTCCATGGGCTTCCCGGTCTGCGTTGACCTCCTCCATGAGTTCCTTTGCATACCGCTTCGCTTCAATAGGTACTTCT
>CAZZNO010000292.1:1213-1904 GCA_964655685.1 uncultured Prevotella sp.
CTTCCTTTACGGTCTTTTTGAGATTGGCATTGGCTTTGATATGGGTTCCGTCTACAAATACGACTCCGGGAGCCACATAACCGGCGTCCACCATTTCCATGAGAATCCAACTGAAAATCTGGTCAACGGTTTCGGTAGTAAAGCGGTGACGGAAGTTATAGCTAATGGTAGAAAAGTGGGGAGTTTCTTCCTGCAAACGGTATCCCAGGAACCAGCGGTATGCCACATTCAGGGAGACTTCCTCAGCAGTACGGCGCAAAGAAGACAGCCCATACAGGTGCTGAATGAGAACCATTTTGAACAGCACGACCGGATCCACGCTGGGGCGGCCATTGTCAGCGCAGTACAACGGCTCTACCATGTCGTAGATTTTATTGAAATCCACCGCTGCATCAATTTTTCGCAGCAAATGTTCCGCAGGCACTAAACTTTCGGTGTCCACAATTTCAAATACGCCTCGTTCCATTTTTCCACTTTGCAGCATTCCTCATCACCCACGACCATTATATCATGGATAATGGAAAAAACCAGCAAAAGCTGGACTTTTTCGACAGACTGAAACGCCGCCCGATGGGCGGCGTTTTCTTATTTCTCCAAATATTCTTCCAGGCAGATTCCCTGCTGAAAAATTTCCTTTGCGGCGTCCTTGCCCACATATCGGTAATGCCAGGGTTCATAGCCGATCCCGGTC
>CAZZNO010000293.1:0-1898 GCA_964655685.1 uncultured Prevotella sp.
GCCGGGATTGTCGGCAGCTTTCAACAGTGTGGATGCAGAAGCCAAAAGCGCCAGGTAACCGAGTCTGAGCAGTAGTCTTTTCATTGGCATGTGCTTGCGGGCAGTCTTGTTTTTCATATTTCTTTCTTCGTTAGTGCAGAGTGTGATTTGTTTTGTTTTTGCCTACTTTGTGAAAGCTTTCCTCGCCTCCTTGTCCAGGTCTTTGGTGAGGTGGCATGTGTCGTTGAGCCACATTGTCCATCCGTCCTTTTGGTTGTAGGCGTGCCAGTAGGGGATGGAAGGGCAGTTGGGATTGCCGGTGCGCATGAAGCTCAGCAAGGCATCCGCCATTTTCCTTGACAGTTCGCGCGGCCGCTTGCCTCCGCCCGTATGGGTGAGCATATAGTCGGTGTTGCGCAGCCAGAAGCAGATGTCGGATGTGTGGAAGGAGCGTGCCCTGCCGTCGAACAGTGGCGGATGCCAGTCGAACCATGCCAGCCATACCGGTGCGTCCTGCCGTGTCTTGGCATTGGCAGCGGCTATGGTGTTGCCTCGTGTGTTCCAACCAATCATTCCTACGAGTTCTATTGGCTTGCGGTCGGGGAAAGCCTTGTGATAGCCATCCACAAGAGCTTGCGCGCGGCTGCCGTATCTGTTTGCCACGAGTTTTACGGCTCCGTCGAGGTCGATGTTCTCCAAGGCGGCATTGCTTTTAGCCGGCGATGTCTCGCTGGTTGTAGAGCAGAAAATCATGGGAATGTTGTTTCCAGCCAGGCTCTTGTCTTGGTAGAATGTTCCCCCGGGTATGTGCGTGCCGTCAGCCTCAGGATGATAGCCCACTCTCTGTCTGCCGAGCTTCTGCTGCTCTGCATTGTATTCGTCGGTGAGCTTATATGCCAAAGTGTTGAAGTCTCTCCACGGCATTTCTTGCAGTTCTTTCATGGTCTTGCCGGTTTTCTTGGCTATGTAACTGCCGAATCCGGCAGCAATCTCAGGGTCGCCTGCGTTGTTGGCAGAGCCGCTCAGCGCCACGCCCTTGTGCACGAGTCCTTTGATTTCCGGCATGGCAATGAGCGTGCATACCTTTGAGCCTCCGCCCGACTGCCCCATGATGGTGACGTTGTCAGGGCTGCCGCCGAAGTTGGCAATGTTGCGGTGCACCCATTGCAGCGCAAACACCATGTCGAGCACACTTATGTTGCCCGACTCCTTGAAAGCCGGGTCAACATCAGCGAAGTTGATAAGCCCGAACGGGCCTACGCGGTGGTTGATTGAAACATAAACGATGTCGCCGTATCGGCTAATGTTCTCCCCCTTGTAGCTGTCTTCCTCTATGGAGTTGCCTGTCACCCAGCTGCCGCCGTGCAGCCACACGAGCACAGGCCTCTTTTTCCCGTCGTCGATGCCTGGTGTCCAGACGTTCAGGTTCAGGCAGTCTTCGCTTATGCCGAAGAAGTTCCAACGGTCTTGCCATGCATGGAAGCTGTTGGTGTAGTGCGGGCCGTCCTGCGGGGCTGAATCGCCCCAAAAGACAGCCTGCCTGATGCCTCTCCACGGCTTGGGAGGTTGTGGCGGCATGAAGCGGTTGCTTCCTGATGTGGGAGCCCCGTAGGGAATGCCGCAGAAAGTATAGATGTTTCTGATTTTGAATCCCTGCACTTTGCCATACTCTGTACGTGCTATGGCTATGGTGTCGCCGATGTACAGTTGCTGGTCATCGGGGTGGGGAAGGGGGACGGCATCTTGTGAGGCGGCTTTCACGACAGGCGCAAGCGCAAGTGCTATGGCTATAATAAGCTTGCCTTTGAATAAGAAAGATTGATTGCTCATGCATGAAGTTTTGACCAAAATTAATCATAAATTTTCTAAGACAGAGTATAAGAATTTGCCAATATTGTATGTTTTATATCAAATTGTGC
>CAZZNO010000294.1:0-1872 GCA_964655685.1 uncultured Prevotella sp.
CTAAATTTTTTTCTTATAATAATTGGCGGGCAGCTTCACAATCTGTCCCTTAATCAGCAGAAGCGTCAGCGATGACAGGACTCGTGCCGTGGGAAGGCCACTACGAACCACCAGTTCATCCGTGTGGAGCGTTTCCGCTCCCAAAACGCGAAGCACCTGTGCCTCATCACCACTGAGGCCGGGTGCTGTTGCTTTGCCGTCACTATAAGCCTTTCGCGGCGGATTGTCAATGTCTTTTTTGTCAAAACCCGCCTCAACAGGCAGCGGTGTATAAACCGGGAGTGCCATGCCATAGCGCGCCCGAAACAGCTTTTCCGCCACTTTGGCGTTTCTACCGTCTACAAGACGGTCTGGGTAGCGTGCCACATAATCCCGTAGAACGTCCCAACTGTCCTCCACCAAAATCGCGCCATCCCGCAGCAGGCGGTTGGTACCGGCAGAGGACTTCACTCCCACATTGCCGGGAATGGCATAAACATCTCTCCCCTGCTCCAGCGCCAGCTCTGCCGTGATCAGCGCGCCGCTCTTCTCCGGCGCTTCCACAACGAGAACACCCAACGAAAGGCCGCTGATAATTCGGTTGCGCACCGGAAAATGCCCAGCCTCTGGCGGCGTCTGCGGCGGGTATTCACTGATCAGGCAGCCGTGACGGATGATATCCTGAAAAAGGAAACGATTTTCTCTTGGATAGACCACATCCACACCGCAGCCCAGAACGGCAACCACCGGCATGGTAGAGTCCAACGCGCCACGCAGCGCCATGGTGTCAATACCTCTGGCACCGCCAGAAACAACAATGGCTCCGCTGGCGGCAAGCTGTTTTCCAAACTGCTTGGCATTCAGCAGACCATAGGGTGTGCATTTTCTTGAACCAACCACTGCAATGGCAGGCTCGTTGTTAAAGTCAGGAAGTTTTCCCCGATAATACAGCAACGCCGGCGGCGTGGCGATATTTTTCAGACAGGTTGGGTAGGCTTCATCGCAGTAAGTCAGCAGACTGATCTCTTTGTCGTCGCATTGGCGAAGAATTCGCTCCGCTTCGTCCAGAGATTTGTCCATCAGCGGCTCCAGCCAACGCGCTTCAAAGCCCTCCGTCCGGCAGCATTCCTTTGCCGTGAGGGCATGGATACGCTCAGCGCTTCCAAAGAGCCGCAGCAGCGCAGCCCGTCCGGAAAGGCCGATCCCTCTCCGGGTGGTAAACCAGATCCAGTGCTGAATCATACTCGCCGCCAGTACCAAAACACCATGTGTTATTCTGGCCTGGCCTACCTCCTCCGATTCGCAGATTTATTGCGTCCAAGGATTCCTCCCGCAACGCTCCCAATTTGGGTGATTCGTGCTCATTATATCACAAAAAAACTGAAATTTCTACACAATCGCGTTTTTTTCTCCCAATATTTATTTAACGACCATCCATTCACGAAAACGATTCTCCAAACCATCGGTTCAGAGGATTGTTTTCTGCTTTTAATCGTGCCACTTTTCTATCCAATCCTTTTAACTCTGCAGAGCTTTGCGATCATCTTCAGGGATTCCATAGACGGCATTCCCCTGCAGTTTCCCGTTTTGAAACCGCGGTGCGGGAGACGAACAACTGTTCCTGCGCAAGCCCCCTTTCGAAGTCTTTGTATCTTCCCTGACAGTTCCATGTGACAATTCCGTTCCATTTCTGTTACTGGCGCTTGATAAACCACCGTGTGGTGGCACATAGGAAATTCTACACCTCCGCCCGGCGCGGAAAAAAAGCCGCGCCTTCACACTGGTATCACCACGCGGCACTTTCCGTATCAGCACAAAAAAACAGAGCTGCAAACACTCCTTTGCAGCCCCGTTTTCAATTTAACTGTCTTTCTCGCCCGCTGAAGAGAGATA
>CAZZNO010000295.1:0-1836 GCA_964655685.1 uncultured Prevotella sp.
TCGCTTTATTTTCATCCTCAATGCTGTTTTCTCAAAAATATTTCCTAACTTTGCAAAAGCAGACGTCAACGCCTGCATAAAAACTAATTTTTTAAGATCTAAACAGCACAAGAGATTATGGCTATAAAATACGAAGTCTACAATATAGAGAATGCAGTAGGAACAGGCGAAAAGCGCAAGTATGTGCAACTGAAAACCATTAAGCCTAAGACCATAGACGAACTGGCAAGTCAGATTGCTCATTCTTGTTCGTTGACAGCATCAGATGTCAAGGCTGTCATGTCAGAAATACGGCAGATAGCAGTTGAAGACCTTTCTTCGGGCGTACGTTTTCATTTGCCTGAATTAGGTTTTCTGTCGCTTGCTGTAGGCAACCCGCCGACCGACAAACTGCCGAAAGGCAAGATTACCGGTAAAGACATTTTCCTGAAAAACATCAACTTTCAGCCTGAGTCGTCTTTTTTAAAAGACATTCAAGGCAAGGTTAAGTTTGAAAAGTCGAAATATTCTTCAGCATCTGCAAGCTATTCTGAGGAAGAATTGTGGCAACACATTGAAGTTTATCTAAAAGAAAACAAGCACATCACCCGCCGAAGCATGCGTGAGCAGTTTGGGCTCAGCGAGCATATTGCAAAGCTATGGCTCAACAAGTTTGTTGAAGAAGGACGCTTGGTAAAAGAGATTTTTGGAAGACAGCAGATATACAGTTTGGCATAGGACGGGGAAGCAATGCAGCTATAGCAGCTGCTCATCATAACGTAAGAAGCAAAGATATGACTGAAAAGACCATAACAACAATAAATGCCGACGACAGGCTGCGGGAACTTTATGAGACGGCATTCCCCGTGGAAGAACAAGTGCCTTGGAAGGTATTGCTACGCCTTATCGGCGAGATGCCGCTTGACTTCACAGCCTATTATGACAAAGATGAGTTCATCGGCTTTACTATAGTTTATCCATATAAGTCATACAACTGGTTCTGGTATTTCGCAGTTAGGAAGGAATTGCGAGGCAAAGGCTATGGCCAGCAGATTCTCTCAAGACTGATAGCAAAGTATAGCGACAAGAATATAATCCTTGATATGGAGTCGCCCGACCAGACGGACGCAAAGAACATGAAGCAGCGCCTGCGCCGCCTTGATTTCTATTCGCGTAATGGATTCCGTGACACCCATGCCCATAAGACATTCGACGGCATTGAATATACAATCATGCTGCGCGGTGACGGCACATTTACCGTCAAAGACTATGACGCAATCATAAACAACCTCCAACGCTTTTGGTGGTCAGAATAATCATTTATGAAGAAGACAATACTAATATCTATAATGATGTTGTTCTCATTAGCAATGCCCGCCCAGAGCATCACTTCCTTTATCAACAAACAAATGCAGGAATATCCCAAGTCGCGTTTGCTTGACATCTACAAGTCATGCTTTCAAGACTATATGGGAGCCGAGCATCTGGTTTCAGACACAGCAAGCACAAGAAAGTATCTTGACTATGAGTTGTCTGCAACAAACCTTGCGGACTTGTTGGCATGGTATTATGAGCCATGTGGCATAAACGGCAATTATGTGCGTGTAAGCCTCCGAGCCGTTAAAGAAGGTATAATCTCAAAGGAGCTGCTTCTCGACGCCTTCATAAAAAGCGCTAACTCTGCAAGCCGCCCGTCTGTAGACTCTTGGAAACAGAAATGGCAGGACATTGCAGATACGATAGCAAAAATGAATATCCACTTGCCTCACTATAAAGAAGACAAGCAATATATCGACAGCATACTCTCTGCCGGCGAATATGCCATCAGCCATTCTCCTGACTACAGGAATGCATATC
>CAZZNO010000296.1:0-1823 GCA_964655685.1 uncultured Prevotella sp.
TTAGAATCATCTATTAAACATATTCCATCTAAAGAATATAATCCTTTATCTAGTATTATTTTATCTTTAATACTATCTATAGAATAATTAATAGCTCTCATATTCCTTACTTCACTACTACCAATTTGCCATTCTTTTTTAGTATTATTAATAACTGCCTTTATATTACATCCTAAAGTAGTAGACTTAAATTCACTATCTTTAACATAAGTTAAAGTAAATATACCTGTATCTATCTGTATTAAAGTATTACTTTCTGTAATACTATATGGTATCTTAGGAAAAGATCTATTTATAACTAAAGAAGTAGCTCTATCTTCAAAAATACCATTAGGACTATATTCTAATCTAATCATTCTAGGACTAAGTACAGTAAATCTATACTTATTACCTACTATATAAGATTCTTTATCACTAATTAATTTATTCTTATTATCAATATAATAATTACTTACACTAGCCATAATTATCCTTTTCCTTTCTATTCTTTTTATATTCACTCTAAGCCTAAGTCTTAGAGTGTTATTTTAAGACATTATTGTCTTAAAATAATATATCAACCATATCCACTTTATATAAGCCATATATAATTAATTATACTGACAATCTATATGGATTAGTACTAGTTCCATTACCTGTATTACTTGCTAATTCTATGTTAGCGTCTAGGTAAAGTGTTGGGAAGACTTCAAAAGTATAATAGGCATCATAAGCCGATCCAATATAGCCTAAAGTACCACTATTACTTTTTAGAGCAACAAATACGTAAGAATATTTAGGGTAACCACCACCACAAGTTATTAACCACATACGACTATTTTCACCATTTACTAACCAATTATCACTCGCTTGACAAGTTCCAGCAGGAGCATACTCAAGATGTTCTAAATCAAAATCGCAATCAGCAAAATCTTGTGAATATGTATAATCACTTAAATATAATAAGCCAACCTTCCCCTTCCATTGTATATTCTTACTACGTTCATTAATATATATATTATTAGGATAAGCATCTCCAATATAATTTCTTTCCAAATACCAGATTTCTTCAGATATCACATTTCTTGTAGCAGTATTTTTAAGTCCTATGCTTGTAAAGTCACAAGTAGTTGTAGCATTACCTCCACCGCTAAAGCAAGTTCCACTTTGACCATTAAAATATAGGCTTTGTCCATTTCCATTATCATTTGTATCTACAGTATAATAATAGTTTGGATTTAATAGTTTCATTAGTCTTGCTGTTGCCCAGTCATTTTTACCATAGTCATTTTCTGCACCTGTTGAAGTATCTTTATTATCCCAAGAATATGAGCCTATGCTTTCATTTCTTATTAATTTCACTTTACCATTAAATACTCCTATTATTCGCCATAATTCACATGTTGTAGAACTTTGATTTGAATAATCAGAACAATTAAAGTATACATAGTTATTTGGATTTGCTCCATAATATCTTATATTACCACCATTTATATCTGTAGTACTACTTCCCAGTCTATCATTCATTAAAGACACTGATGTAGCATAATTATAAGTTATACTATTATTTGTTACTGTTGTTTTAGTAGCATCAGTATATAGACTTTTTATTGTATCAGCAAAAGTTGGTGAAGGTACCATTTCAGCAGTACAATCCACTGATACACTAATAGATTCACCAGATATATTTCCAAGTGTTTCATTACTATCTAACCATACATACACTGTATATATTTGCTTTGTTGCTTGTAATTCTAAATTTTTTACTAGAGTTATTTGAGAATTAGCGGTAGTTCCTTGTAAAGTACCTTGACTTAGAACATTACCATTATTTACTAAAGCAT
>CAZZNO010000297.1:0-1816 GCA_964655685.1 uncultured Prevotella sp.
ACGGCTACACCGTGGACGAGCAGGGCTTCAACGCCGAAATGGCGAAGCAGAAGGCCCGTGCCCGCAACGCCGCCGCCGTGGAGAACGGCGACTGGGTGACGGTGCATGAAGGCGAGCAAGAGTTCGTGGGCTACGATGCCAACGAATGCGATGCCCACATACTGCGCTACCGCAAGGTCACGCAGAAGAAGTCTACCTTCTACGAAGTGGTGCTCGACCAGACTCCTTTCTACGGCGAGATGGGTGGACAGGTAGGCGACAAGGGCTGGCTCGTGGAAAGCGGCGGCAGCGAGGAGCCTACAGCCACGCCCGTGAGCTACGAAGTCATAGATACCAAGCGCGAAAACAACCAGAGCATACACATCCTGAAGAAGATGCCGCAAGACGTTACTGCCGACTTCCGCGCCGTCGTTGACGGCGAGAAGCGAGAGGCGTCGGCTTGCAACCACACAGCCACCCATCTTCTTGACTACGCCCTGAAGCAAGTGCTCGGCGAGCAGACCGAGCAGCGCGGCTCCTACGTAGACGACAAGACACTGCGCTTCGACTTCAACTACTTCGAGAAGGTGTCTGACGAGCAGCTGCGCCGGGTGGAGCGCATAGTGAACAGCATGATACGCGAAGACCTGCCCCTCGACGAGCACCGCGACACACCAATAGAAGAAGCCAAGAAGCTCGGCGCCGTAGCCCTTTTCGGCGAGAAGTACGGCGACAAGGTGCGCGTGGTGCGCTTCGGCCCGTCGGCAGAGTTCTGCGGCGGCATCCATGTCAAGAGCACCGGACACATAGGCTTCTTCAAGATCGTGTCCGAAAGCAGCGTCGCCGCAGGCATCCGCCGCGTAGAAGCCCTCACGGGCAGGCAGGCAGAGGAGGCAATATACATGGTAGAGGACACCATGAGCGCCATCCGCGCCATGTTCAACAATGCCAAGGACTTGCGTACCGCCATACAGAAATACCTTGATGAGAACTCCGAGCTGAGGAAGGAAGTGGAGCAGTTCCAGGCACAAGTGGTGGAGCGCACGAAGAACAAGCTCATAGCCGATGCCATGCACGAAGTGAACGGCGTAAACGTCATCACCGCCGTGCTCCCGATGGAACCCGCCGGGGCAAAGGACCTCGTGTTCAAGCTTCGGCAGGCAGTGCCGGAGCATCTTGTAGCCGTCGTCGGCACCGTGTTCCACGACAAGCCCATGCTCAGCGTGATGTTCTCCGACGACATGGTGAACGACCACGGCCTCAACGCCGGCAAGATAGTGCGCGAGGCGGCAAAGCTCATCAAGGGCGGCGGCGGCGGACAGCCACACTACGCACAGGCAGGCGGCAAGAACGCCGAAGGACTGCGCGCCGCCGTAGACAAGGTGGTGGAGCTCTGCCAGCTGTGACCCCACCCCCGACCCCTCCCCTTCAGGGAGGGGAGATAAGCCTCTCCACCACAGCCTCCAAGCCTCTTCCTCTATCCCTCACCAAAAGGGCAGGGGAGATAAGCAAAGCCCATACTGCAAACGACGCATACAGGCTCCTCCTGCGTCTTCAATGACTTGTGTGGCAGGTAGCCGCAACACCTATACTGCAAAAGAATGCAATACCTATACAGAGAAGAAGGAGCGCAACTTTATTGCAGAAAATAAACCCAGCCTGTCCAATTGTTAGACACCTAGTGTCTGGCAATTGGACAGGCTTGTTTTTGCCCGTTTCATTTATATTGCTTGCCATAAGGCACTTACACGTTTGGCACGCCATTGGCAAGGCAATAGGTATATGAATATAATACTTTTATTGCTGTTTATCAGCCCCAACGGCCCCACCCCCAGGG
>CAZZNO010000298.1:0-1812 GCA_964655685.1 uncultured Prevotella sp.
GTTAAGCAAGCGGCGAGCCTTCCAGGCTCTATAAAGCTCATTTTGATACACCCCCTTAAGCAAGCGGCGAGCCTTGCAGGCTCATTTGAGAGGAGGAGGATATTCATAATATAAAAACCAACAAAAAAACAAATGAAAAAACTATTGCTTGCCACTGCCTTCATGGCAATTGCTACAGCCTCACAGGCATGCACCAACTTCATTGTTGGCAAGGCTGCCTCAGTCGACGGCTCCGTGATATGCACATATAATGCCGACGACTACGGCATGTTCATCGGGCTCGCCCATTATCCCGCCGCTAAACACGCCAAAGGCGAGATGCGAAAAATAATAGACTGGGACACAAAGAAATACCACGGCGAGATTCCAGAAGCCCCGGAGACATACAACGTCATTGGAAACATAAACGAATATCAGGTAACCATAGGCGAGACTACCTACGGCGGACGGGAGGAGATGGTGGACACAACGGGCATCATCGACTACGGCTCGCTCATATACATTGCCCTGCAACGCTCGCGCACGGCTCGTGAGGCTATAAAGGTCATGACAACCCTCGCCGAGACCTACGGCTATTGCTCTGAAGGAGAGACCTTCACCATCTGCGACCCCAACGAGGCGTGGATAATGGAGATGATGGGCTGTGGTGGCGACAAGAAGCAGAAGGTGGTGTGGACCGCCGTGCGCATACCCGACAACGCCATCTGCGGACATGCCAACCAGAGCCGCATAGGCGTGTTTGCCGCCTACGACACCGAGGTGCTGCACAGCAAGAACGTCATAAAGTTCGCACGCCAGAAAGGCTGGTACACAGGAGCCGACAAGGACTTCTCGTGGAAAAACACATACGCTTTCCCCGACTTTTCGGGCCGCCGCATCTGCGACGCGCGCGTGTGGAGCTTCTTCAATCATCATAAGGACATGAGCCGCTACCTGCCGTGGGCTCTCGGCAAGGACAAGGACGCTGAGGACATGCCGCTGTGGATAGTGCCCGACCGCAAGCTGTCAGTGCAGGACGTAGAGGCTGACATGCGTGACCACTTCGAGGGCACGCCCCTCTCGATTGCCGCCGACGGCGACAGCCGCGACTTTGGCGGAGGCGTGTGGCAGATGCCGTACCGCCCTACGCCGCTCTACTTCGAAGCCGACGGCAAGAAGTGCTTCAACGAGCGACCCACCTCTACCCAGCAGACCGGCTTCTCCTACGTATCGCAGATGCGATCTTGGCTCCCAAGGGAGATAGGAGGCGTGCTGTGGTTTGGCAACGACGATGGCAACATGATTGCCTATACGCCCGTCTATTGTGGCAACACCACGCAGCCCAAGTGCTACAACACCCCGGGAGCCGACGCCCTAACATTCTCAATGGACAACGCCTACTGGGTGTGCAACTGGGTGAGCAACATGGTTTATCCCCGCTACTCGCTCATGTTCCCAAGCCTCAAAACCGTGCGCGACTCATTGGAAAACAGCTACTTCGCTCAGCAGCCTAAGATAGAGGAGCGTGCCGCCGAACTGTATAAAACCGACAAGCCCGCCGCCCTACGTCTGCTCAACGCCTACAGCAACGAGAAAGCCGAGCAGATGCTCGCCCGCTGGCGCCAGCTCGCCTTCTACCTCATCGTGAAATACAACGACATGGCTGTCAAGCCGGAAGCTGACGGCAAGTTCAAGCGCACGCCCGAAGGCATTGGCGCGCCAGTAGAGCGCCCCGGCTATCCTGCTGAGTTCCGCCAGAAACTCGTCAAGGCAACCGGCGACCGCTACCTCGTGCCATAAGCATATCCCTTATGCCTCCCGTCTAATTGCCGT
>CAZZNO010000299.1:0-1763 GCA_964655685.1 uncultured Prevotella sp.
ATGTATTTGTAGCCCGCCTTGCTGAGCCCCAGCTTCACCATCTCGTCAGCCTGCCCGCAAATCACGTCCTCGCTTATGTTCAGCGCAAACGTGTTCCACGAGCTCCAGCCCATCGTTGGCGGCAGGAAGCTGCGTTTCTGCGCATGCAAAGGCAGCGCGGCAGTTACGGCTAAAAGGGAAAGAGCTACAAAAAGAATACGAACATGGTTTTTCTTCTTCGTTGCCATAAGTCCATTCTTTTTCATCGTATCAGCTTTATAGTTTATGAAGGTTACAGGGAAAAAAGAACGGCACGCAAAGTGCCGCTCCCTAATGGAAAAAAGAATATTAAACGTATGATGGCATTATTTCTTTGTTACTGTCAACACGCCATTGCCTACACCTTTGGTGAGATCAACAGTTATGACCAACGTATCGCCATTCTTGACATCGGCTCCGTCCTTATAGAACGGCTTACCGTTGGCGGCTATTCCGAACACATCGCTTGAAGATGTAATCCTATATGCCGCACCTTCAGAGCCCTTGAACTCCGGCCTGTAATACATAAAGCCATAGAACTGGAAGCCAAGCTCGCCCGTCTTTATCTCCTGACCTACGACTGCCGTAAGCTCATGCACATTAGGCTTCACCTGAGCCATAGCAACGGCCTTGGCAGGAGTCCAGCCCACCTCGTTTGTTGCAACCGAAGGCAGACCGAAACCAGTACCTATAATATAAATAGGTCCTTGATCTGCTTTTTGAGGATCAGAAGACATTTCTACCAATTTACCAGAGTCGTCGCACGGACGCACTTGAAGATACTTGTGTGCGTCGTCAGCCTGCACAAGGTAATAGCCAGTGATGGCATTGAAGGTGTAAGTGCCGTCTCCATTATTGGTGAAGAAGCTCGGATTGACATAATAGTCGTTTACGGAGAAAGTATAGACCTCCCCCTGCGTCAACGTCTGGGCATCGTTACTTGGCGCAATCTCCGGGATTTGTGTTGTCGGGTCAAAGACCGGCGTATATGCGTATGTCAGCGTATTGAAAGTGCACTCAAAGTCACCTGGTCTTGTCGATGTGAACGCTATAGGACTGGCGGTACCTTGCGTCACACTTACATTGCCTTGCCCGAATACCACTTCGTTGCCATTGCTGCCCACGGCGGGCGCAATGATATAGGCGTTTACCGCCTTTGCCTTGGGGCTGTGCACCGTGCAGCGGAACAGATAAGGATTGTCGGCATCGGGCAGCATGGTGTACTCCGTAGAGTCGTTCACGTGCATCGTCAGATGGTCGTACTTTGGACGTGAGACGCTGATGGGCACATCCGCCTCTGTAGTCTTGTATTGTACATTCTGCAATGTAAGGTGGAGCGTCACCTGCCCGTCGGGAATATCCTTGTAGATAGGCACATACAGACGCACGGCATAGTTGCCGTTCTCCTTAGTGCGTATGGTGAGGTTTTCCACTTCTTCATCGCTGTAGCGCAAGCTTGCCTTAAGCGTTGACAGGGCGACGGAGTTGTCGGAGCAGTTTACATTGACAGTAATAGAGTCGCCGAGCCGGACTGGTTGCACATCCGAGACAGAGATTACCGGATTACCGCCACCCGACGGCAAAGCCTTGTCGCTGTTGTCGTCGCTGCAGCCCAATAGCATGAAAGGCAATGCCAGCACCAGTAGCTTTCTTATATTAATCTTCATAGTTGTTTGCTTATTAATATTAGATTATTTAATTACGCCATCTCACCGACACGATGCTGTTGCCAGGCACTTTCACTG
>CAZZNO010000300.1:0-1715 GCA_964655685.1 uncultured Prevotella sp.
ATGCCGCCGCTCTATATCCTCGGCTACTGGTACAGCCGCTACCACCGCTACACGCAGCAGGAGTTCATGGATCTTGCCGACGAGATACAGGGCAAGAAGATTCCTATCGACGTTATGATTTTCGACAAGGACTGGCACACCGCCGGCTGGACGGGCTGGACATGGGACAAGTCTATTATACCTGAGCCGGAAAAGCTTATAAAGTATATGCACGACCGCGGCATAAAGGTGGCGTTGAATCTGCATCCTGCCGACGGCATAGATGCCGACGAGGAATATTTCGACGAGGTTGAGCGTCATCTGGCATCAGCCACGCCGGGCGGCAGCGCGGTGACCAAGGCGAAGGACGGCACGAAGATAGTGCCGTGGCAGCTCACCGACAGCACCTTCTACCGTGCCCTGTTCAACGACATCCTTCGCAAGCGTGAGGCGCAGGGCGTAGACTTCTGGTGGATTGACTGGCAGCAGAACCTGACGAGCAAGTTTGTCAAGGGCTTGGGAGAGACTTTCTGGTGCAATCATGTTTTCTACAACGACATGAAGCAGCACCGCACCGACCGCCGTCCCGTCATCTATCACCGTTGGGGAGGGCTTGGTTGCCATCGCTATCCTATAGGCTTCTCCGGCGACACACATTCCACGTTCCCCACGCTCGCCTTCCAGCCTTATTTCACCGCCACTGCCTCAAACGTTGGCTTCGATTATTGGGGGCACGACCTTGGCGGCCACACTGCCGACAAGGATAACAGCCCCGAGCGTTTCCTCAGATGGATGCAGTTCGGCGTGTTCACGCCTATCTTCCGCACGCATCCTACGATAGACAAAAACTCGCCGCACATAGAACGCAGGATATGGAAATATCCTAACTTTGAGCAGCTGCTTGCCACCGTTTACCTGCGCTATACGCTCATGCCTTATATCTACAACGCAGCGCGCGCCGCTTACGACACGGGCGTGGGCTTGTGCCGCCCGCTCTATTATGAGTGGCCTGAGCATGACGAGGCATACAGCCGCGAGTTTGAGGACGAATACATGTTCGGCAACGACATGCTTGTAGCCCCGATAGTGGAGCCTGCCGGAGCCGACAAGCTCTCGCATAAGAAAGTGTGGCTTCCCGACGGCATCTGGTTTGACGTGTGCCGGGGCAAGCTTGTCAGGGGCGGCATGACCTTCGAGGGCACCTATACGCTCGACAACATACCTTGCTTTGTCAGGGCAGGTGCCATAATTCCCTGCTTTCCACGCATCTACAACCTAAAGAGCCGTCCCGACACGCTCATCCTGAAGGCGGTGCCGGGTGCCGACGGCAGGCTATCCTATTATGAGGATGCCAACGACGACAACGGCTATCAGCAAGGCGAATACACCATCACTCCAATTCTTCAAAAAAACAATCACGCATCTACTACATTGACCATAAAGCCGCGTCGCGGCTCCTTCAAGGGCATGCCCGCCGAGCGGCACTACAAAGTGCAGTTTCTGGCAACGGCAAAGCCTACAAGCGCCACGGTCAACGGCAAACCTGCGGCGTGCGCCTATGACGAGAAGGCGCGCACGGCGACGGTTGTCATCCGGCACGCGTCTTTCGACAAGTCTTATAAGGTAAGGCTGAAGGTCAAGAATTAAAAACGCTCAGCGCGTCAAAAGAAACGAGCCTTGAAAGCCCGTTTCTTTTGGCGCGTTTCTCTTTATCTCACCACCACTTTCTTTCCGTT
>CAZZNO010000301.1:0-1687 GCA_964655685.1 uncultured Prevotella sp.
CCTTCTCTTTTTCTCCGTAAGCGGCACGTCCCGCTTCCTGAAGACGTTCTGTTAAGGCTGCCACATCGCTGCTCTTCTTCTCTTTGTCAGTGAGAACAATCTTTGGCATTGGAATTCTAGGAAGAATATATTCATTTAATCCTAACATATCCCACTCTTCTGCCGGAAGGCCATCTCCCACTGCACGGTTTACCGCATCTGCAATCATGCTGTCCATCATGCCAAGGATAGATTCTCTCATGCTCTCTCCATCCAATACACGACGACGTTCTTTGTATACAATCTCTCTCTGTTCGTTCATTACCTGATCGTAGTCTAACAGGTTACGACGAATACCAAAGTTGTTGCTTTCAATCTTTTTCTGTGCCTTTTCGATGGTAGCACTGATGGTCTTATGAACGATTTCCTCACCCTCTGGAATGTTCAGCGCTTTATATACCGCAGTCATTCGCTCAGAACCGAACAGACGCATCAGATCATCTTCCAGAGACAGGTAGAATTTGGATACACCTGGATCTCCCTGACGACCGGAACGTCCACGGAGCTGATTGTCAATACGTCTCGCCTCATGGCGTTCTGTACCAATAATTCTAAGACCGCCAACTTCCGCCACACCTGGTGCCAGCTTGATATCTGTACCACGACCTGCCATGTTAGTAGCGATGGTTACCGCTCCCATCTCGCCGGCCTTGGCAACGATCTCCGCTTCCTGTTCATGGAATTTTGCGTTCAATACATTGTGAGGAATGCCCTCTCTGCGAAGCATCTCACTTAAAAGTTCAGAAGTTTCGATGGTAATGGTACCAACCAGACAAGGCTGTCCTTTTTCATGAGCTTCTTTGATTTCATTGACAACAGCTTTGAATTTTTCCTTCTTTGTCATGTAAATGGAATCATCCAAATCCTGTCGCATCACTGGTTTATTTGTTGGAATGACTACAACGTCCATTCCATAAATCTCACGAAATTCATTTTCCTCTGTGAGGGCGGTACCTGTCATACCGGATTTCTTTGCATATTTGTTGAAGAAATTCTGGAATGTAATGGTAGCAAGTGTTCTGGATTCTCTTTTAACCTTTACATTTTCCTTCGCTTCAATTGCCTGATGAAGTCCGTCAGAGTATCTTCTTCCCGGCATAATACGACCAGTAAATTCATCAACGATCAGAACTTCATTGTCCTTTACCACGTAATCCTGATCGCGGAACATAAGATTGTGAGCGCGAAGGGCAAGAATAATGTTATGCTGAATCTCCAGATTCTCTGCATCTGCCAAGTTATCGATTTTAAAATACTCTTCCACTTTCTTAACACCCTGTGCAGTTAAAAGAATCTGTTTATCCTTCTCATTTACAAGGAAATCTCCATCTTCTTCAATATCCATACCCATCAGGGCATCCATCTTAGAAAATTCACCATCACCAGTACCACGCTTCATGCGTCGTGCCAGGAAATCACACACTCTATAAAGATCTGTGGACTTTCCACTCTGTCCGGAAATAATCAGCGGTGTTCTCGCCTCATCGATTAAAACGGAGTCAACCTCATCCACGATGGCATAATGAAGATCTCTTTGTACCAATTCTTCTTTATAGATTACCATGTTGTCACGAAGGTAATCGAATCCAAGCTCATTGTTTGTTACATAAGTAATATCACAATTGTATGCTTCTCTTCTCTCTTCATT
>CAZZNO010000302.1:0-1685 GCA_964655685.1 uncultured Prevotella sp.
GCACGGGTGGAGCCATAGCTGTGATAAGAATTAGCGGGCAGGAGGCTATAGCCATGACCGACAAGGTGTTCCGCTCGGCTTCGGGCAAGCCTTTGGCGGAAGCAACGCCCAACACCATACACTATGGTTCCATATATGCCTACGGTGCCGATTCGTCTATGTCGGCTCTCAACGTTATCGACGATGTCATTGTCTCCCTTTGGCGCGCCCCGCATTCTTATACCGGCGAAGACTGCGTTGAGATTTCATGTCATGGCAGTGCGTATATAGCGCGAGGCATTGTGCAGGCGCTTATAAAGGCAGGATGCCGCCAGGCTGGGCACGGCGAGTTTACAAAACGCGCTTACCTGAACGGCAAGATGGACTTGAGCCAGGCTGAAGCTGTGGCTGACCTCATATCGGCTGACAACAAGGCTTCGCACGACATCGCCATAAGCCAGCTGAAAGGGCATTTCAGCTCGGAACTTTCACGACTGCGCGAGCAGCTGTTGAAACTAACGTCACTTTTGGAGTTAGAGCTTGACTTCTCTGACCATGAGGACTTGGAGTTTGCCGACCGTGGGGAATTGCGTGGGCTGACAGAGAAAATCTATGACAGAATAACATATCTCGCAAAGAGCTTTGAGACGGGGCAGGCTTTGAAGAATGGCATACCCGTTGCCATCATTGGCAAGACCAATGTGGGCAAGTCTACATTGCTGAACAATCTTCTCAATGAGGACAAGGCTATTGTCAGCGACGTGGATGGCACCACCCGTGACACCATCGACGGGACGGTAGATATAAACGGCGTCACCTTCCGCTTCATTGATACTGCCGGCATACGGCAGACTGATGATAAGGTGGAAAAAATAGGTATTGACCGTGCTTATCGGCAGATTGAAAAGGCGGCAATAATCCTTTGGGTCATCGATGCTCCGCTCGCTGCCGACGAAGCTGAAAAGATGAAAAAGCTTACCGATGGTAAGCAGGTCATAATAGTACGCAACAAATGTGATTTGGACCATAACAATTTTCAAGCTTCGCCGTTGCAAGTATCAGGTAATGAAGACCTCGGTTTAAAACTCAATGTCCAAAGTATAAGCGCCAAAAATGGTACCAACATCGACCTCCTGAAGCACGCCATTTATGAGGCGGCAGACATTCCAGAAATAAGTGAGGACACCATTATTGTGACCAATGCCCGCCACTACGAGGCTCTTGTCCGTGCCCAGTCTGACATCCGCTGCGTCCTTGACGGCATGTCCTCTGGCATCAGCTCCGACCTCCTTGCCGAAGACCTCCGCCTCTGCCTCGACGACATTGCCGACATCACCGGCGGCAAGATAACAACCGAGGAAACGCTCAGCAATATCTTCAGCCACTTCTGCATCGGAAAATAAAACAGACCTTTCCTCAGAGGTAACAATCAGAAACTTCCACGTCTGAAAGTTGTGTGCTGATGGTGCCATCTGCACACACTCTTTGATATACTCAATATCCTCCTTACCTGGGTTGTCAGTGTTTATCCAGTAAGATAAATGATAATTTAGAGGCTATTGCCCGCCAACTTTACGATTATTGGTTTGTCCAGTTCGACTTCCCTGATGAAAATGGTAATCCATATAAGTCAAGTGGAGGCAAGATGGTATGGAATGAGAAGTTAAAGCGAGAGATTCCTTATAAATGGTCAGACTGCACCCTTC
>CAZZNO010000303.1:0-1670 GCA_964655685.1 uncultured Prevotella sp.
CTTAAGCAAAGGGGTAAGCAAGCTTTGAAAGGCAAGCTCTCGCCAGGAGCATTTATTCTGCTGCAACTGCTGTGCACATGACTTGCAATGCCCCACTTGCAATCGCTCTTGCTGGCTGTTCCCTTCTTCCTGACAGGAAAGTTTGCCTTCCGTGCGCATAAAGTTTGAAAATGAAGGCGGTAAGTCATGCCGATTTTGTAACTTTGCACAGAAAATAAAAAATAAATCAAAAAAAAAAGGAGGGGGGGCATGTAGAGATGAGCCACCCCGCAATGCTCACCCCCCTCAACACGCAAAGCAACTATGATGACAGCAAACGAAATCCGTGACTCGTACCTGAAATTCTTCGAAAAGAAAGGGCACGTCATTGTTCCTTCCGCACCAATCGTGGTGAAGGACGACCCCACGCTGATGTTCACCAACGCCGGAATGAACCAGTGGAAAGACATCATCCTCGGCACCAAAGACCCCAATCCCCGCCGCCGCACCGACTCGCAGAAGTGCCTGCGCGTGAGCGGCAAGCACAACGACCTGGAGGAGGTGGGGCGCGACTCTGCCCTGTCCCACCACACCATGTTCGAGATGCTGGGCAACTGGAGCTTTGGCGACTACTTCAAGGAGGGTGCCATAGACTACGCCTACGAATACCTCGTGGACGTGCTGCACCTCGACCCTAAGGATCTCTACGTGACCGTGTTCGAGGGCGACGAAGCCGAAGGACTCGGCCGCGACGACGAGGCTGCCGCCTATTGGGCTAAGCACTTCACAAAGAACCACATAGTGAACGGCAACAAGCACGACAACTTCTGGGAGATGGGCGACACGGGCCCCTGCGGCCCCTGCTCGGAAATCCACATCGACTTCCGCCCCGAGGAGGAGAAGGCGAAGGTGCCGGGCGAACTGCTCGTGAACAAAGACCATCCGCAGGTCATAGAGATATGGAACATCGTCTTCATGCAGTTCAACCGCAAGGCTGACGGCTCGCTGGAGCCGCTTAAGATGCACGTCATAGACACGGGCATGGGCTTCGAGAGGCTCGTGCGCCTGATGCAAGGCGTGAACAGCAACTACGACACCGACATCTTCACGCCCATCATAGAGGAGATAGAGCGGCTGTCAGGCCACAAGTACAGCCACACCTTCCCCGAAGGCAACAACGGCGAGGGCGTGAACGCCGAGGAGAAGGTGGACATAGCCATACGCGTGGTCGCCGACCACCTGCGCGCCGTGGCGTTCGCCATTGCCGACGGCCAGCTGCCGGGCAACGCCAAGGCGGGCTACGTCATACGCCGCATCCTGCGCCGTGCCGTGCGCTACGCCTATACGTTCCTCGGCAGGAAAGAGGCGTTCATGTACAAGCTCGTGCCAGTGCTCGTGCAGGAGATGGGTGGAGCCTACCCCGAACTGAAAGCGCAGCAGGAACTCATAACCCGCGTGATGAAGCAGGAGGAAGACTCGTTCCTGCGCACGCTCGACAAGGGCATACAGCTCCTGTCCATCGACATGGACGATATGAAGGCAGAGGGCAAGACGCAGCTCAACGGCGAGAAGGCATTCCGCCTGTTCGACACCTACGGCTTCCCACTCGACCTCACTGAGCTCATACTGGGCGAAAACGGCTACACCGTGGACGAGCAGGGCTTCAACGCCGAAATGGCGAAGCAGAAGGC
>CAZZNO010000304.1:0-1650 GCA_964655685.1 uncultured Prevotella sp.
ACACGATTCATGAAAGTGATGAAACAGCAGACGGCATGAGCGTTACAAGAACAGTGGTTGTAAAAGAACTACCTATGTTGATGAAGAGAGAAACACAAGAAACTATTAACGAAAATGGCAAAGAAGAATATAGCAACAATTATATGATAGGAGCTGAAAGAGCTGGATTAACACAATATACTTCGGATTTAGTAAGTTCAATAGAATTACACAACACAATTAATATTCCAAATGGAGCAACAAGTTGGGATGTATCTGTTGCCGAAGATGGCGAAATCATGGCATGGATTATTTCTGACGGAAATGGCAAATACGAATTACATATTGGAGCAGAAGAAAAAATAATAGCATCAAATGGACATAGATTATTTGCAAATTATACAAATTGTACATCAATAAGTGACTTGAAGTTTTTGGACACAAGTGAAGTAACTGATATGCAATATATGTTTAACAATAACTTGAAATTAACAAGCTTAGATTTGGATGGATTTGACACAGCTCAAGTTAAGAATATGTATGGTATATTTGGTGATTGTAGAGAAATGACAGAAGTTGATCTAAGCAGTTTCAATACTGGAAACGTTACTAATATGATATCTATGTTTTACAATTGTAGAAAACTTCAAAGTTTAAATTTGAGTAATTTTACAACTTCTAAAGTTACAAATATGTTATATATGTTCTATGATTGTAGAGCATTAACAAGTTTGAATGTGTCAAGCTTTAATACTGAAAATGTTACTAATATGAGTACAATGTTTTATAATTGTGTAAAATTAGGTACTTTAAATATAAGTAACTTTTCAACAGCAAATGTTGAAAACATGAGCGAAATGTTTAAAAATTGTGCAGGTTTGACAAGTTTAGATTTGACTAATTTCTCAACTGGTAAAGTTAAAACTATGTATGGAATGTTTTTGGGTTGTTCGAAATTAGAAGAAATCAAATTTGGTTTCAATACAGCAAATGTTACAAATATGTCGTTGATGTTTAGTGAATGTAGTAGCTTGAAAACATTGGATTTATCTACATTTGATCCTTCTAAAGTAACTACTATGTATTACATGTTCAATAATTGTTCAAATTTAACAGCGATAAAATTTGGAAACTTTGCAACGAACAATGCTGAATCATTGGAAGGTATGTTTGCTGCATGTACAAAGCTAGAAAGTATTGATTTGTCTACATTTGTTACTACAAATGTAAAGAGTATGGCACAAATGTTTAAAGGTTGTAACGCATTAAAAACATTGGATGTTAGTGGTTTTGTGACTACTAAAGTTGAAACAATGTATGAAATGTTTGCTAGTTGTGGCAACATTACAAGTTTAGATTTGAAAGGCTTTAACACAACTAATGTAACTAATATGAAATATATGTTTTTAAATTGCTCGAATTTGGAATCGGTTCATTTGGGTTCTGATTTTACAAAATTGGATGGAACAGAGATGTTTGCTGGTGATAATAAATTAGCGACAATCATTACAAAGAGAACTACTCCAATGACATTAAGCACGGATACAAATCTTAATAGTTCAGCAATTTTGTATGTTCCAACAACTGCGGCTGAAACAGCTTATGAGAATGCAACGAACTATGCAACTGTATTTGGTGCAGACAGAATTAAACCTATTTTAGAGCTTAGTG
>CAZZNO010000305.1:0-1644 GCA_964655685.1 uncultured Prevotella sp.
GCCTTGCGGCTTATCCTCTTTGGTCGGCTCCCCACATGAGCTTCTCCCGCAGTATGGAGAAGTAGCGCTTGGACTGGAGCTTGACCACCTTGACCGTGTAGGGCGCTTTCCTTATGACGATGCGTGTGCCCTCGCGCATCTTCTCGGAGCGGCCGTCGATGGCTACGAGGAAGTTGTGGCTTCGGCTCTCCACGTCGAGCTTTATGACGCTTGTGTCGTTGAGCACGATGGGCCTGATGTTGAGGCTGTGGGGAGCTACGGGCGTGAGGCAGATGCTGCCACTGTTGGGCACTATGATTGGCCCGCCGTTGCTCAGGTTGTAGGCGGTGGAGCCGGTGGGGGTGGAGATGACGAGTCCGTCTGCCTGGTAGGTCACCAGGAACACATCGTTGACATAGGCGCGGATGGTAATCATCGAGGCGCTGTCACGCTTCAGGATGGCTATATCGTTCAGGGCAAACGGACTGCCTTCTATGGGCAGTTGGTCGGAGCTGTTGCCTTTCTCAGCCCCTACCTGTATCACAGTGTGCTCCTCGTATCGGCAGCGGTCATTGTAAATCTCGTCCAGGCCTTCGCCAAACTCGCTTGGCAGCACCTCGGCAAGAAATCCGAGCCTGCCGGTGTTTACGCCTATGACGGGCGTGTGCTTGGCAAGGACGCGGTTGGCAGCGCGCAGGAAAGTGCCGTCGCCGCCGAGGGAGATGGCATAGTCTACGTCGAAGTTATAGCCGTCGAACACGCCGTCGGCATGCACTTCCTGCCCGAGCCCGTTGGTCAGGTAGTCGTAGAAAGGGCGGTCGATATATACCTCGGCATTGTGTTTGTACAGCTCGGAGAGCACCTGCTGTATGCCCGCGCTTTTCTTTGCTTGGTATTCATTGCCAAAGATAGCGAAACGAAGACGTTTTTCTGACATGGCGTTATAATTCAGTGGTTTTTCTAAATTTATCAGCAAAGTTACTAAAATATTTCCCTCTTTCATGTTTTTTCTTTATCTTTGTGCGATAATTTATTATTTACGCATTTGTTATGGCTAAAGTTTATGAGTTTCTTGCCAACGGCTTTGAGGAAATAGAAGGGCTTGCGCCTGTAGACATTCTGCGGCGCGGCGGCGTGGACATAAAGACGGTGAGCGTCACGGGCAGCCAGTGGGTGGAGACCTCCCACGGCGTTACCGTGAAGGCGGACCTGGTGTTTGAGACAGCTGGCAACTTCGACGATGCTGACCTGCTCATGCTTCCCGGCGGCATGCCAGGGGCGGCGAACCTAAATGCTCACGAGGGCGTGCGTAAGGCGCTGCGCCGGCAGTTCGACAGTGGCAAACGAGTGGCGGCAATCTGCGCTGCGCCGGCGGTGCTCGCATCCGTAGGCATACTCGACGGCAAGCGTGCTACATGCTCGCCGGGATGGGAAAAACATTTCAACGACTCAACCACTTACACGGGTGCACTGTTTGAGGAGGACGGCACCGTGACGACGGGTGAGGGTCCTGCCGCAACCCTGCCGTATGCCTACCATATACTGGGCTATTTCGTCCCGGCGGAGGAGGTGAAGGCGCTGGAAAAGAAAATGCAGTATGAACATCTGATGGCATAAGGAGCTTGTTATGGATTACGCAATCATCGTAGCCGGCGGCAAAGGCAC
>CAZZNO010000306.1:0-1605 GCA_964655685.1 uncultured Prevotella sp.
CCTGCGGGTTGGAGACGTCTATGGTGCATATCATGGCGTCGAGGCTCTGCGCCCTCTGCCATTGCTCAGTCGTGAGGTCGGGCGCCCAAGCCAGGTCGGTGCCGTTCTTCAGCCGGAAGCATGGAGCCGACTCTTTCGAAAGGCTCAGGGGCAGGTCCTTGCCTAACAGCCCGCCCGCCCAGTCGGCGCCGCCATAGAAGCACAGCCCTATGGACTGTCTTGCCTGCTGTGTGCCGAAGCGCAGGGTTATGCGGTAGACGTTGTCGGCGACCTTAGCCATAGGCATGTTCTTGCCGAGGCTGCCGTCGGTCCAGCCCGATGCGTTCTCTACGGTGGGTTTTCCTGTGCCGAGGTCGCCTATCGCCCAGATGGTTCCTTTGCCCGTGGCGGGGTTGTAGGGCACCCATGCCTGCGCATCGCTGGCGCTCACCTCGTAGACCTTGAAATATTTCAGCCGTGTGTCGGCACGCACGTCGTAGCTGCCGCTCACGGGCAGGAAGGTGTAAGTGCCGTCAGCCTCGGCCCTGAAGAAGTCGGGGTCCATCCACCAGTCACGTGCCGAGAAGGCGGTGCCGCCGAACCTTAGCTTCTGCCCTTGGCTGAGCCGAGCAAAGAAGTGGCAGGCGTGGAAGGGCTTGCCGTCGAGCGTCAGCTCGCCGCATGGTTCACCGCCGCTTATGATGCGGGTGGCAGTAACGGGAAAGTCGGTAGTGATGAAGTCGGCGCCAGCCTTGGCAAACTTGTCTATGCTGAAAGCCTCGTCCACGGTCCATACGTTCACCTTCAGTCCGAGCCTGTGGCACTCGTCAATCCATCCGGGGTGCTTCGTCAGCACGTCAAACTTATAGTCTATGCCCGTGAGCCCCTTTGCCTTGACCTGCCCGGGTGTCCAGTCGCCGTTGAGATAATAGACGTCGGCATCGGGGCAGAGGCTCCTGAGCCTCATGCAGGCGTTGCCGCTGAAGGAGATGTATTCGGAGCGGCTTTCCAGCCCGTGCCGCCTCACCTTTTCCACGGTCAGGTCCACAAGGCTGTCTTCGTGCGCCTTGGTGCTCTGCTTTTTTATCTCTATTATCAGGCGTATGCCCAGCTTCTCAGCCTCGGCAAGATAGCTGTCGAGGGTAGGAATGGTTTCGCCGTTGCCGAGCTTGGTTTTCTGTAGAACTTCCAGCGTGGTCTTTTCTATCTCCATCGTTCCCACGTGCGGGTCGTGGTGCACAACAATCTTGCCGTCGGACGTGAGGTGTACGTCAAACTCCGAGCCGTAGACGCCAAGGCTGTCGGCAAGGCGCAGCGAGGCGAGCGAGTTTTGTGCGCTGCCGGCGCACTGCCAGTAGCCCCTGTGAGCAACGACGCGGCTCTGGGCTCTGCCGCCGAGCACGCTCGCGAAAAAGAATATTACGGTTAAAGCTAAATTTCTGAAATCCATTTTCATCCTGCTACATTTATAGTTTCTCCACGCGCATATAGTCTATGTTCGGCGCAGCGCCGTCGTCATTGCCTATACGCACGCGGTTGCTTCCGGCACGCAGACTTACGATGACGGGAATCGCCGACCACTGCCTGCTCCAGCTGCCCGTGTTCTGGCATGCCAGCCTTTCGGCG
>CAZZNO010000307.1:0-1588 GCA_964655685.1 uncultured Prevotella sp.
TCATGCAATATTTTATTGCAAGAAACCCAAGAATAAATCCAAGGCTCAGGCTTCCGGAGTCTCCCATGAATATCTTGCGCTTCTTTTCAATGCTTCCAAACATATTATAATAAAGGTATGAGAACAAAACTCCTATCAAGGATATTATCATTACGCAATAGTATGACATGTTCTCTTTTAGGAAACAAGTAAAGAAGCCAGCCAATGCTATTATCGCCAAAGAAGCAGCCAGTCCATCAATGCCATCAATGAGGTTTATAGCATTACAAGTGAAAACCATGACCAAAATGGTGAGAGGGGCTGCTATCATAAAAGGAATCTCATAGATGCCCAACAGTCCGTAAAGATTGTTTATATAAGGCCCGGACAATGGCATTATGGCTGTAGCTATAATCTCAATAGAGAACTTGACAGTAGCGTTAAGTCCTATAAGGTCGTCTATAATGCCAACAAAATATATTATGAACAGGCTTATGCAGAAATACAATGACCACAGGCTGACATGCATTGCCTTGCCACTGTTATAGCTCATTATGAACAATACGATGACGGAAACAATCAACATGCTTGGAACAAAGGATATGCCACCTAAGCGTGGGATTGGGTTCTTGTGTATTTTCCGTCCATCGGGCATGTCGTATAGCTTTTTGTCAAGACAAAAGTGTATTATGATGGGTATGAATATGAAGCCACATACAATACTCATCAAGAAACCACCAATGTATAGAACAATATCCTGCATGAATTTACATTTTTCAAAATATACAATTCTTTAACGCAAGATAAATGATAATATTGTATTTTCCTCACACCTTTATTATTTCTTGTTTGAAAACCTTCTGAACTCAGTTGCTTTGTAAAGATATTTTAAAGCTATTATTAAGCGGTTTGAGTAGATGCCGTTCTCACGGCAAGCCTTTACGTCTTCGTTAAGCAACGTGATATGGCTGTTTATGTTCCTTGTGCTTGCTCCGCCTGAACGCATGGTTACGAAATCTTGTGGGAGATAGTAATAAGAAATCCTGTATTTATAAAACAGGCGTACCATCATTTCAAAGTCGGAGCCTATTTTGTAATCGGTCTTATATAATCCTGCCTTTTTGTAGACATCTCTTTTGAGATAAAAAGAAGGATGAGCAGGCATAAAGCCAAATCTTAACCAAAAGGGTCTGAAATGTTTTGAGGAATAATATCTTACAGTCGTTTCCAAGTCACAGTCATTCACGAAATGAATGTCACCATACACGGCGTCCACCTTCTTTTCTTCCATAGCCTTCACCATGTTTTCAATCACGTGTTCGTCTGTAAAGAAATCATCCGAATTAAGTGTGCCAACGACATCTCCTGTAGACATCAGTATTCCTTTGTTCATGCCGTCGTAGATACCATTGTCTTTTTCAGACACCCATTTCATCCGTCCGCAGAACTTAGGCTCGTATTCCTTAAGTATGTCCACAGTGCCGTCAGTAGAACCTCCATCTTTCACAATATACTCTATGTCGCGATATTTTTGGCGCATAACAGAGTCTATTGTGTCTCGTATGGTATTGGCAGAGTTGAAACTTGTAGTGACTATAGAGACTTTCAT
>CAZZNO010000308.1:0-1571 GCA_964655685.1 uncultured Prevotella sp.
CTGAAGAAACCCTGTTCGTAGACGACGGCGAAGTGAACATTGAGACAGCCGGCAAGCTTCGAATGAAGACTTTTATGCCGACTAACGGAGAGCTTTGGGGCAGGAGGCTCGATAAATACTTAGAATGTTTGTCAGAAGGCAAACGGTAGAGATGCGTTGAGCAGGACTGTTATATAACCCATTAAGGATGATGCAAAGAGATGGCGTATGAATGAGGGGAAAAATAATCTATGGCAATCCCCCGCACGCTGCGCGCCTAAAAATTTAATTTAAGAAAGCCCTTAAAAATAAAAGGGGCGAAAGGTTGCAGCAATGCAGGAAATGTGGTATCTTTGCAGCTTTAATGGGTTAAATAAATGGAGAACTACGAACTCAACAACAAAATTATCATCTATCAGACCGATGATGGCAAGACCCAGCTTGACGTAAAGCTGGAGAATGAAACTGTGTGGCTAACGCAAGCACAGATGGCAGAACTTTTCCAAACGGACAGGACTGTTATAGTAAGGCATATACGTAATATCTACAAGTCAGAAGAACTGGAAGAACGTTCAACCTGTGCAAAAAATGCACAGGTTCGAATTGAAGGTGAAAGAACTGTCAAACGTGTCATTCCATATTACAACCTCGACATGATTATTTCTGTTGGTTATAGGGTTAATTCCAAGCGTGGTGTCAGATTCCGCCAATGGGCTAACTCTGTCTTGAAAGACTACCTCATCAAGGGCTACGCCATCAACCAACGCATACGCGAGAAGAACTACAGGCAGATGGTGCAGCTCGTGCGTTCTATGGCGCGCACTGTCAGGCTGGAAGACCTCGGCGCCGACGTCCGCAATGCCCTGCTTGACGTAGTGGTGGATTATACATACGCCCTTGACCGGCTTGACGATTACGACTACCAGCGCCTGACAATCCCTGAGAGCTCTACGGAGGAGAAGTTTCAAGCAACTTACGAGGGCGCGATGAAAGTCCTCGGCGAATTACGCGAAAAGTTTGGCGGCAGCGGTTTGTTTGCCAACCAGAAGGACGACAGCTTCAAGAGCAGCATAGGGCAAATATATCAAACTTTCGACGGGCAGGAGCTCTACCCTACCGTGGAAGAAAAGGCGGCAATGCTTCTATATCTTGTCACGAAGAACCACAGTTTTAGCGACGGCAACAAACGTATTGCCGCCACGCTGTTCCTATGGTTCATGAACGAGAACGGCATCCTTTACGACGACATGCACAACAAGCGAATCGACGACGCCACTCTTGTAGCACTCACCTTGCTCATAGCTGAGAGCCGCCCGGAGGAGAAGGATACGATGGTCAAGGTCGTAGTGAACCTGATTGGGCATACTGCTGTTTAGCCACTGTTTTTATAAAGAAACCATTCGCTTATTGCAAGATTTATTCTGTGACGTGATATAAGTACTAATAAATATTGCTTCTACGCACGGCGGTTAAAGTTTCTACGCACGGTGGCTAAAGTTTCATCGCATGGCGACAAAAGTTTCTACGCACGGCGGCTAAAGCTTTGCCGTGCAATGATTTAAAAGTAAGGGAGTTGAAAGCGGAGGCTTAAA
>CAZZNO010000309.1:0-397 GCA_964655685.1 uncultured Prevotella sp.
GTGCGCTGGGCAGCGAGCAGTATAGCAGTGAAGAGTATCACTGTAACCAATACTACGGCCAGAATTGCGCTGAACATCCGCCAGAACAATCCGCTTTTCATGGATTATTTCACCTCAAATTTGTATCCGACGCCCCAAACGGTTTTAATCATCCAACCGAGGTTTTCACCTTCGGTAAGTTTTTCACGCAGACGCTTTACATGTACGTCCACGGTGCGGGAATCGCCGAAATAATCGTAGCCCCAAACCTGTTCCAATAACTGTTCGCGAGTGAATACCATGCCCGGATGACTGGCCAGAAAATAGAGCAGTTCTAATTCCTTGGGCGGCATTTCCAATTCACGCCCCATGTATTTTACCGTATATTGATTGATGTTTACGGTGAGGCCGGGGAAAA
>CAZZNO010000309.1:407-1531 GCA_964655685.1 uncultured Prevotella sp.
TTGGGCTGGAAGCGGCGCGATACAGCCTTGATGCGTGCCACCAGTTCCTTCATGTCAAAGGGTTTGGCCACATAATCGTCTGCGCCCAATTCAAGCCCTAAAACCTTATCAAAGGTTTCGTCCTTGGCCGTGAGCATGATGATGGGGATATTGGAAACCTTTCGCACCTCGCGGCAAACTTGCCAGCCATCCATGCCGGGAAGCATAATATCCAATAGGATTAGGTTCGGCGGGGATTCCCGAAAGATCTTTAACGCTTCATCGCCTCGGGCGGCCATGGTTACTTCAAATCCTTCTTTTTCAAGATAAAGGTTGACGAGCTGGCGAATATTGGGATCATCGTCTACCAGTAATATTTTCAGCATCGACATGGATACGTCTCCTTTCAGTTCGTATTTTTCAGCATAGCAGAAAGGAATGAATCGGCTGTGAACAAATTATGAACAACGCACGTCAAAGTTTTCCTTGCAAAATTTTGCGAGCGTTATGGTAGTGGCAACGTTTATTTCAGTGTGACAATCGTAACGCCGTCCTCGCCTTCACCATAACGTCCGAGTCGGAATTCCTTTACGAAGGACAGGGTTTTCAGATGCTTGTGAATTCCGGCGCGTAGAATTCCCGTGCCTTTTCCATGAATAATATTTACAATCTTGAGACGATTGAGTACGGCGCCGTCTAAGAACAGATCAACGGCCATCAATGCTTCTTCCAGATTGCAACCGCGTACATCGCATTCGGTTTCTACGGGACGGGCGGCGATTTGAATTCGGCTGCCGGAATTTTTGGTTTTTTTGGGTTTGTCCGGCACAGCCGTGCGCAGATCCTTGAGCTTTGCGGTGAGCTTCAATGCACCGGCCTGTACCTGACATTCGCCCTTGGCGTTTGGCAAAGTCAGGATGACGGCCTTTGCACCGAGGGTGGTCAATTCTACGGTATCGCCGATTTTGACTTCTGTCGGGATTTCGCCGGCATTGGGAACTGTGGTTTGGATTTTTTCCGAATGTGCATCGATTTTGCTCTGTAGATTGGCGCGCATGGCATGGAGTTCGTGCTCCTTGAGCTCCCCGGCGTTCTTCTTTTTCAGCTCGGAGATCAATTGTTCGGATTCCTGCTGGGCACGCTGT